>NZ_AP022613.1:2494855-2806712 GCF_010730195.1 Mycobacterium conspicuum
GATGGATCTGGCCGAGATGCTGCGGGACGAGGGTTACGACATCGTCGGGGAGGCCGGCGACGGTCAGGAGGCCGTCGAACTGGCCGAGCAGCACAAGCCCGATCTGGTGATCATGGACGTCAAGATGCCGCGCCGCGACGGAATCGACGCCGCGTCGGAGATCGCCAGCAAACGCATCGCGCCGATCGTGGTGCTGACCGCCTTCAGCCAGCGCGACCTCGTCGAGCGGGCACGCGACGCCGGCGCGATGGCGTATCTGGTGAAGCCGTTCACCGTCAGCGATCTGATCCCGGCCATCGAACTGGCCGTCAGCCGGTTCGCCGAGATCACCGAGCTGGAACACGAGGTCGCGACGTTGGCGGATCGGCTGGAGACCCGCAAGATCGTCGAGCGGGCCAAGGGCCTGCTACAGGTCAAACAGGGCATGACCGAGCCCGAGGCGTTCAAGTGGATTCAACGCGCCGCCATGGACCGGCGGACCAGCATGAAGCGGGTCGCCGAAGTCGTGCTGGAAACGCTCGGGGACGCGCCCAAAGAGGACGGTTAAGCGCATCGAGACTGCGGTCAGATCGAAGTTCCCGCGGTTTTCACGCTCTGGGCGCAGTTTCGGCGAGGGGGCGCAAAGCTAGCGCGCGACGATCACCGACGAGCCGTGGCCGAACAGGCCCTGGTTGGCGGTGACGCCGACGGTCGCCCCCTCCACCTGCCGGCCGGTGGCCTGCCCGCGCAGCTGCCAGGTCAGCTCGCAGACCTGCGCGATCGCCTGCGCCGGGATCGCCTCGCCGAAGCACGCCAGTCCGCCGGAGGGGTTGACCGGCACGCGACCGCCGATCGCCGTCGCGCCGCTGCGCAGCAACTGCTCGGCCTCGCCCTTGGCGCACAGCCCCAAATGCTCATACCAGTCCAGCTCCAAGGCGGTCGACAGGTCGTAGACCTCGGCCAGGCTCAGGTCTTCGGGCCCGATGCCGGCCTCGGCGTAGGCCGCATCCAGGATCTGGTCCTTGAACACCCGATCGGGCCCGGGCACCACCGCGGTGGAATCCGTTGCGATGTCCGGCAATTCGGGCAGGTGTTGCGGGTACTGCGGTGTCACCGTGCTCACCGCGCGCACCGACGGCACGCCCTCGAGCGAGCCCAGGTGCTTGCGGGCGAACTCCGCGCTGGCCACGATCAACGCCGCCGCCCCATCGGAGGTGGCGCAGATGTCCAGCTGCCGCAGCGGGTCGGAAACCACCGGGCTGGCCAGCACGTCCTCGACCGAGGATTCCTTGCGGTAGCGGGCATTTGGGTTCTGCAGGCCGTGCCGCGAGTTCTTCACCTTCACCGCGGCGAAGTCCTCCGACGTCGCGCCGTAGAGGTCCATCCGCCGGCGCGCCAGCAGCGCGAAGTACACCGGATTCATCGCGCCGATGAGGTGGAAGCGCTGCCAGTCGGGGTCGTTCTTGCGTTCGCCGCCGACGGGGGCGAACGCGCCCTTCGGGGTGGTGTCCGCACCGACTACCAACGCCACGTCGCAGAACCCGGCCAGGATGTGGGCGCGCGCGCTCTGCAACGCCTGCGAGCCGCTGGCACACGCGGCGTAGCTGGAGCTGACCGGCACACCGTTCCAGCCGAGCTTCTGCGCGAACGTCGATCCGGCGATGAAACCCGGATAGCCGTTGCGGATGGTGTCCGCGCCGGCGACCAACTGGATCTGCCGCCAATCCAGGCCGGCCTCGGCCAGCGCGGCGCGCGCGGCGACGACACCGTATTCGGTGAAGTCCCGGCCCCACTTGCCCCACGGGTGCATGCCGGCGCCGAGGATGTACAGCGGTTCGGGTGCGGTCATGACGCTCGTCATTTGTGCCGCTCCTCCTCATCGCTGCGCTCTGCATCGTCGTCGGCACGCCTCCACGCGTGCACGATCCGTTGCACGCCCTCGTCGTCGGTGAACAGCGGCATGGTGGTCAGCTCCATCTCCATGCCCACCTTCAGGTCGGCCGCCAGCGTGCCCTCAACCACCTTGCCCAGCACGATGATTCCCTCGTTGGCGAGTTCCACCGCGGCGATCGCGAACGGCTCGAAGTCCTCCGGCGCGGGGTAGGGGGCCGGCGGGGGATACCGGTTTTCGGTGTAGCTCCACAGCGTTCCGCGGGTGGACAACGCGACGGACTCCAGGGCGTCGCTGCTGCACGCCGGGTTGGGGCAGTTGTTCTCGCGGGGCGGGAACACGTAGGTGCCGCACTGCGGGCACTTGCTGCCGATCAGATGCGTACGGCCGTCCTCGTCGGTGGCGAACCATCCGTCGATCGCGGGTTGTTGACTGGTGACCTCGGGCACCCGCCAACACTACCAAGCGCTTGTTTGGGCACGCCAGGTCTCGTCGTACCGAGTGCCTAGAGTGAAAGCCGTGCCCGCCGCGATCGAGGAACAAACCAAACCCACGCTGATGCTGCTGGACGGCAATTCGCTGGCGTTCCGGGCGTTCTACGCCCTGCCGGCGGAGAACTTCAAGACCCGCGGCGGGCTGACCACCAACGCGGTCTACGGCTTCACGGCGATGCTGATCAACCTGCTGCGCGACGAGGCCCCGACGCACATCGCCGCCGCATTCGACGTGTCGCGGCAGACGTTTCGCTCCGAGCGCTATCCGGAGTACAAGGCCAACCGCTCCACGACGCCCGACGAGTTCCACGGCCAGATCGACATCACCAAGGAAGTCCTTGCCGCACTGGGTATTACGGTGCTCGCCGAGCCCGGATTCGAGGCCGACGACATCATCGCGACGCTGGCCACCCAGGCCGAGAACGAGGGCTACCGGGTGCTGGTGGTCACCGGCGACCGCGACTCGCTGCAGTTGGTCAGCGACGACGTGACGGTGCTGTACCCGCGCAAGGGCGTCAGCGAGCTCACCCGCTTCACGCCCGAGGCCGTCGTCGAAAAGTACGGCCTGACCCCGGCGCAGTACCCGGACTTCGCCGCGCTGCGCGGCGATCCCAGCGACAACCTGCCCGGCATCCCGGGCGTGGGGGAGAAGACCGCCTCCAAGTGGATCGTGGAATACGGCTCGCTGCAGGGACTGGTCGACAACGTCGACGCGGTGCGCGGCAAGGTGGGCGACGCGCTGCGGGCGCATGTCGCCGGCGTCATCCTCAACCGCGACCTCACCGAGCTGGTCAAGGATGTGCCGCTGGCGCAGACCCCGGACACGCTGCGGATGCAGCCGTGGGACCGCGACCAAATTCACCGCCTCTTCGACGACCTGGAGTTCCGGGTGCTGCGCGACCGGCTGTTCGACACGCTGGCCGCCGTCGAGCCCGAGGTCGACGAGGGCTTCGACGTGCGCGGCGGCGCGCTGGAGCCCGGCACGGTGGCGCACTGGCTGGCCGAGCACGCCGACGACGGACGCCGGGCCGGGCTGGCCGTCGTCGGCACCCATCTGCCCTACGACGGCGACGCCACGGCGCTGGCCATCGCCGCGGCCGACGGCGACGGCGCCTACCTCGAGACCGCGACGTTGACCCCCGAGGACGACGCCGCGTTGGCGGCCTGGCTGGCCGACGCCGCCAAACCCAAAGCGCTGCACGAGGCGAAGCTGGCCATCCACGATCTCGCGGGCCGCGGCTGGACACTCAACGGCGTCACCTCCGACACCGCCCTGGCGGCCTACCTGGTGCGGCCCGGGCAGCGCAGCTTCACCCTGGACGACCTGTCGCTGCGCTACCTACGGCGCGAGCTGCGCGCGGAAACCAGTGAACAGCAACAACTTTCGCTGCTCGACGATATCGAGGGAACCGACGAACAGGCGGTCCAAACATCGATCCTGCGGGCCCGCGCCGTGGCGGATTTGGCCGACGCGCTGGACGCCGAACTGGACCGCATCGATTCCACCGCGCTGCTGGGCGAGATGGAACTGCCGGTCCAGCAGGCGCTGGCCGACATGGAGTCCGCCGGCATCGCCGTCGATCTGGGCATGCTCACCGAGCTGCAGAGCCAGTTCGGCGACCAGATCCGCGACGCCGCCGAGGCCGCCTACGCGGTGATCGGCAAGCAGATCAACCTGGGCTCACCCAAGCAGCTGCAGGTGGTGCTGTTCGACGAGCTCGAGATGCCGAAGACCAAGCGCACCAAGACCGGCTACACCACCGACGCCGACGCCCTGCAGTCGCTGTTCGACAAGACCGGGCACCCGTTTCTGCAGCACCTATTGGCCCACCGCGACGTGACCCGGCTCAAGGTCACCGTGGACGGGCTGCTGAACGCGGTGGCCGGCGACGGGCGCATCCACACCACCTTCAACCAGACGATCGCCGCCACCGGCCGGCTCTCCTCGACCGAGCCCAACCTGCAGAACATCCCGATCCGCACCGACGCCGGCCGCCAGATCCGCGACGCGTTCGTCGTCGGCAAGGGTTACACCGAGCTGATGACCGCCGACTACAGCCAGATCGAGATGCGGATCATGGCGCACCTGTCCCGCGACGCGGGCCTGATCGAGGCGTTCAACACCGGCGAGGACCTGCATTCGTTCGTGGCGTCGCGCGCGTTCGGCGTGCCGATCGAGGAGGTCACCGCCGAGCTGCGCCGCCGGGTCAAGGCGATGTCCTACGGCCTGGCCTACGGCCTGAGCGCGTACGGGTTGTCCGCGCAGCTGAAGATCTCCACCGAAGAGGCCAAGGACCAGATGGACCAGTACTTCGCCCGGTTCGGCGGGGTGCGCGACTACCTGATGGAGGTCGTCGAGCAGGCCCGCAAGGACGGCTACACGTCCACCGTGCTGGGCCGGCGGCGGTATTTGCCCGAGTTGGACAGCAGCAACCGCCAGGTCCGCGAGGCCGCCGAACGGGCGGCGCTCAACGCGCCGATCCAGGGCAGCGCGGCCGACATCATCAAGGTGGCGATGATCGAGGTCGACAAGGCGCTCAAGGCGGCCGGGCTGGCGTCGCGGATGCTGCTGCAGGTGCACGACGAGCTGTTATTCGAAATCGCGGCCGGCGAGCGGGAGCAGGTCGAGGCGCTGGCGCGCGACAAGATGGGTGGCGCGTACCCGCTCGACGTGCCGCTGGAGGTGTCGGTGGGATACGGCCGCAGCTGGGACGCGGCGGCCCATTAGCGGCGCCTGTGTAACGTAAAGGCCGCAAATCCCGCTGAAATTCGCCGTGGCGTTACGCACGCGACGGATGGTGTGGTTTGTCCAGCGTGTGCCCTGTCGAGTAGCCTCGATGGGTAAACCCTCGTATTTGTCCCTACGACCAGACCCTGTCCGGAGCAACCCAACAATATGCCGAGTCCCACCGTCACCTCGCCGCAAGTAGCCGTCAACGACATAGGCACCAGCGAGGACTTTCTCGCCGCAATAGACAAAACGATCAAGTATTTCAACGATGGCGACATCGTCGAAGGCACGATCGTCAAAGTGGACCGGGACGAGGTGCTCCTCGACATCGGCTACAAGACCGAAGGGGTCATCCCCGCCCGCGAGCTCTCCATCAAGCACGATGTCGACCCCAACGAGGTCGTTACCGTCGGCGATGAGGTCGAGGCCCTCGTCCTCACCAAGGAGGACAAAGAGGGTCGGCTGATCCTGTCCAAGAAGCGCGCCCAGTACGAGCGCGCCTGGGGCACCATCGAGGCGCTCAAGGAGAAGGACGAGGCCGTCAAGGGCACCGTCATCGAGGTCGTCAAGGGCGGCCTGATCCTCGACATCGGGCTGCGTGGCTTCCTGCCCGCCTCGCTGGTCGAGATGCGCCGCGTGCGCGACCTGCAGCCGTACATCGGCAAGGAGATCGAGGCCAAGATCATCGAGCTGGACAAGAACCGCAACAACGTGGTGCTGTCGCGGCGCGCCTGGCTGGAGCAGACCCAGTCCGAGGTGCGCAGCGAGTTCCTCAACCAGCTGCAGAAGGGCACCATCCGCAAGGGTGTGGTCTCCTCGATCGTCAACTTCGGCGCGTTCGTCGACCTGGGCGGGGTGGACGGCCTGGTGCACGTCTCCGAGCTGTCCTGGAAGCACATCGACCACCCGTCCGAGGTGGTCCAGGTGGGCGACGAGGTGACCGTCGAGGTGCTCGACGTCGACATGGACCGCGAGCGGGTTTCGTTGTCGCTCAAGGCAACCCAGGAAGACCCGTGGCGGCACTTCGCCCGCACCCACGCCATCGGCCAGATCGTGCCGGGCAAGGTCACCAAGCTCGTTCCGTTCGGTGCGTTCGTCCGCGTCGAGGAGGGCATCGAGGGTCTGGTGCACATCTCCGAGCTGGCCGAGCGCCACGTCGAGGTGCCCGACCAGGTGGTCGCCGTCGGCGACGACGCGATGGTCAAGGTCATCGACATCGACCTGGAGCGTCGCCGAATCTCGTTGTCGCTCAAGCAAGCCAACGAGGACTACCACGACGAGTTCGACCCGGCGAAGTACGGCATGGCCGACAGCTACGACGAGCAGGGCAACTACATCTTCCCCGAGGGCTTCGACTCCGAAACCAACGAGTGGCTTGAGGGATTCGACGCCCAGCGTAACGAGTGGGAAGCGCGCTACGCCGAGGCCGAGCGCCGGCACAAGATGCACACCACGCAGATGGAGAAGTTCGCTGCCGCCGAGGCGGCCGGACACGGCTCCGAGGAATCGTCGTCCAGCAGCGCGCCGCAGGAAAAGGCCGCGGGTGGTTCGCTTGCCAGCGACGCCCAACTGGCCGCGCTGCGGGAAAAGCTCGCCGGCAACGCCTAATAGCCGATGCTGCGCATCGGGCTCACCGGTGGCATCGGCGCCGGCAAGTCGGTGCTGTCCGCCACCTTCGCGCAATGCGGCGGGATCATCGTCGACGGCGACGTCATCTCGCGCGAGGTGGTCGAGCCCGGCACCGAGGGCCTCGCGGCGCTAGTCGACGCGTTTGGGGACGGCATCCTGCTTCCCGACGGGGCGCTGGACCGTCCGGCGTTGGCCGCCAAGGCTTTCCGCGACGACGAGTCGCGCCAGAAGCTCAATGGCATCGTGCACCCGCTGGTGGGCAAGCGGCGCGCGGAGATCATCGCGGCGGTGCACGAGGACGCGGTGGTCGTCGAAGACATTCCGCTGCTGGTGGAATCGGGGATGGCGCCGCTGTTCCCGTTGGTGGTCATCGTGCACGCCGACGTCGAGGTGCGGCTGCGGCGACTAATCGAACAGCGGGGCATGCCCGAAGAGGACGCCCGCGCCCGCATCGCCGCCCAGGCCAGCGACGAGCAACGCCGCGCCGTCGCCGACATCTGGCTGGATAACTCGGGCACGCAAGCGGATTTGATTCAGCGGGCGCACGACGTGTGGAACAACCGCGTCGTGCCGTTCGCGCACAACCTCGCGCAACGTCAGGTCGCCAAGGCGCCGGCGCGGCTGGTGCCGGCCGACCCGACCTGGCCGGAGCAGGCGCAGCGCATCATCAACCGGTTGAAGACGGCGTGCGGCCAGCGGGCGTTGCGCGTCGACCACATCGGATCCACCGCCGTCCCCGGCTATGACGCCAAGGACGTCATCGACATCCAGATCACCGTCGAATCCCTTACGGTGGCAGACGAACTCGCTGAACCGTTGCTTTCCGCCGGGTATCCCCGCCTGGAACACATCACCGCCGACGTTGCCCACGGAAGCGATCCGTCGTTGTGGCACAAGCGGTTTCACGCGTCGGCGGATCCCGGCCGGCCGACGAACGTGCATATTCGGGTGGACGGTTGGCCCAATCAGCGGTTCGCGCTGCTCTTCGTCGACTGGCTTAAGGCCAACGCCGGGGTGCGGGAGGACTATCTGGCCGTCAAGCGCGCGGCCGAGAATGCGGCCCAGTACGCCGAAGCCAAGGAGCCGTGGTTTCTCGATGCCTACCGGCGGGCGCGCGAGTGGGCCGACTCAACCGGATGGCAGCCCTAGCCTGTCCGGCGTGGCACCGCACTGCAGGATGCCGCTCGCGGGATCGCCGCCACTGGGCGCCGGCGTCACCCGCCGATCCACCTGGGTGAAAACGGCGTCGTCCACATCGATCTCGCAATGCACATTGGCCGAATAGGGCCAGCGCAGCACGATCTGCATCCCGGCCTGCTTCGGATCGGGCAGCACGGCGTTGGCCTCAAATGCGTTGCCGGGCATCGACGGCAGGTTGGTGCTGCTCGTCCGGCCGGCGCCGGTCACGAAGATGGCCTGGCTGCCGGTGGTCAGCGCGTCGATCCTGGCCCGGTAGGTGATGTTGTGCAGATCCGCCCGCGCTTGCGGGGACATGGCCGGAAGGCCGGCCGCGAGCACCGTCGCGGCCGCGATCGGCATCCAACTGCGCCCGATGCAGCTCATAGCTGGTGAGATTACGCCGCGTCAGCGCGGCTGACATCGGAGGCACCACCAGGACGTTCGACCGTTGATGCGCCCGTGTTGCAGGCGGGTGCCGCAGCGCGGGCAGGTCGGGTCCGGCTCGTCACGCGCCCCGGTGAGCCACCGCGACAGGCCGGGCACCCGGCCATGCCGCACCGAGGTGCGCAGCACCTGCGTGAGCGCGCCGTGCAATCCGCGCACCTCGTCGGCATCCAGCTCGGCCACCGGGCGTCTCGGGGCGATGCGGGCCCGCCAACAGATCTCGTCGGTGAGCAGATTGCCGAGCCCGGCGATCACGGACTGATCCATCAGCGTCGGCTTGAGCCGCCCGGACCGGCCGTCGAGCACGTCGCGGAACGCGCGCAGGCCAATGCCCAGCGCGTCGGGGCCCTGCGGTCCCGTCACGTCGGCGACGTCGTCGTCGTCGCGGGCCAGCCACACCCCGCGCAGCTTGCGCAGGTCGGCGTAGCGCAGTTCGCCCTCGTCCAGGGCCAGCACCAGCCGCTCGTATCCGATGGGCTCGGCACCGTCGGCCGCGTAGTACGGGTGGCCGGTCATCCCGCCATGGATCAGCAGCACCGGGCCGTCGGTCGGCAGGATCAGCCACTTGCCGTGCCGGCGCGGGGCCGCGAAGCGATGGCCGCGCAGCGCGCGTCCGAGCGCCGGGGCGGTGCTGTTGCGCAGGATGCCGGGATCGTGGACTTCGACGTGGTCGATCCGGCGACCGGGCAGCGTCGTGGCCAGCTCGCGCCGAAACCCTTCCACGTCAGGCAGTTCAGGCACGAAGCTTGTCCAGGCGCCGCCGGGGGCCGGCGAGTGCGCGGGCGTGCCGGGACATGTCGGCCCACGGATCGCCCTGCTCGCGCAGGCGTTTGGGAACGTCGCACAGGGTGAACCGATCCGCCCGCAAGCCCCGCCGGTCCAGTTCGTCCCATTCCAGCGGGGTGGCCACCGGCGCGCCGGCGCGGGCGCGCACCGAGTACGGCGCAACCGCCGTCTGCGCGTAGGCGTTTCGCATGACATCGAGGTACACGCGGTCGCTGCGGTTGTATTTGCGGGCTTCCAGGGTGCGGTGGTCGGGGTCGTCGGCGACGACGACCTCCGCGACGTCCCGCGCGAATTGCCGCGCGGTGTCGAAGTCGGAATCGCCGCGGATCGGCACCACCACATGCAGCCCACGCGACCCGGTGGTCTGCAAATAGCAAGCCAGCCCGAGGTCGTCGAGCACCGCGGCCGTCGCACGGGCCGTCGCGCGCACCACGGCGAAGTCGTCACCGGACGGGTCCAGGTCGAAGACCAGGCGGTCGGGGTTGTGCAGCCGGTCGCGGCGTGACTGCCAGATGTGCACCGTGATGCAGTTCTGGTTGGCCAGCCAGCCGAGCGCTTCGGGGCGTTCGGCCACCGCATGCACGAGCGTGCCGCCTTCCTTCTCGACCTTGATACCGTTCATCCAGTCCGGCATCGAACCGTCGAAATCCTGTTGCAGGAACCCTTTTTCGCCGATGCCGCGCGGGAACCGCTGCACGTTGAGCGGCCGGCCCTTGACGTGCGGCAGCATCGTGTCGGCCACCGCGCAGTAGTAGTCGACGAGATCGCGTTTGGTGATCCCGTCGGAGAAAAACAGCACCCGATCGCCGTGGGTGACCTCAACGTCAATGTGGGGCATCAGCGTGTCTCCCTTGCCACGTCGCGGGGCTCCTTGTCGGTGCGCAGGCCTTGATAGCGCGGGTGGCGCAGCTTGCCGTCGCGCGTCCATTCGCTGAAGCCGATCTGCACCACCAGCTCGGGGCGCACCCAGCAGGCGTCGCGTTCGCGCACCAATCCCCGGGTGAACGGCGGTGTGTCCCGCCCGATTCGGGACAACTGCTTGTGCAGGCTGCGCAGGGTGGGCTCGTCGAAGCCGGTGCCCACCTTGCCGGCGTAGACCAGCGCGCCGTCGTCGTAGTAGCCGATCAGCAAGGCGCCCAACTCGATCCGGCTGCCCTTGGGGGCGGTATAGCCGCCGACGACGAACTCCTGATCGCGGACGCACTTGAACTTCAGCCAGTTCGGCGACCGGCGCCCGTCGTACTTGGAGTCGGCGAGCTTGGCGATCACGCCTTCGTCGCCGCGTTCGCAGGCGCGACGGTAGGCCGCGATCCCGTCCTCGACGCGATGCGGGGCGTTGCGCAGCGGATCCGTGAAGTCAATAGCGCTGCGCAGCAAGCGTTTACGCCAGGCCAGCGGCACGTCGACGGTGGACTTGCCGTCGAGGTGCAACAGATCGAAGACGTAGTAGTAGACGCGGACGTCGGAGGCGCGTGCCACCTTCGGATCGGTAATGCCCAGGCGGGCCTGCAGCCGCTCGAAGCTGGTGCGTCGGCCGTCGAACGCGACCACCTCGCCGTCGAGGACGAAACGGGTGACGTGTTGCGCCGCGAGCGCGTCGACCAGCTCGGGGTAGGTCCCGTTGAGCTGCTTACGGTTTCGAGACAGCAGCCTGACTCGGTCGCCGTCGCCGAACGCCAGGCAACGCATGCCGTCGAATTTGCGCTCGAAGATCCACTTCGGATCGGAAAACCGCTTCTCGGTCAGGGTGGCCAGCGTCGGCGCCCGCCAGTCCGGCACCGGCTCGTCGCGCAGCGCGGCGCGCACGGAGTCGGGCAGGCCGGCGAGATCCGTCACGACAGGTCGTCCAACGTCCGTCCGGACAGCACGGATTCGGGTTGGCTCTTCACGGGTTTGCGTCGCGCGTCGGCGCCCTCGTCCTTGCGTTTGACCAACAACCAGGTCTCCTGCTTGCCGCCCCGGATCCTGGTCAGCGCGTAGCCGCCGCGCAGCTTCTCGCCGTGCAAAACGAACGAAAGGTGGCCGCGCGCAAGGCCCTCCGTCATCTCGCGATCCCCAGCGTTGGTGTAGCTGCCGCGGTCCCAGACGATGACGCCGCCGGCCCCGTACTCGCCGCGCGGTATAACCCCCTCGAATGTGGCGTATTCCAGCGGGTGATCCTCGGTGCGGCGCGCCATCCGCTTGTCCTTCGGGTTTGTCGACGGCCCCTTGGGCACCGCCCAGGACACCAGCACACCGTCGATCTCGAGACGGAAGTCGTAATGATCGCTGCGCGCCGCGTGGTGCTGGATGACGAAGCTCGGCCTGCCAGAGCGCTTTCGTCCCTTCCGCCCCGACGGCTCCGGGCTGCGCCCGGAAGGTCGTTTGCGCCGGTACTCGCTCAAGGACATACCCAACCAAGTACCCGCGCCCTCGGCCCGAAAACCGACGACGTAGGCACCGGGTACCGTCGGTGCATGCCGTTCGTCACCGACATCCTCGGACCGCGGCAGCCCGTCGTCGACCCGGCGCCGCCGCTGGTGGCGGGGCGGCTGCGGCGCACGAGCACCATCGACACGCATCCGGGCGGGCCGGGGGAGTCGCTGGTGGACCTCCGGGCGCGCGACGCGTCCGCGACGGGAACGGGCGACGTCGAGGTGCTCGGCGAGGTCCGCGTCGGTGCGCGGCTGGTCAATTTCGTCATCGACGACCTGTGGTGCACACCGCCGGCCAGCGGTCTGGATGCGCTGCGGGGCGCTCGCGTCGGTGCGGGTTTCCGGTCGAAGATCGCCGCGCTGTTGCCCGACGAAGTCCGGCGGGCGAGCCTGCTTCACCTGTTGCTCGACGATTGGGTCGGCGCCGCGCTGGTATCGGGATACGGCTTGCAGCACACGGCAATCACGCTCGGCGTCGAGCAGAAGATGCCGGCGGGCGTCGCGGACCGGATGGCCGGAATCTGCGCGGGTTTCGCGCCCGAGGCGTCGCTGGTGAACTATGCCCGGCGACACGATGTCGTCCCGACGGGCCGGGGACCCGTGGCGCCGCCCCTGGACGGACTGCATGACGTCGACCCCCTTCGCGCACGTGGGATGCGCAGATTCCGGCGGCTCGACATGTGGCCGTCGGACGCCGATTCGGTGGAGTTTGACGCCCATTTCCGCGACTCCCACATGGACGACGAGCTGGTCGAGACGATCGTGCACGAGTACACGGTGGCCGGCACCGTCGACACCTCGACGCGGACCATCGCGGCGGTGAGCGCCGAGGTGCGGGTGCTGCCGTGGCAGGAATGCCCCGGGGCCATCGGCAGCGCCGGGCGGGTGCGTGGCATGCCGCTCGGCGAGTTACGCCACCGCGTCCGAAGCGAATTCGTGGGCACCAGCACGTGCACGCATCTCAACGACACCCTGCGCGCGATCGCCGATTTGGACGCGCTGCTGGATCACTTCAGCGCCAGCTGAGCTCCATGCCCAGGCCGGCCAGCCACCGCTGGAGGTCATAGCCGTGGCGGGCCAGGCCGTCGACGGCGGTGGTGGCCCGCAGCACCGCGCGCTCGGCGACGTCCGGGGTCAGCAGCCCGAGGCGCACGGCCTCCAAAAGCTCGTCGACGTCGGCCAGTGAGGCCGCCGACCCGGTGCGCACCTCGATGTCGAGGTAGTGATCTTCGGAGCGCCACGTCGCCGGGTCGGGCGTGTATTCGCCGACGTCGAGGTAGTAGTCGTAGTCGCGTTCGTGGCCCGGGTTGAAGTGAAAGACGGTGGCGCGCAAGCCCAACGACGGCAGCAGCCACGACTCGAGGTAATGAAACTGGGCACGGCCGGGAGTGGGCCGGGCTAGGTACAGCCCCCACGGCCGCACCGTGTATTCGTCGACGGCCCGCACGATGCCCTTGGGATCGGTGTTGGTGCGGGCGACCAGATCGAACGTCTCGTTCTTCGGCGGATGGATGAGACGTCACTCTACCGGCGCGCGCTGAACGCGATTGACTCTGCGCTGGCGGCGGGCCCTACTCGAACTTTGTCGCCAGGGACGCAGAGTCAACGCCGCAATCGGATTCGCCAGCGGACGAAGCAGGCGTAGAGCAACGACAACGCGGCCAGCATGGCCATGTCGAACGCCCAGATCTTCGCGGTGTGCTCCCAGAACCGGTCCTGCGGCAGCACCGAACCGGGCACCAGCGTGCGCACGTCGACCGTCGACGCCGCCGCGGCATACCCCCAGCGGGTCGGCATCCCAAACGACAGCTGGTCGAGCCCGAGCCGGCCGGTCACCGGCACCATCCCGCCGCACAGCACCAGCTGCGCCATCACCGCCACCACGAACAACGGCATGACCTGCTCGGTCGAGCGGACCACCGACGAGATCGCCAGCCCGAGGATCGCCGAGGCCACGCACGTCGCGGCGACCGTGCTGAACAGCTCGACGGTCGCCAAGGCGGTGCCATGGCCCATCACCACCGGCCCGCGGGTCGGGGCGCCCTTGCCTGCCACCACGATCGCGGTGATGACCGCCGCCTGCAGGATGGCGAAGCCGCAGAACACGGCGGTCTTGGCCAGCAGATAGGCGCTGCCCGACAAGCCGACCGCCTGCTCGCGCCGAAAGATGGCGCGCTCGCCGACCAGGTCGCGGATCGTCAGCGCGATTCCCATGAACGCCGCGGCCGGCAGCAGCAGGCTGAGGATCTGCGCGGACTCGTCGGGCGTGCCGGCGCCCTGGGCGGGAATGTGAAATCCGCTGGAACCGGGCACGGTCAGCGACAGCGAACCGAGGA
Organism: Mycobacterium conspicuum; assembly: GCF_010730195.1. Classification (NCBI taxonomy): domain Bacteria; kingdom Bacillati; phylum Actinomycetota; class Actinomycetes; order Mycobacteriales; family Mycobacteriaceae; genus Mycobacterium; species Mycobacterium conspicuum. Next base: position 2,508,739 of record NZ_AP022613.1, read on the forward strand.
CGAACGGCAACAGCGCCAGAAACACGAAATAGCCGCGATCGGCGACCACCAGCCGGACCTGCCGGCGCGCGATCGTCGAGATCTGACGCCGCAGACTGGTATGCACCGGCTTGCCCAGCTCGGCCGGCTCGGTCTCGGGCATCGCGCGGTTGCCCGGCGCCTGGTTCTGGGCCCGAAAGCGCCGGTTCGCCTCGTCGGGGTCGGCGCCGACCTTGGAGAAGATCTTGGCCCAGTTCGTGGTGCCCATCGCGTCGCCGATGTCGCCCGGCGGACCGCAGAACGCGGTCTTCCCGCCGGGCGCCACCAGCAGCAGTTGGTCGCAGATGTCCAGATACGACAACATGTGCGTGACCACGATCACCACGCGCCCGGCGTCGGCCAGCTGGCGCAGCATCATCATGACCTGGTGATCCAGCGCGGGATCGAGGCCCGACGTGGGTTCGTCGAGGATCAGCAACGACGGCCCGGTCAGCAGTTCGAGCGCCACCGAGGCGCGCTTGCGCTGGCCGCCGGACAGCTTGTCCACCCGGGTGTCGGCGTGTTTGGTCAGATCGAGCTCGTCGAGCACCTGGGCGACCCGCTGCGTGCGGTCGGCCTTGCTGGTGTCGGGCGGCAACCGCAGTTCGGCGGCGTAGCCCAACGCCTGGTTCACCGTCAGCTGCCGGTGCACCACGTCGTCCTGCGGGACCATGCCAATCCTGCTGCGCAGCGACGCGTATTCGGCGTGCAGGTCGTGGCCCTCGAAGGTGACCGAGCCGGAACTGGGCTGCGCGTAGCCGGCGATCAGCCGGGCCAGCGTGGTCTTGCCCGCCCCCGACCCGCCGATGATGGCGGTCAGCGTGCCGGGCCGGGCGATCAGCGAGATGTCGTCCAGTAGTTGTTTGCCGTTGTCGACGACGTACTTGACGCCGCGCACCTCCAGGCCGCCGGTGCGGGTCTCCGCCTCCTTGCGCGGGATCAGGGTGCTGTTGGTGAAGACCAGGTCGACGTTGCCGATCGTGACCACGTCGCCCTCGGACAGGATCGCCGAGCCGACCCGGGTGCCGTTCACGAACGTCCCGTTGACGCTGCGGTCGCGAATCTCGGTGCCCAGCGGTGTCAACGACAGCGTGGCGTGCTGGCGCGAGGCCAACACATCATCGACGACGATGTCGTTGTCCGCGGCGCGACCGACGGTGACGGTGCCGGCCCCGACCGTGGTCCCGCGGGTTCGCGGGGCGCCCGGCGAGCGCTGCGAGAGAAATTTCACGAACCTGGTCGCCAGGTTCGACACGTCGCCGGGTTTGGCGTCGACGACGGTGAACTCGGCCGGCGGCTTCGTGCTCGCAGGCGCCGGTCTGGCGTTGACGGTGGTCAGCTCTTCGCGCTTCGGCGCCGGCGGCGGTGTCACCTTGTGCTGGTAGGGGCGCGGCGGGCCGGGCGGTCCCGGCGGCCTGGGTGGTGCCGGGACGGGCCCGGTGCGCGCACGCCCGGGGCGCGGGGTCTGCTCCCTGGTCGGTCGCGGCGGCGGCGCGGGCCGCTGCGGGGGCTGCCCCCGCTCGGGATTCATCGGCCAGGCCAGGGTGGGTGGCCCGGAGTCTCGCACCGACCTCATCTGCGTGGGCCGGACGGTCGCCTGTTGGGACCCGATCTGGAAGGTCAACCTGGGTCCCTGCGGGTTGCCCACGTTGATGCTCTGCCCGTCGTGGATATCGATCACCGGCATCCGGTAGCCGTTGAGGTAGGTGCCGTTCAGCGAGTTGTCGATCGCCCGCCATCGGCCCTGATCGAAGCGCAGAAACAGGTGCGCGCGAGAGATCCGCGGGTCCGCGATGCGCAGGTCGGCGTACAGATCACGCCCGACGACCACCTCGTGGCCGGGGGCGAAAGACTGTTGGGCTCCGTCGTGCCGGATCGTCAGTACGGGCGCGGCAGGTCGACTCACTACCCCAGTATCGGTCCGCGGAACGGGTGCTCTCCATTGGACTCGCCTGTGACTTGGCTTTGTGTCAATTTCGGTCTCAATTTGGCCACTCATAGCTGTCTCATAGCCTGCGTTGGCCCGCCGCCCATGCGTCTCCGGCATGATTCGGACGGGATTGGTGTGAACAAAGTGAAATCCGGACGCCGATCCGGATCGGTCAACTACGTCCAAAGGCGGAGAAAGCGAGGGGGCAGTCACTGATGGACGAGATGAAACGGAGGGCTCGGCGCCCGGACGCCGGTCGGGGGCTGCTGAGCAACCCGTGGCTGGGTCGTCAGGCGGTGCGCGCGGGCTTTCAGTCTCTTCCTTCGGCGACCGTGAACCACTTCATGCGGCGCGTGCCGCCGGTCAACTCGAGTCCGCCGGCAAAAGCCCGCCGTGACGAGGCCAGCGGGTCGCGGCTCGCCAGCGGGGCGCCGTTTGCCGGCTACACCATCTTGCGGCCGCTCGGCGCCGGCGGCATGGCCGAGGTTTATCTGGCGTTGCATCCCAGGTTGCCGCGCCGCGACGTGATCAAGGTCCTCGCCGAGACGATCACCAAGGACGGCGAATTCCGCGACAGGTTCAACCGGGAAGCCGACCTGGCCGCCACGCTGTGGCATCCGCACATCGTCGGGGTCCACGACCGCGGCGAATTCAACGGCCAGCTGTGGATCTCGATGGACTATGTCGAGGGCACCGACGCCAGCCGGCTGATGAAGGAGCGCTACCCCGACGGCATGCCCGTCGACGAGGTGTGCGACATCGTGCGCGCCGTGGCGAGCGCGCTCGACTACGCGCACGACCGGGGGTTGCTGCACCGCGACGTCAAACCCGCCAACATCCTGCTCACCCATCCCCAGGACGAGGAGCGCGGGGAACGCCGAATCCTGTTGGCGGACTTCGGGGTAGCCCGCCACCTCGGCGACATCAGCGGCATCACCGAGACCAATGTCGCGGTGGGCACCGTCGCCTACGCCGCGCCGGAACAGTTGACGGGTTCCAACATCGATGGCCGCGCAGACCAATATGCGTTGGCCGCCACGGCATTTCATCTGTTGACCGGTTCACCGCCGTTCCAGCATGAGAACCCGATCGCGGTGATCAGCCAGCACCTGCACGAGGACCCGCCCCGGCTCAGCGACTACCGTCCGGATCTGGCGTACCTCGACGACGTGTTCTTCACGGCGCTGGCCAAGGACCCGGGGGACAGGTTCGAGCGCTGCCGCGGTTTCGCGGCCGCGTTCGACGACGGCGACTCGATCGGCGACGTTCGCCTCAGCGTCAACATGGCCGAGTTGCGTTCTCCGCGAGGCATTTTGCGGGCGATGCGGCACAACGTGTCGCCACGGACCCGGTGGGCGACCGCGTTGGTCTGCGCGATGCTGATCGCGGTAGCGGCGACGTGGTCGCTGTTGTATTCCTTCCAGCCCGACCCCGCCCCACCGAACCCGGCGCTCGCCTCCAGACCGTCGGCGCCGGCGCCCGTCGCCGGTCCGACCGGCAATCAGGGGCTCGACGGTACCTATCAGTTGACCTACGACCAGACCAAGCGGACCGGCAACGGCGTCCAGATCCGCCACGACGGCCCCGCAACCGATTGGTGGGCCTTCCGCTCGGCGTGCACGCCCAACGGGTGTGCGGCCACCGGGACCCAGCTGGACGACACCAACCACCTGGTGGCCAACACCGCCGACGGCGGCCAGACCGACAGCCTGCGTTACGTCGGCGGCTACTGGCAGGGCGCCCCGCAGCAGGAGCGGGTCGGCTGCACCCAGCCCAACGGGCAGGTCACCGCCACCCAACAGGAGACGGTCGCGTGGTCGCTGGCGCCGCAGGCCGACGGCACGCTGCGCGGCACCGAGACCGAGACCGTGCTGTCGAACGAATGCGGCGCCCAGGGCGCGGTGGTGCGCACGCCCGTGGTGGCCACCCGAACCGGTGACGTGCCGGCCGGCGTGAAGTTGGCCGACCCCGCCGAGGTGGTCAATGCGACGACCGCGCCGGTGGCCCCGTCGCCGCCGGTGCTGGGCGCGTTGTGCAGCGATGTCGGCAAACTCGGCTACGACCCGACCAACAACGAGCAGGTCGTGTGCGAGGGCAACAGTTGGGCCAAGGCTCCGACGACGGCGGGAACGCACACCGCGGGCAGTTCGTGTGACCGGCCGGCCACGCCGGTGTTCGCCATGACCACCTCGAACGACGGCTACCTGCTGCAGTGCGACCCGGTCACCCGGCTGTGGACCCGCCCCGCGGGCTAACCTCGCGAGCGTGCGTGGTTGTACGGTGACACGCCGCGCGGCGTGGCATTCTGCGCACGCTCGCCGCGCTTGCGATCGCCACGTTGTCGGTACCCGCTATTACCCTGGTTGACATGGCCTTCGCCACCGAGCATCCCGTCGTCGCGCATTCCGAATACCGCCCCGCCGCAGAGGCCGTGGAAGGGCTGGTGCGCGCCGGCGGCCGCTTCGAGGTGGTCAGCCCGCACGCCCCCGCCGGCGACCAGCCGGCCGCCATCGACGAGCTGGAGCGCCGGATCCTGGCGGGGGAGCGCGACGTGGTGCTGCTGGGCGCCACCGGGACCGGCAAGTCGGCCACCACCGCGTGGCTGATCGAACGCCTGCAGCGGCCCACCCTGGTGATGGCACCCAACAAGACGTTGGCCGCCCAGCTGGCCAACGAGCTGCGAGAGATGTTGCCGCACAATGCTGTTGAGTACTTCGTCTCGTACTACGACTACTACCAGCCCGAGGCGTACATCGCGCAGACCGACACCTACATCGAAAAGGACAGCTCGATCAACGACGACGTCGAGCGCCTGCGGCACTCCGCGACGTCGTCTCTGCTGTCGCGCCGCGACGTAGTGGTGGTGGCCTCGGTGTCGTGCATCTACGGCCTGGGCACCCCGCAGTCCTACCTGGACAGGTCCGTCGAGCTACGGGTCGGCACCGAGGTGGCCCGCGACGGGCTGCTGCGGCTGCTGGTCGACGTGCAGTACACCCGCAACGACCTGTCCTTCACCCGCGGTTCGTTCCGGGTGCGCGGCGACACCGTGGAGATCATCCCCTCCTACGAAGAGCTGGCGGTGCGCATCGAGTTCTTCGGCGACGAGATCGAGGCGCTGTACTACCTGCACCCGCTCACCGGCGAGGTGATCCGCCAGGTCGATTCGCTGCGGATCTTCCCCGCCACGCACTACGTGGCCGGTCCCGAGCGGATGGCGCACGCGATCTCCACCATCGAGGAAGAACTCGCCGAGCGGCTCGCGCTGCTGGAAAGCCAGGGCAAGCTGCTCGAGGCGCAGCGGCTGCGGATGCGCACCAACTACGACATCGAGATGATGCGGCAGGTCGGGTTCTGCTCGGGCATCGAGAACTATTCGCGCCACATCGACGGCCGCGGGCCGGGCACCCCGCCGGCGACGCTGCTCGACTACTTCCCCGAGGATTTCCTGCTCGTCATCGACGAGTCGCACGTCACCGTGCCCCAGATCGGCGGCATGTACGAGGGCGACATGTCGCGTAAGCGCAACCTCGTCGAGTACGGCTTCCGGTTGCCGTCGGCGTGCGACAACCGCCCGCTGACCTGGGAGGAGTTCGCCGACCGGATCGGCCAGACGGTGTACCTGTCGGCCACCCCCGGGCCGTACGAGCTCAGCCAGGCCGGCGGGGAGTTCGTCGAACAGGTGATTCGGCCCACCGGGCTGGTGGACCCGAAGGTGGTGGTCAAGCCGACCAAGGGCCAGATCGACGACCTGATCGGCGAGATCCGCAAACGCGCCGACGCCGACCAGCGGGTGCTGGTGACGACGCTGACCAAGAAGATGGCCGAGGACCTCACCGATTACCTGCTGGAGATGGGCATCCGGGTGCGTTACCTGCACTCCGAGGTCGACACGCTGCGCCGCGTCGAACTGCTGCGCCAGCTGCGCCTCGGTGACTACGACGTGCTGGTCGGGATCAACCTGTTGCGTGAGGGTCTGGACCTGCCCGAGGTGTCGCTGGTGTCGATCCTCGACGCGGACAAGGAGGGCTTCCTGCGGTCGTCGCGCAGCCTGATCCAGACCATCGGCCGCGCCGCCCGCAACGTGTCCGGCGAGGTGCACATGTACGCCGATTCGATGACCGACTCCATGAAGGAGGCCATTGACGAGACCGAACGCCGCCGCGCCAAGCAGGTCGCCTACAACGAGGCCAACGGCATCGACCCGCAGCCGTTGCGGAAGAAGATCGCCGACATCCTGGACCAGGTCTACCGCGAGGCCGACGATAGTGGCGGCGTGGAGATCGGTGGGTCGGGGCGCAACGCGTCGCGCGGCCGACGCGCCCAGGGCGAGCCCGGACGCGCCGTCAGCGCGGGAATTTTTGAGGGGCGCGACACAGCTAGCATGCCGCGCGCCGAACTTGCGGACCTGATCAAGGACCTCACGGCGCAGATGATGGCCGCCGCCCGTGACCTGCAATTTGAGCTGGCCGCGAGGTTCCGCGACGAAATCGCGGACCTCAAGAAGGAGCTGCGCGGGATGGACGCCGCCGGCTTGCAGTGACCTGGGCCACTTCGATCACCTCTTACGGTGGATGGAGTGATCGACATTGCGAGCGACCGTATGGGGGAGACCGGGACAGCGCGCGACGTGGGCACCTGGCGCGAGCTGTTCGGCAATCATCTGGGCACGTCCGTCGTGCTGGCCGGGGGTGTGGCGCTCTATGCCACCAATGAGTTTTTGACCGTCAGCCTGCTGCCGAGTGCCATCGCCGAGATCGGGGGCAGCCGGCTGTATGCCTGGGTCACCACGCTGTACCTGGTCGGGTCGGTGGTCTCGGCGACGACGGTGAACGCGCTGCTGACGCGCATCGGGGCCCGCTCGTCGTTTCTGGCGGCCCTGGGCATCTTCGGCGCCGCCAGCTTGATGTGTGCGGCGGCGCCGAGCATCGGGGTGCTGATCGCCGGGCGCGCCTTTCAGGGCGTGGCCGGCGGCCTGTTGGCCGGCCTGAGCTATGCGCTGATCAACGCGACGTTGCCGCGCTCGTTGTGGACCCGCGGGCCCGCGTTGGTGTCGGCGATGTGGGGCATCGCGACATTGGTGGGGCCCGCGATGGGCGGCCTCTTCGCGCAGCTGGGCATGTGGCGGTGGGCGTTTGGCGCCATGGTGATCCTGACGACGTTGATGGCGCTGCTGGTTCGGGTGGTGCTGCCCACCGGCGAGGCCGATCGGAGCGCCGAGACGCCGGTGACGAAAGTGCCGGTGTGGTCGCTGTTGCTGGTGGGTATCGCCGCCCTGTCGATCAGCGTGGCGCAGCTCCCGCACTACTTCTCGGCGACCGCCGGGCTGCTGGCCGCCGGAGCGCTGATCGTGGGGGTGTTCGTCGTCGTGGACATGCGGATGCATGCAGCGGTGTTGCCGCCCAGCGTCTTTGGCCGCGGGCCGTTGAAGTGGATCTATCTCACCATCGCCCTGCAGATCATCGCGGTGATGCTGGGAACGTACGTGCCGCTGTTCGGGCAGCGGCTGGGGCATCTCACCCCGGTCGGCGCCGGATTCTTGGGGGCGGTGCTGGCGTTCGGCTGGACCGCCGCCGAGCTCGTCTCCGCCTCGCTGACCGATAAACGGATCGTCAGCGGGGTGATCGCGTCGGCGCCGCTGGTGATGGCGGCCGGGCTGGGGCTGGCGGCGATCACGCAGCGCGACAACGCGCCGATTTCGACGGTGGTGCTGTGGGCGGTGGGCCTGCTGGTCAGCGGAATCGGCATCGGCATGGCGTGGCCACACTTGTCGATGCGGGCAATGGACTCCGTCAACGATCCGGCCGAAGGTGGCGCGGCTGCCGCCGCGATCAACACGGTGCAGCTGATCGCGGCCGCCTTCGGCGCCGGGGTGGCCGGCGTCGTCGTCAACACCACCAAGGGCGGCGACGTGATGGCGGCGCGCTATTTGTACACGACGTTCGTCGCGCTGGCCGCCCTCGGCTTTTTCGCCTCGTACAACGCGATCTATCGGCACCGTCTGGCAGCCGGTATGGCCTGACCGTCGGCCCTACCCCATACCGTGTAGGCGTGACCGAGACAGCGAGCACCACCGGCAGTTGGCGCGCGCTGCTCGGCGGTAGGTATTTGGGGACGTCGGTGGTGCTGGCCGGCGGCGTCGCGCTCTACGCCACCAACGAGTTTCTGACCGGCAGCCTGCTGCCCAACACCGTCGCCGAGATCGGCGGCAGCCGCCTCTATGCCTGGGTGACGACGCTGTATCTGGTGGGGTCGGTGGTGGCCGCGACGTTGGTCAGCACCGTCCTGATACGCGTCGGGCCGCGGGCGTCATACCTGTTGGGGTTGGCCGTGTTTGCGGCCGCCAGCCTGGTCTGCGGCATGGCACCCAACATGGGGATCCTGATCGCGGGTCGCGCCCTGCAGGGCGTCGCCGGGGGCCTGCTGGCCGGCCTGGGCTACGCGGTCATCAACACCGCCCTGCCTCGTGCGCTGTGGACCCGGGCGGCGGCGCTGGTGTCCGCGATGTGGGGTGTGGCCACCGTCGTCGGGCCCGCGACGGGGGGCCTGTTCGCGCAGTTCGGCCTGTGGCGGTGGGCGTTTGTCGCGATGGCGATCCTGACGGCGCTGGTGGCGGTGTTGGTACCGATCGCGCTCGCCCCGAAGGATTCCGCCCGCCTCGAAGCCGTCGGCGCGGCGCCCAAGGTCCCGGTGGGGTCGCTGCTGCTACTGGGCGCCACGGCGCTCGCCGTCAGCGTCGCGCAGCTGCCGCGCAACTTTGCGGCGACCGTCGCGCTGCTCGTCGCCACCGCGGCCCTGATCGGACTGTTCCTGATCGTCGACCGGCGGATGCGGGCAAAGGTGTTGCCGCCCAGCGTTTTTGGGCCTGGACCGCTGAAATGGCTTTACCTGACCATGGCGGTGATGATGGTCGGGGCGATGGTCACCACGTATGTGCCGCTGTTCGGTCAGCGGCTGGCGCACCTGACCCCGCTGACGGCCGGGTTCCTGGGCGCCGCGCTGGCGTTCGGTTGGACGGTCAGCGAGATCGTCAGTGCCTCGCGGGACAACCCGAGGACCGTCGCGAGGGCGATCACCGTCGCGCCGGTGATCATGGCGGCTGGTCTTGCGCTGGGTGCGGCGACCCAGCGCGACAACGCTCCGACCACCACCGTCGCGCTGTGGGCGTTGGCGTTACTGGTGGCCGGGGTCGGGATCGGTCTGGCCTGGCCGCACCTGTCGGTACTCGCGATGGACTCGGTGGACGACCCCGCCGACCCGTCCGCCGGCGGTGTGGCCGCCGCCGCCATCAACATCGTGCAGGTCATTTCGGGGGCGTTTGGCGCGGGCGTGGCCGGAGTCATCGTCAACTCGGTCGACTCCGCCGGAGCCGCCGACGCCGCGGCGGCACGCTGGCTGTACGCGGCGTTCGCCGTGTTGGCCGCGCTCGGTGTCTTCGCCTCCTACCGGGCCTGCTTCCCGGCGCGCGCCGAGCGCTGAGCTCAGTCCGCCTCGTCCTCGGCGCGGAGCACCGCGATCACTCCGTCGACGCCGGAGAAGACGTCTTGGGCGTTGGCCATCTTGGAGCCCGACAGGGTCATCATCACCGTGACCTCGCCGTCGTCGATATCGTGGGCGTCCGCGTCGAGTTCGGTGAGCTGCCAGTTCCGCTGCCCGCAGATCCGCAGCACCTCGCGCAGCACGCCGCGCCCGTTCTCGTAGACGACGTGCAGCCGCATCGTGCCGCGTAGCCGCGCGGTGAGCTGACGCTCCAGCACGTTGAACGCCAGCGCGCTGACGAAGTGCAGGAATACGACGGCGGTGGCGAGCAACAGCATGCCGGCACCAGCCGCCATGCCGATCGCGGCCGATTCCCACACCGCCGCCGCCGTGGTCAGCCCGTGCACCGCGCCCCGTCGCGTAATGATGATGCCGGCACCCAAAAAGCCGATGCCCGAAACGATTTGGGCCGCGACCCGGGACGGGTCCAGCACGATCGTGTTCCCGGTCAACACGTCGCCGAAGCCGTATTTGCTGATCAACAGAATCAGCGCCGACGACGTACCGACGATGGTCTGCGTCCGCAGCCCGGCGCTCTTGCCCTGGATGGTGCGTTCCAGCCCGATGAAGGTGGTGAGCACGAATGCGGCGAAGAGCTCGATCACATGGCGACCGTTCTGCGCCGCGCCGCCGAACAACGGGTCGGCCAGCCACGTCTGCATGCCGGTCAGCTACCCACCACGAACGTGTTTCAAGCCAACGTCAACGTGTCGACTTGACCACCTGCGAGTAATGGAACTGCCAGCGCTCCACGATCCGGAACCGCAGGTAGCTCGGGAACTGGTAGGCGGGCGCGCGTCCGAACACGGGCCCCGGCGGTAGCGATGGCCCCGCTTGATGTTCCGGCAGCGACTTGTCGCGATTGGTGATCGTCCACAGCGTGGGGCACTTGTTGATCTTGGCCGTCGTCAACCACACCGCGACGTGACCGTCCCACAGGGCGCCGACCTTGGGCCCATAAAAGCCGCGCTCGACGTCGATCACCGACCGGAACGCCGCCGGCCGGGTGGCCAGCAGCGCACGGATCGGCCCCGGCTTCCACACCACCGTGTTGTCGACCAGCAGGCAGTCCCCGGGCGACGCGTGGGAACCGATCACGTCGGCGACCTGGCTGTAGTCCCAACCCTCTTTGGCGTACGGGCCGCGCTGGGTGAACAGATAATTCGGAAACGCGGCGACGGCGCAGAGCACCAGGACGACGGCGACGCGCCACGGCTTGCGGGCCAGGGTGACGATGCACACCGCCAGGACGACGGCCGCCGCCGGCGCGGTCAGGATCAAATACCGCGGGTAGTAGACGGGTTCGACGAGCGCCGAATAGAGCAGCACCACACCCGTCGGGATGACGATCCACGCCGCGCAGGCCCGCAACAGTCGGCGGGTATCCGCGTCCAGCGCGGGCACGCCGGCCAGCCGCGCCACGACCGCGGCGACGACGATGACACCCGCCAGGATCGCGAACGGAACGCTGTGGTCGAAGTACTGCCGATGCACGACGTCCAGGAAGAGGTTGCGATTCAGCGTGGCGATCCAGTTGACCTGCCACACCTGGCCGTGGGCGAACAACAGGAACGGTGTCATGGTCGCGAGTGCGACGGCGGAGGCGACCGCCCACCGCCGAGCCGGCGACTTGCGGGAGCCCTTGACCGCGAGCAGCGGCAGCATCGCGGCGTACACCGGCACCAGGAGCACCAGGTTGATGCTGACCAGGATCGACAGCGCCAGCACCAGCCCGTAGCACAGCCACAGCCGCATCCGGTTGCTTCGCATCGCGGCGACCAGCAATACGGTCAGCCAGACGGCGACGGCCGCCTCCAGCGCGTATGGGCGGGCTTCGATCCCGGCCCAGGTCACCCGCGGCAGGATGGCGAAGACGACGCCCGCGCTCAGCGCGGTGGGCCGGCCGGCAAATTTCCTGGTGAACACCACGACGCCGGCGGCGGCGGCCCCGACGGCCAGGCAGCTGGGAAACCGCGACCAGAACTCCGTCGGCGGGAAAACCGCAAACCAGGCGTGCATCAGCAGGTAATACAGGCCGTGCACGGCGTCGATATGGCCAAGAAGCTTCCACAGTTCGGCCAACGTGCGGCTGGCCGACGCCGAAATCGTGGCACCCTCGTCGAACCACAGCGAGGGCCGCGCGGCCCAACCGGCGCTGATGGCCGCGGCCAGCAGGGCGACCAGCCACGCGTCGAGGCGCGCCCCGCGCGGTCGGGGCCGCGCGAGCTCGTCGACGGCAGCGGGTTCCGGGCTTTCGGCCCGCGGCTCGACGGTCGACGTAGACATGATGCAGGTAACTTTAAGGCGCACCCGTACGGCCTGCTCACCAGCGGTATCGGCGCCGCGGCCGCCGATCGTCCGCGAACCTGCGCCCCCGCCGGCCAAAAGTTCTGCCAATTACCGCTTTTCGCAATGGCGAAACGATCGGCATTGAAAAATATCGGGTGTTAACGGTGGCTGACGGGGTAAAAGGGGAAAGGCGTCATGCGGTCGCCGCGCCGTTATTTCTTCCATCTACGTGCGGCAACGCGATACTGTCTTGGGTTGGCTGTGCATTTCCGACATTTTGGAGGGTGAATGAGCGCCTATCAGACCGTGGTGGTGGGGACCGACGGTTCGGATTCGTCTATGCGCGCGGTCGAACGCGCCGCAAGGATCGCCGGGGCGGACGCCACGTTGATCGTCGCGTCGGCGTACCTGCCGCACAACGACGACTCCCGGGCCGCCGACGTTCTGCGGGATGAAAGCTACAAGGTGACGGGCAGCGCCCCGATCTACGAGATCCTGCACACCGCCAAGGAGCGCGCTCACAACGCCGGCGCGAAGAACGTCGAGGAGCGCGCGATCGTCGGCGCCCCGGTGGACGCGCTGGTAAGCCTGGCCGAGGACGCCAAGGCCGACCTGCTGGTCGTCGGCAACGTGGGCCTGAGCACGATCGCGGGCCGGCTGCTCGGCTCGGTGCCGGCCAACGTGTCACGCCGGGCCAAGGTCGACGTGCTGATCGTGCACACCACCTGACGGTCACCAGCCGCGTTCGCGCCACTCCTGAAGGTGAGGACGCTGTGCGCCTGAAATCCCCTGGCTGCCAGGTCTTGCCGACGCCGCCGGGGAAATGCCGCCGATAGCGACAACGCCGCAACATCATTCTCGCCGTGAAGCATCCATCGGGAAGGGCCAAGAGCTCGACAGGCGTCGAGCGGAGGCCAGCTAGCACGTACATCTCGGCGTTGTGGTGTTGTTTATGGTGTTGTTTAGTGGTGGCGTAGTGGTAGCCTTGCGGTGGATACAGCCCCTCCGGAGGTCCCAAAATGTCTGCCTTAACAGCGAGTGCCGCCGAGAAGCTCGATTGCGATGCAACGACACGCCCAATTCGTGAAATCGCCCGCTACCTGCAGGAAACGGTCGGACAACGAATCGCCGCAGCCCTCGCAGGACTTGCCGATGCAAAACAGATCGGCCGATACGCGCGAGTAGGCGGCCCGGAACCACATGACGTAACCGAACGTAGGTTGCGAGAGGGCTACAAAGTCGTGCGAATGCTTGTTGATGCATACGACGACAAAACTGCTCGGGCCTGGTTGTTCGGCACGAACACACGTCTCGACGATCGTGCGCCAGTCGAAGTTCTCGGCGGCGCCTCCGACACGGCTGACTTCGCGATGGTCGTGCAAGCGGCTAGACAGGTCGCTAGCTTTCAGGCGTGACCACGGTCGGGTCCGACATTCGGTTGTGGCGAGTTGGCTACCACGCAAGTCCACTCGAATTCACGCCGCTCGAGCTATACAGCTTCAGCCATCGGTTCGACGAGGCCGCGGAAATGCGGACCTCATGGGCGACATCATTCCGCTGACGGACCCCGCTCCCGGTCCGCTTCTCACTGTCACGACTGAGTGGAATCTGGATCTGGAGGACTGTCCTGCCAGTTGAAGGGATGGAATCACCAGCCGCGTTCGCGCCACTCCTGAAGGTGAGGACGCTCCGCGCCTAACACCGTGTCGTCGCCGTGGCCGGGGTAGATGACGGTGGAATCGGCGTACACCTCGAACACCTTGCTGGTGACGTCGTTGATCAACTGCGTGAAATCCCCGGGCTGCCAGGTCTTGCCAACGCCCCCCGGGAACAGGCAGTCGCCGGTGAACAACTGCGTGACGCCGCCAGTGGCGGGTCCGCTCAGCGCCAGCGCGACCGAGCCGGGCGTGTGACCGCGCAGGTGGATGACGTCGAAGCTCAGCTCACCAATTTGCACGGTGTCGCCGTCGGCCAGCAAGCGGTCCGGCTTCACCGGCAGCGGCTCAGCGTCGATCTCATGCGCCGCCGTGGGCGCGCCGGTGGCCTCGGCCACCGCTTGCAGCGCCTGCCAATGATCGAAATGCTGGTGGCTCGTCACGATCAGGGACACCTTCGGGGCGTGCTCTCGCACCAGATCGATCAGGACGTCGGCGTCGTTAGCCGCGTCGATGAGCAGTGTTTCCCCGGTCGCGGAACAGGTCACCAGGTAGGCGTTGTTGTCCATGGGACCCACCGACGCCTTCAGGATTGTCGCGCCCGGCAGCGTGCGGCGCGCGGCGGTTCCGGCGTCGACGTGGCCCGTGTAGTTGTCGTCGACCATGGTCATGTGCACCACTCCTCGATCCCGGCTGCACCGTCATCATCGTCGTCGGCGCGGGTCATAGGCGCCACGTTACTGCGGCGGATTTAGTTGTCGGTGGGGGCACATAGCATGGGTCTGTACTGCGCCCAATTGGATGGCTGAGGGGACCTGGAGAGGAGCCATGTGGCCGACCGCCTGATCGTCAAGGGTGCCCGCGAGCACAACCTGCGCGGCGTGGACCTCGACCTACCGCGCGACGCGTTGATCGTCTTCACCGGGCTTTCCGGCTCCGGTAAGTCCTCGTTGGCGTTCGACACGATCTTCGCCGAGGGACAGCGACGCTACGTCGAATCGCTGTCCGCTTACGCACGCCAATTCCTGGGCCAGATGGACAAGCCGGACGTCGACTTCATCGAGGGCCTGTCCCCGGCGGTGTCCATCGACCAAAAGTCCACCAACCGCAACCCGCGGTCGACCGTCGGCACCATCACCGAGGTGTACGACTACCTGCGGCTGCTGTACGCCCGCGCCGGCACGCCGCACTGCCCGATCTGCGGTGCGCGGATCGCGCGCCAGACCCCGCAGCAGATCGTCGATCAGGTGCTGGCGATGCCGGAGGGCAACCGGTTTTTGGTGCTGGCCCCGGTCGTGCGCACCCGCAAGGGCGAGTTCGCCGACCTGTTCGAGAAGCTCAATTCGCAGGGCTACAGCCGGGTCCGGGTCGACGGCGTGGTGCATTCGTTGACCGATCCGCCCAAGCTGAAGAAGCAGGAAAAGCACGACATCGAGGTGGTGGTGGACCGGCTGACGGTCAAGGCCAGCGCCAAGCAGCGGCTGACCGATTCGGTGGAGACCGCGCTGAATCTGGCCGACGGCATCGTGGTGCTGGAGTTCGTCGACCACGAACACGACTCGCACAACCGTGAGCAGCGTTTCTCCGAGAAGCTGGCCTGCCCCAACGGGCACGCGCTGGCCGTCGACGACCTGGAACCGCGGTCGTTCTCGTTCAACTCGCCCTACGGGGCCTGCCCCGAATGCACCGGCCTGGGCATCCGCAAGGAGGTCGATCCCGACCTGGTGGTCCCCGACCCCGAGCTCACGCTGGCGGAGGGCGCGGTGGCCCCATGGTCGATGGGGCACACCGCCGAATACTTCACCCGGATGATGGCCGGGCTCGGCGACGCGATGGGCTTCGACGTCGACACCCCGTGGCGTCAGCTGCCGGCCAAGGCGCGCAAGGCGATCCTGGAGGGCTGCGACGAGCAGGTGCATGTGCGCTACCGCAACCGCTACGGCCGAACCCGTTCGTACTACGCCGATTTCGAGGGTGTGCTGGCATTCCTGCAGCGCAAGATGAGCCAGACCGAATCGGACATGATGAAGGAGCGCTACGAGGGCTTCATGCGCGACGTGCCGTGCCCCGAGTGCGACGGCACCCGGCTCAAGCCGGAGATCCTGGCCGTGACGCTGGCGGCCGGGACCCACGGCGCGAAGTCCATCGCCGAGGTCTGTGAGCTGTCCATCTCCGAGTGCTCGGACTTCCTGCGCGGGCTCACCCTGGGTGCCCGCGAGCAGGCGATCGCGGGTCAGGTGCTCAAGGAAATACAGTCGCGGCTGGGCTTTCTGCTCGACGTCGGGCTGGAATACCTGTCGTTGTCGCGGGCGGCCGCCACGCTGTCCGGCGGTGAGGCGCAACGCATTCGGTTGGCCACCCAGATCGGCTCCGGCCTGGTGGGCGTGCTGTATGTGCTCGACGAGCCGTCCATCGGCCTGCATCAGCGCGACAACCGTCGACTCATCGAAACACTCACTCGGCTAAGGGATTTGGGCAACACGCTGATCGTGGTCGAGCACGACCTGGACACCATCGCGCACGCCGACTGGATCGTCGACATCGGGCCCGGGGCCGGGGAACACGGCGGCCGCATCGTGCACAGCGGCACGTATGCCGAGCTGCTGACCAACAAGGGCTCGATCACCGGCGCCTTCGTCTCGGGCCGGGAGCGCATCGAGATCCCCGTGATCCGCCGTCCCGTTGACCGGCGACGCAATCTCACGGTGGTCGGGGCGCGCGAGCACAACCTGCGCGGGATTGACGTGTCGTTTCCGCTCGGCGTGCTGACGTCGGTGACCGGCGTGTCCGGCTCGGGCAAGTCGACGCTGGTCAACGACATCCTGGCCGCCGTGCTGGCCAACCGGCTCAACGGAGCGCGGCAGGTGCCGGGCCGGCACACCCGGGTCACCGGGCTGGACCACGTCGACAAGCTGGTGCGCGTCGACCAGTCGCCGATCGGGCGCACGCCGCGGTCCAACCCCGCCACCTACACCGGGGTGTTCGACAAGATCCGCACCCTGTTCGCGGCCACCACGGAGGCCAAGGTCCGCGGCTATCAACCCGGCCGGTTTTCGTTCAACGTCAAGGGCGGTCGCTGCGAGGCGTGCACGGGCGACGGCACCATCAAGATCGAGATGAACTTCCTGCCCGACGTGTACGTGCCCTGCGAGGTCTGTCACGGCGCCCGCTACAACCGGGAGACCCTTGAGGTGCACTACAAGGGCAAGACCATCTCCGAAGTGCTGGACATGTCGATCGAGGAGGCGGCGGAGTTCTTCGAGCCGATCACCGGCATCCACCGCTATCTGCGCACGCTGGTCGACGTCGGCCTGGGCTATGTGCGGCTCGGGCAGCCCGCCCCCACGCTGTCCGGCGGGGAGGCGCAGCGGGTCAAGCTGGCCTCGGAGTTGCAGAAGCGCTCCACCGGTCGCACCGTGTACATCCTCGACGAGCCCACCACCGGGCTGCATTTCGATGACATCCGCAAACTGCTGAACGTCATCAACGGCCTTGTGGATAAAGGCAATACGGTCATCGTGATCGAGCACAACCTGGACGTGATCAAGACGGCGGACTGGATCATCGACATGGGGCCCGAAGGGGGCGCCGAAGGCGGAACCGTTGTCGCACAAGGCACTCCGGAGGATGTCGCCGCCGTTCCGGAAAGTTACACCGGGAAGTTCCTCGCCGAGGTCGTCGTCGACCGGCCGGCGCCGGCACGGCGAAAGTCGACGCGGCGGCGCAAGGTGACCGCCTAAGCGCTACTTGACCTTGGCGGCCATGTCCGTCGCGATCTGGCTGGCCTGGTTGGTGACCTGCGGTCCGCAGGCGTTGACGTCGAGAACCACGTTCGACACGGCGTTGAGCACGCGCTGACAGGTCACCCCCGAGTTGTTCGCCGAGTCGTGTACCAGCGAGATTTTCGGCGGATTGCCCGTCACGTCGTGAAATGTCCACAGCAGTGACGTGCCGGGCTGATTCTGGGTGAGGGTCTTTCCGGCGCAGCCATGCCACGCGCCCTGTTGTGCCGTGACGAAGCCGAGCGCCTGTTCGGCGGATGCGAAAATCACTGCGCCCTGAACCACGACGATAGGGGGGTTGCTCTGCGGCTTCTTAAGTAATTGGCCCAACACCGCGGTGTAGCCGCTGCTCTTGTAGGTCGCGGATTGCAAACCGATCAGCGCACCCAGGCACTGCGGATCGGAGACCGTGTTACCGGGGTCGGGGTCGCGCATATCGGAGGCGCTGTGGTCGACGACGATGCCGCTGGTCCAGAAGTAGGCGTCGATCTGTGCGGGGCTGAGCAGGATCGAATTTAGTTGCGCGGGCGCGACTGTCGGCGACGTCCTGGTGGTGGTCGCGGCACCGGCGGTGGCCGTCGTCGTGGTCGTCGTGGAGGCCGCCGTCGGGGCGTTGGGTTGGTGCCTGACCCCGAGCCAGATGCCGACGCCGGCGAGGACGGCGACGACCGTCAGTGCCGCGCCGACGATCAGCCATGGCGTGCGCTTGACGGGCGGCCGCGCGGGTGCCGGCCACTGCGGCGGTGGGGTGGGAGCGAAAGGCGCCGGTGCGGTGGGCGGGGGTGTGAATTGCCGGCTGTGCTCGACCAGCCTGTCGGCGCGGCGTTGGTCGGGGGCGCTGAGTGCATGGTGGGCGGCGCGGGCCAGGTCGCCGGCGGTGTGATATCGGTGGGCAGGATCCTTGGCCATGCCGCGAGCGATCACCTCATCGAAAGCGATTGGTACGGCAGGATTTTGGTAGCTGGGCCTGGGGATGGGCCGGGTCAGATGTGCGGCCATGATCGCGGGTAGGCCGTCCGCGCGGAACGGCGGTTCGCCGGTGAGGCACTCATACAGTACGCACGCGAGGGCGTAGACGTCGGCGCGATAGGTGATCTCCGCGTCGCCGAACCGTTCGGGCGCCATGTAGCTCCAACTGCCCACGGCGGTACCGGTTTTGGTCAAGTTCTTGTGGTCGGTGAAGGCGGCGGCGATCCCGAAGTCGACCAGATAAGCGAAGTCGTTCTCGTTGACCAAGATGTTCTCGGGTTTGATGTCGCGATGAATGACGCCGGCGCGGTGGGCGGCGTCCAGGGCATCGGCGACCTGTCCGACGATCGCGACCGCGCGCGGCGGGGGCAGCGGCCCGTCGCGGCGGATCAGCGCCGCAACGTCGGTGCCCTCGACAAAGCGCATGTCGATGAACAGTTGGCCGTCGATTTCGCCGTAGTCGTGAATCGGCACGATGTGGGGTTCCTGCAGTCGGCCCGCGGTGTGCGCCTCGCGTTGCATGCGCCGGCGGAACGTGTCGTCGAAGTTCAACTGCTGCGACATCAACTTGAGCGCCACGGTCCGATCCTTGACGGTGTCATAGGCCTCGTAGACCTCGCCCATACCGCCGCGGCCCAGTAACCGCTGCAGCCGGTAACGCCCGAATTGGCTGCCCACTCGCGAGACGGGATTGGTCTCACTCATCGGTGCGCATCGACTCGCGGATCTGCGCGAGGCGCTCGGCGGCGGCGCGTTGGCGCTCCTCGTACTGCTGCTCCACGGTCTGGCCTTCGGGACTCTTGTCGTCGAGTTCCGTTGCGCCCAGCGATGTTCCGTATCGGGTTTCGATCTTTTCGCGCACGTAGTCGAAGGTCGGCACGCCGGCGTTGTCGTAGCCGGGTTCGGACTGCGCGGCGTCAGGAAGGTCCGGTTCGTCGGGCATGCGATTCAAAATAACGCACCATCTGCGCCCAGTACACCAACGTCAGCGCCATCTGCACCGCGGTCGCGATTGCCGCCGGGGCCAGCCGGCGGCGGCGGGCGGCGACGACGGCGCCCAGCGATACCGCCGACGTCAACGCGCTGACGGCCGCCGCCGCATCGCGGGGCCGCTGGGCGATCCACAATTCTTCGCCCAGCATCGCCCGGGTGGACCAGGCGCCTGCGTGTGCCGGCTTGCCGAAGACGAACGGGTTGACCGTTAGCCACAAGCCGATCGGCACGGCGTGTCTCCAGCGCCGTGTCCAGACGGGGACGAGCACCAGCGGTGTGCTCGCCCAGCGGGTCCACGCACTCCAGGGATGGCAGTGCCGCGCGAACACCGCGCGGCGCATGGCGGCGACCGTGAGCACTAGTGCGGCTTGACCAACGGGAACGGCAGCGTCTCGCGGATGCTTCGGCCGGTGATCAGCATGACCAAACGGTCGATGCCCATCCCGAGGCCGCCGGTGGGGGGCATCGCGTATTCCATGGCCTGCAGGAAGTCTTCGTCCAGCTCCATCGCCTCGGGGTCGCCGCCCGCGGCCAACAGCGACTGCGCCTGCAACCGGCGGCGCTGCTCCACCGGGTCGGTCAGTTCGCTGTAGGCGGTGCCCAGCTCGACGCCCCACGCCACCAGATCCCACCGCTCGGCAACCCCGGGCTGACTGCGGTGCGGTCGGGTCAGCGGCGACACCGAGGTCGGGAAATCGATGTAGAACGTCGGCTTTTCGGTCCGGCCCTCGACCAGGTGCTCATAGAGCTCGAGCACCACCGCGCCGGCGTCCCAATGCGCCCGATACGGAATGTGTGCGGCGTCGCAGAGCTTGCGCAGCTGGCTCAGCCTGGTGCTTACGCCGATCTCTTCACCCAGCGCTTCGGACACCGCGTCATAGACGGTCTTCACCGGCCAGACACCGGAGATGTCAACCGGCTCGAGACCGTCGTGGGTGCCGTCGGCCCGCGGGCGCATCACGGTCTGCGTGCCGTGGGCGGCCTCGGCGGCGTTCTGGATGAGCTCGCGGCAACCGTCGATCCACACCCGGTAGTCGGCGTGCGCCTGGTAGGCCTCCAGCAGGGTGAACTCCGGATTATGGCTGAAGTCCACTCCCTCGTTGCGGAAGGCGCGGCCCAGTTCGAACACGCGCTCCACGCCGCCGACGCAGAGCCGCTTCAGATAGAGCTCCGGCGCGATGCGCAAAAACAGGTCCATGTCGTAGGCGTTGATGTGAGTGCTGAACGGTCGCGCGGCGGCTCCGCCGTGGATCTGTTGCAACATCGGGGTTTCGACTTCGACGAATCCCTTGGCGAACAACGTCTCTCGAACCGAGCGCAGCACGCTGCTGCGGGCCATGAGTAGATCACGGGACTCGGTGTTGACCGCCAAATCGACATAGCGTGTGCGCAAACGGGTCTCGGGGTCGGTAAGCCCCTTCCACTTGTTCGGCAGCGGCCGCAGGCACTTGCCGATCATCCGCCAGTCGCGCACTATCAGCGAGCGGGTCCCGTTCTTGGAAAAGCCCATGTGGCCGGTGATCTCCACCAGGTCGCCGAGGTCGATGGCGGCGGTGAAATTCCTGGTGCTGCCGCGCTCCACTTGTGAATTGTCCAGCAGCACTTGCATTTCCCCCGACCAGTCGCGCAAGTCGGCGAACAGCACGCCGCCGTAGTCACGGATCCGCAATATGCGCCCGGACACCGAGACGCTCTCCTTGTCGTCCGCGTCCATCGCCTGGGCGACCGTGTGGCTGGGCGGAGTCCCCGCCGGATAGGTGTCGATGCCGGAGTTCTGCAGGGCCCGCAGTTTGGTCATGCGCACCCGAACCTGTTCGGGCAGGCGCGATCTCGTCTCTTCGGCGGCGGCGGCGTCGCGGGCCTCTTCCAGCCCCCTGACGTCGGGGGCGGACCCATCGGCGTGCAACAGGCCGGATTCTGCCAGCCGTTCCGGAACTGCGGAATGATGCCCGGTGTGCTCCCTTTCGCGGCGGCTGAACGGCAGCACCAGAAAGCCCTCGGCCAGTGCGGAGGCGACGCCCACCCGGGGAATCAGCCGGGCATCCTCGTAGCAGGCGTACCGCGGTACCCAGTCGGGTTGGTACTTCATGTTGGAGCGGTACAACGTCTCCAGCTGCCACCACCGCGAGAAGAACAGCAGAAAACCTCGCCACAATCGGGCCACCGGTCCGGCGCCGAGCGCAGCGCCCTGCTCGAAGGCGGACCGGAACATCGCGAAGTTCAACGAAATGCGAGTAATGCCAAGGCCCTCGGCGTTCAGGGCGAGCTCGCTGACCATGAGCTCGATGGTGCCGTTGGGGGACTGCGGGGAACGGCGCATCAAGTCCAGGGAGACGCCGGTGGTTCCCCACGGCACCAGTGAGAGCATCGCCACGACTTCACCGTCGCGGTCGATCGCCTCGACCAGCAGGCAATCGCCGTCGGCCGGGTCGCCGAGCCGGCCGAGCGCCATGGAGAAGCCGCGCTCGGTTTGGGTGTCGCGCCAGGCGTCGGCGCGGCGGATGGTCGCGGTCATTTCGTCGGGCGAGATGTCGCGGTGCCGGCGGATGCGCACCGTCAGGCCGGCCCGGCGCGCCCGGGTGACCGCCTGGCGCACGCCACGCATGTCCGGACCGGACAGCTTGAAGTCACCGGTCCGCAGGATCGCCTCGTCGCCCAGCTCCAAGGCGTTGAGGCCGGCCTCGCGATAAACCCGGGCCCCGTCCGTGCTGGCCCCCATGACGCCGGGCGCCCAGCCGTAGGTCTGGCACAACGCCAGCCAGGCGTCCACGGCCTGCCGCCAGGCCCGCGGGTCGCCCACCGGGTCGCCGCTGGCCAGGCAGACGCCGACCTCGACGCGATAGGTGAGGGCGGCGCGGCCGCTGTGCGCGAACACGACGGACTTGTCGCGGCGGGTGGCGAAGTAGCCCAGTGAATCGTTCTTGCCCCACAGTTCCAGCAACCCGCGGATGGCCGATTCGTCCTCGCCGGTCAGAGCGTTGTCGGCGCGTTGGGACTGGAACAGCACGATCGTCGCCGCAATCAACGCGAGCGCGCCGAACAGCCCCATGACCGCGTTGAGCAAGAGCATCGGCTTGCCCGTGAACAGGTCGCGGTCCACGATCGCGAACCCGATCACCCGGTTGACGACGTAGAGCAAGCGCTCCTGTGGTTCCAGCGTCCCGGGGAACATCTCGACCAGACCCCAGCACACCCCGATGCCGATCACCCACCCGGCGGCCAGCGTCGCGGCGGCCTTGAACAATGCGGCCCGGCGGACTTTGGCCCAGAACTCGCGATAGCTCGCGATCAGCAGGATGGCGACGACGGTGTGGACGACCCACCCGAGGTTCTCGCCGAAGGCCTCGGCCGGGGTGTTGGCGCCCGCGGCGAGGTCGGCGATGTTGAGCACCGCGGCCAGCACCATGTTGCCCAGCAGCAGCAGCCAGGCGATGCGTTTGCGCGCGGTCAGGGCCGCGGCCAGCAAGCCCAGCACGAACGACCAGGCGAAGCTGGTGTCCGGGAAGTTGAACAGGTAATCGTTGATGAATTCCCGCGGGCCGTGGATCAGCCATCTGAGCAGCGGCGAGATGCTGGCCAGCAGCGAAAGTGTGGCGATGACACCGACGATCCAACCGGCGGCCGCCGGGACCCAGCGGAGGCGGGAGGTCGACCGACCCCGCACGTTGGGGGGCCTGCCTGCGGGGCTGCCGGTGGTGGGCGTTGTTAGTGCCACAGACCGCGAGGATATTCGCTCAACCCGTGAATTACCTGGCGAAGCGCCAAGACTGCTCAAGACTTGTCAGCCCCCTTTAGATACCGTGTGACGACCCCTGCCATCCCCGCACCAGGCGCGGTCCATGCCGGCCCGACGCCGACCCGGCGCCCGTCCAGCTCCGCTCCGGCTCCGCGATGTGCGGAATGGCATCTCATGCCTGGTAGACTCACCCACGCGACCATCCTGGCGAACGCCAGGGACAGTAAGTGGAGTCCCACTCCCACCGCTGGCCACGACTTCAAGTCAAGGCTAGGCGGTCCGGTCACGGGCATCATGCAATGCCCGTTCTGCGCCCGTTCTGCGTGGCGTGGGCGGCTTGAGTAACGTCAAGTTGCGATCGGTCGGCATTGGGCCCTGCTTGGCAGGGCCTTTTTGCTGATGACGTGGCGTTTCCACCGCTGAATCCTGACGGGGTCCGTACGAGGTCGTGACTAGAAGCCAAACGAGGGAGGCCCCATCAGCACTGAGACCCGCGTCAACGAGCGCATCCGCGTACCTGAAGTCCGATTGATCGGCCCAGGGGGAGAGCAGGTAGGCATCGTGCGTATCGAAGACGCACTCCGCGTCGCCGCGGACGCCGATCTCGACCTTGTCGAAGTCGCCCCGAACGCCAGACCTCCGGTCTGCAAGATCATGGACTACGGCAAGTACAAATACGAGGCGGCGCAGAAGGCACGCGAGTCCCGCCGCAATCAACAGCAGACCGTCGTCAAAGAACAAAAGCTGCGACCCAAGATCGACGACCACGACTACGAGACCAAGAAGGGCCACGTGGTCCGCTTCCTGGAAGCGGGATCGAAGGTCAAGGTCACCATCATGTTCCGCGGACGCGAACAGTCACGGCCCGAGCTGGGCTATCGATTGCTGCAGCGGCTGGGGGCCGACGTCGCCGACTACGGATTCGTCGAAACTTCGGCCAAGCAGGACGGCCGCAACATGACGATGGTGCTAGCACCACACCGCGGCGCGAAGACTCGCGCCAGGGCGCGGCACCCGGAGGGACACGAGCCGTCGGTCGCGAGCGACGCGGCGCCGGACTCGGACGCGGCCGGCGACACCGACGCCGCACCGAACTGACCAGAACACCAGCACTGACCGGTTAACAGTTAGAAGAGTTAGAGGAAACATGCCCAAGGCCAAGACCCACAGCGGGGCTTCGAAGCGGTTCCGGCGCACCGGTTCCGGCAAGATCGTCCGGCAAAAAGCCAACCGTCGGCACCTGCTCGAGCACAAGCCGACCAAGCGCACCCGGCGGCTGGACGGCCGCACCACCGTTGCGGCCAACGACACCAAACGGATCAACGCGCTCCTGAACGGCTGACCGCCCAAACGCCAAGGGCCAGAGCACTGGTCCGGCACCCGACCATTTACGTACGAACGGAAGTAGGAACATCCCATGGCACGCGTGAAGCGGGCAGTCAACGCCCAGAAGAAGAGGCGCACCGTCCTAAAGGCCTCGAAAGGCTATCGCGGCCAGCGATCACGGCTCTACCGCAAAGCCAAAGAGCAGCAACTGCATTCGCTGAATTACGCCTTCCGTGACCGGCGTGCGCGCAAGGGCGAATTCCGCAAGTTGTGGATTTCGCGAATCAACGCGGCCGCGCGCGCCAACGACATCACCTACAACCGGCTGATCCAGGGCCTCAAGGCCGCGGGCGTCGAGGTCGACCGCAAGAACCTCGCCGACATCGCGATCACCGATCCGGCGGCGTTCACCGCGCTCGTCGACGTCGCGCGCGCGGCGCTGCCCGAGGATGTCAACGCGCCCAACGGAGAGGCCGCCTAACCTCCGGGCTGTCGATGCTCACCGAACGCTCGGCCAGGGTGGCCGCCGCGGTCAAACTGCATCGCCACGTCGCGCGGCGCCGCGCCGGACGATTCCTCGCCGAAGGCGTCAACCTCGTCGAGGCCGCCTCGGCGCGCGGGCTGGTTCGCGATGTCTTCGTCACCGAGTCCGCGGCCGAGCGGTACTCGTCATTCCTCGACGGTGCGCAGTCGCCGGTTCACCTGGTGACCGACCGCGCCGCAAAGGCGTTGTCCGACACCGTGACTCCGGCGGGGCTGGTCGCCGTGTGCGAGATGCTGGCGACCCGGCTTACCGACGTGCTGGCCGCCGCGCCACGGCTGGTCGTGGTGCCGGTCGAGATCAGCGAGCCGGGCAACGCCGGCACCGTGATCCGCATCGCCGATGCGATGGGGGCGACGGCCGTGATCCTGGCCGGGCACAGCGTCGACCCGTACAACGGCAAATGCCTGCGCGCTTCCGCGGGCAGCATCTTCTCGATCCCGGTCGTGGTCGCGCCCGACGCTGGTGCCGCCGTCGGCGCGTTGCGCGCCGCCGGGCTGCAGGTGCTGGCGACCACCGTGGACGGCGAGACGTCGCTCGAGGACGCCGACCTTGCTCGGCCAACGGCGTGGCTGTTCGGCCCCGAGGCTCATGGCTTGTCCGCCGAGATCGCCGACGGTGCCGACCGTCGGGTGCGCATTCCGATGTTCGGCGCCGCCGAGAGCCTGAATGTGGCTTCGGCCGCGGCGATTTGCCTGTACCAGAGCGCCCGGGCGCTCAACGGCTGAGTCGGCTCCGCGAGCCGAACCTGGCTGCGAAATTTCGAGCCGGAAATCGCAGTGTCGTTCGGCTCGCGGACTAAGCCGCCCGGCTCCGGCCGCGGGCCGGACGCAGGCCCGCGATCGACAGCGTGCCGTGCACCAGCGATCCCGCCCGCTCCATGAGTAGTTTGGCCGGGTCGAGCGGCGACCGGGACCTCGGCGGAAAGTAGTGCATCGGCAACCCGCGGCGGTCACGCGGCGGCCCCATGAAGGCCGGCGCCTCGACCAGCGGGGCGTCGCTGCGAATCCGTCCCTCCGCGCGGCGGTACGCCGCCAGCGCGCGCGGGTGCAGGCGGATCTCGTCGGGGACCGCCAGGAACGCCAGCTCGACCAGTTTGCCGAACACCCGCAACAGGATCTCGTCGCCGGGTGTCCAGTGCATGCCCGCCTTCTCCCGGACGGCGGGCTCGAACAGGCCGGCCGCAATCCAGCGCTGGCCGGCCACCAGCGGCTTGAAGATCTGGTCCCAGACGGGCGTGGGCAGCAGGACGAATTTCGGCTTGGGGATCCGCATCTGGAAGATGTCCAAGGTCGCCTGGTTGAGTTCCAGCTCGTCGCGGCCGACGCGCTCCCAATACTCCTGAAACTCCTCCCAGGACTTGGGCACCGGTCGCATGCTCATCCCGTACATCCGGTACCACTGCACGTGCTCGTCGAAAAGCTGACGCTTCTCGGCCTCGGTCAACCCGCCGCAGAAGTATTCGGCCACCTTGATGACGAGCATGAAAAACGTTGCGTGCGCCCAGTAGAACGTCTCGGGGTTCAGCGCGTGATAGCGACGCCCCTCGGCGTCGACGCCTTTGATCGTGCGGTGGTAGCCCTTGATCTGCTGGCCGGTCGCCGCGGCCCGGTCGCCGTCGTAGACCACGCCCATGATCGGGTAGACGGAGCGGGCCACGCGTTGCAGCGGCTCGCGCAGCAGGATCGAATGTTCTTCGACGGCGGCGCCCAATTCGGGATACATGTTCTGGATCGCCCCGATCCACACACCCATCATTCCGGTGCGCAAGTCGCCAAAATACTTCCAGGTGAGCGAATTTGGTCCGAGCGGATCGGAAGGTGCCCCAGATGTCCCCGATGTTGAAGTGGCAGTCATCGCGACCTCCCTACTCGTGCTGGGGCTAAAGATAAGCGTTGACAACGCGCGTTGTCCACGTTTTCGGCCAGGGCCGCGATGCTGTTATCGAGAGTCCACAACGACGAGGCGGAGGCGTGATCAGGACGTATCGTGGGGGCTCCGACAGGCGGCGGCATTTTAGCCAAAAGTCGACTACTCGCCAGTAGACTTCTGCTCCTCGGTGCGTTATCAGGTGATTCGAGGTCAGTCGAAGGAGACGGACTGTGTCCTTTGTCAACGTCGCGCCGGAGACGGTGTCCTCGTCGGCCGGGGACCTGGACGGCATCCGCTCGGCGCTGAGCGCGGCCAACGCCGCCGCGGCACCTTCGACCACTGGAATCGCCCCGCCGGCCATGGATCAGGTGTCGGCGGCCATCACCGCGGTGCTCGGCACCCACGCGCTCGAATATCAAGCCGTCAGCGAGCAGGTGGCGGACTTTCATGCGCAATTCGTGGGGGCGCTGAACTCCAGCGCGAATCAGTACCTGGCCGCCGAGGCCGCGAACGCGGCGCAGAGTTTGATTAACGCGCTGAACTCGCCCCCGCAGGCGCTGCTGGGACATTCGGATGTGGGGACCGGGACCGCGGGCGCGGTCGGCGGGACCGGGAGCCCGCCGGTGATCGCCGGTGGCGTTCCCGCCGGCGGCACGGGGGAACCGGAGCCGGCCGGTTTCCCAATCCCCAGCACGGTCAATCCCGTCGGCCCGATCAAGCAGACGCTGACCGGGCCGGACGACCTCGCGACGGGAGCCGCCTCGCTCGCCTCCGGAACTCTCGCGGTGCCTTCGGAGGTGTCGCTCGGCGTCGCCGCGGCCGCTCCGTACCTGACGACGGCGTCCGCGCTGCACAGCGGCAGCGCGGCGATCGGCAGCGCGCTGTCGGGCGTGCGACCAATGCCAGCCGTCAATGCGCTCCCGAACACTCCGGTCAACGCCGTGAGAGCCTTCCTCCAAAATCAGGGGACGGACCCGTCGTCGAGCGTCAACGTGCCCGTCGCCGGGCTCCTCGGTCCAGCTGCGGAAGGGCCGACCGCCGACGACCAACAGTGACCCTCGGGCCGGTCGGTCGCTGCGACCTGTGACACAGCCGCGCCGCTCGACGTTGCCTGATTCTGCAGAAACCACCTACCCTTGCGACGTGGAAGCGGGGCCTCACGGGGAACACGAGGCCGGGAGATCTCAAGGCACCAAAGCAACCGACGCTGCGCCGGGCCCGTCCCGGCGTTCTCCGGTGCACAGCGCGACGCGCTGGATGCGCAGCACCAACGAAAGCCCGGGCGTGGTGGCGTTCCTCCGGCGGGCGCGTCGGCTGTTGCCCGGCGATCCGGAATTCGGCGACCCGCTGTCGACCGCCGGCGAGGGGGGCCCGCGTGCCGCCGCGCGAGCCGCCGATCGGCTGTTGGGCGATCGTAATGCGGCATCGCGCGAGGTCAGCCTGGGCGTGCTGCAGGTGTGGCAGGCGTTGACCGAGGCGGTTTCGCGCCAGCCAGCAAACCCCGAGGTGACGCTGGTGTTTACCGACCTGGTCGGCTTCTCGACGTGGTCGCTGGAAGCCGGCGACGACGCCGCCCTGGCCTTGCTGCGTCAGGTGGCTCGTGCCGTCGAGCCGCCGCTGCTCGACGCCGGCGGGCACATCGTCAAACGGTTGGGCGATGGAATCATGGCGGTATTCCGCAACCCCGTCGTCGCCGTCCGCGCCGTGCTGGCCGCCCAAGACGAGTTGAAAAGCGTTGAAGTGAACGGATATACGCCCCGCATGCGGGTTGGAATCCACACCGGTAGGCCGCAGCGGCTGGCCGCCGATTGGCTCGGTGTCGACGTCAACATCGCCGCCCGGGTGATGGAACGCGCCACCAAAGGTGGCATCATGGTGTCGAGTTCGACACTGGATCAGATACCGCAAAGCGAACTGGAGGCACTGGGGGTCGTCGCCAAGCGCGCACGTAGGCCCGTGTTTGCCAGCAAACTTACCGGCATTCCCGCGGACTTGGCGATCTATCGGATCCGGACGCTCCCGGTTTCCGAGGGAGTTCTTACCTGACGGTGAAACGCTTGAAACAATGCACAGGCATAGTGGGGGGTAATGATTTACGGAATCCTCTCCCGGGTCGCGCGGGTCCGCGTCACCGTGGGGTACGTCGCGATCGCCGGTGCGGTGAGTCTTGCGCTCCTTTCGCTGCAACCGCACACACGTGAGCTGGTGATTCAGCACGCCAGCACCAACCTGCACAACCTGGCGCACGGACACGTGGGCACGCTGCTGGGCAGCGCCTTCGTCGTCGACGCCGGTCCGCTGTACTTCTGGATGCCGTTTTTGGCGTGCCTGCTGGCGCTCGCGGAGCTGCATCTGCGCAGCATCCGGCTGATGGTGGCATTCGTGGTCGGGCACATCGGCGCGACGGTGGTCGTGGTCGGCGCGCTGGCGGCCGCGGTGGAGTTCGGCTGGCTGCCGTGGTCGATCACCCGGGCCAGTGATGTGGGGATGAGCTATGGCGCGCTCGCGGTGCTAGGGGCCCTGACGGCGGCGATTCCGCCGCGCTGGCGCCCGGCGTGGGTCGGCTGGTGGATCTTTGCGGCGATCACCGCCGCGGTCATCGGCGGCGATTTCACCGATGCGGGCCACACCATCGCCGTGATCCTCGGCGTGCTGGTGTCGGCCCAGTTCCGCGGCCCGATCCACTGGACGCCGGTGCGCCTGATGATGCTGCTGGCCTCCTCGGGTTTCGGCTTCCTGGTGCTCGCCCACCACTGGGCGACCATGGCCGCGGCCCCGGCGTTCGGCCTGCTGGGTGCGGTGGCGGTGCACCAGCTGGTGCGGTTGATCCGCTCGCGCACGGCGTCCGACGCCGCGACGCTCGCCGCCGTGCAGCCGGCACTGGCCGGCTAAGCGCCCCGGCACGACCGGAAGGTCGCCCAGGGGCGAGCACCTGATCACCTATGATCGGCACTTGCGCCACATCCATGCTGCGCGCAATCAATTACCCGTCCGCTTCGCGACGAGGCGAGCGGACCGAACAGCCCGGTCAGCGAGGAGAGTGCCGCCGCGTGGGTGATCAACCCGTCGACCTGTCGCCGAAAGCCCTGGCGCACGCCGTCAGCGCCGCACACCGGGCGTTGGCCGGCGCCGGCAGCCTGGACGCGCTGGCGCAGGTGAAAACCGAACACCTCGGCGACCGCTCACCCGTGGCGCTGGCGCGACAGGCGCTGGCCAGCCTGCCCAAGGAGGACCGCGCGGACGCCGGCAAACGCGTCAACACCGCCCGCGCCGAGGTCCAACGCGCCTACGACGAACGGCTGGGGGTCCTGCGCGACGAACGCGACGCGGCGGTGCTGGTCGCCGAACGCATCGACGTCACCCTGCCGTCGACTCGCCAGCCGACCGGCGCCCGGCACCCGATCACGATATTGGCCGAGCACATCGCCGACACGTTCATCGCGATGGGCTGGGAGCTGGCCGAGGGTCCCGAGGTCGAGACCGAGCAGTTCAACTTCGACGCGCTCAACTTCCCGCCGGACCACCCGGCGCGCAGCGAGCAGGACACCTTCTACATCGCGCCCGAGGGTTCCCGGCAGCTGCTGCGCACCCACACCTCACCGGTGCAGGTGCGGACCCTGCTCGAACGCGAGCTGCCGGTCTACATCATCTCGATCGGCCGCACCTTCCGCACCGACGAGCTCGACGCCACCCACACGCCGGTCTTCCATCAGGTCGAGGGCCTGGCGGTGGATCGCGGCCTGTCCATGGCGCACCTGCGCGGAACGCTGGACGCGTTCGCGCGCGCCGAGTTCGGGCCGCTGGCCCGCACCCGTATCCGGCCGCATTTCTTTCCGTTCACCGAACCCTCCGCCGAGGTCGACGTGTGGTTTCCCGGCAAGAAGGGCGGCGCCGGCTGGGTGGAGTGGGGCGGTTGCGGCATGGTGCACCCAAACGTGTTGCGGGCCGCGGGAATTGACCCGGAAATTTACTCCGGCTTCGCGTTCGGCATGGGTCTGGAGCGGACCCTGCAGTTCCGCAACGGCATCCCCGACATGCGCGACATGGTCGAAGGGGACATCCGGTTCTCGTTGCCTTTCGGGGTGGGTTTCTGATGCGCCTCCCGTATAGCTGGCTGCGCGAAGTGATTTCCGCCGGGGCGCCGGGCTGGGACATCGGTCCCGACGACGTCGCGCAGGCGCTGGTGCGCATCGGCCACGAGGTCGAAGAGGTGATCACCCTCGGTCCCGTCGACGGTCCGCTCGTGGTGGGGCGGGTGGCCGCCATCGAGGAGCTCACCGAATTCAAGAAGCCGATCCGGGCGTGTCTGGTGGATGTCGGCGAGCCGCAGCAGCGCGAGATTGTCTGTGGTGCAACGAATTTCGCCGTAGGTGATCTGGTTGTGGTGGCACTGCCCGGTGCCACCCTGCCCGGCGGCTTTGCCATCGCGTCGCGCAAGACCTACGGCCGCATCTCCGACGGCATGATCTGCTCGGCGGCCGAACTCCGCCTGAGCACAGACCATTCCGGGATCCTGGTGCTCCCGCCCGGGACCGCCGAACCCGGCGCCGACGGCACCGCCGTGCTCGGGCTCGACGATGTGGTGTTCCATCTGGCGATCACACCCGACCGCGGTTACTGCATGTCGGTGCGCGGGCTGGCCCGGGAGATCGCGTGCACCTATGACCTGGATTTCGTCGACCCGGCCGACGTGGAGCCATTGCCCGTCGAGGGCGAGGCTTGGCCGTTGACCGTGGACCCCGGCACGGGGGTGCGGCGGTTTGCCTTGCGCCCGGTGACCGGGATCGACCCCGCCGCCGTGTCGCCCTGGTGGCTGCAACGCCGCCTGCTGCTGTCCGGGATCCGCGCGACCTCTCCGGCCGTCGACGTGACCAACTACGTGATGCTCGAGCTGGGCCACCCCATGCACGCCCACGACCGCAAGCGCATCACCGGGGCCTTCGCGGTGCGGTTCGCGCGTCCGGGCGAAACCGTCGTCACCCTCGACGACATCGAACGCAGGCTCGATCCGGCCGACGTCCTGATCGTCGACGACGTGGCGACCACCGCGATCGGCGGGGTGATGGGGGCCGCCAGCACGGAGGTGCGCACCGATTCCACCGACGTGTTGCTGGAGGCCGCGGTGTGGGACGCGGCGGCGGTGTCGCGCACGCAGCGCCGGCTGCATCTGCCCAGCGAGGCCGCGCGGCGCTATGAGCGCACGGTGGATCCGGCCGTCTCGGTCGCCGCCCTGGATCGCTGCGCAGCCTTGTTGGCCGACATCGCCGGGGGAGTCGCCGAGCCGACGCTGACCGACTGGCGCGGCGACCCGCCGCGAGACGATTGGTCGCTGCCGCCGGTCCGGATCGCGACCGACCTGCCGGACCGCGTCGCCGGGGTGACCTACGCGCCGGGCACGACGGCTCGGCGGCTAACCCAGATCGGTGCCCAGGTGAGCGAGGACGGCGACACCCTGACCGTCACGCCGCCGAGTTGGCGACCCGACCTGCTGCAGCCCGCCGACCTGGTCGAGGAGGTGCTGCGGCTGGAGGGACTGGAGGCGGTGCCGTCGGTGCTGCCGCCGGCTCCCGCGGGTGCCGGGCTCACCGCGGCGCAAAAACGCCACCGCGCGATCGGAAAGGCGCTGGCGCAGTCGGGTTTTGTCGAGATCCTGCCGACGCCGTTCCTGCCCGCCGGCGTGTTCGACCTGTGGGCACTGCCGGCCGACGACCCGCGCCGCGTGACGACCCGCGTGCTGAACCCCCTGGAGGCCGACCGTCCGCAGCTGGCCACCACGCTGCTGCCCGGCTTGTTGGAAGCCTTGGCGCGCAACGTATCTCGGGGTCTGGTCGATGTCGCGTTGTTTGCCCTCGCGCAGGTGGTGCGCCCGACCGAGGACACTCGCGGTGTCGAGCTGATCCCGGTCCACCGCCGGCCCACCGACGACGAAATCGCCATGCTGGATGCGTCTTTGCCGCGGCAGCCGCAACACGTGGCCGCCGTGTTGGCCGGGTTGCGCGAGCCGCGCGGTCCCTGGGGTCCCGGTCGCCGGGTCGAAGCCGCCGACGCCTTCGAGGCCGTGCGGATCATCGCCCGCGCCAGCGGAGTCGAGGTGACTTTGCGTGCGGCGCAACACCTGCCGTGGCATCCGGGTCGGTGCGCGGAGGTGCTGGTCGGCGAGACGGTCGTCGGTCATGCCGGGCAGTTGCATCCCGCGGTGATCGAGCGCTCCGGACTGCCGAAGGACAGCTGCGCGCTGGAGCTGAACCTCGATGCGATCCCCGGCGTCGAGGCGCTGCCGGCGCCCAGGGTGTCGCCGTTTCCGGCCGTGTTCCAGGACGTCAGCCTGGTGGTGTCCGCGGAAGTACCCGCCCAGGCGGTGGCCGATGCCGTTCGCGAGGGCGCCGGCGAACTGCTCGAGGACATCCAATTGTTCGACGTCTTCACCGGTCCGCAGGTCGGCGAGGGCTGCAAGTCGCTGACGTTCGCGTTGCGGTTCCGCGCCCCGGATCGCACGCTGACCGAAGATGACGCCAGCGCGGCGCGTGACGCCGCCGTGCAACGCGCGGCCGCCGCGGTCGGCGCCGTGTTGCGCACCTAGCGTCGCGGGAATTCGGCCGCGCTGGTGATCATCGGCATCAGGTAGTTGCGGACGTAGGCGCGGGTGTCGTCGAGGGTGGCCAGGTTGATGCGGGTGTGCGGGGTCACGATGAACGACAGCGTGAGTCGAGTGTGCAGTTCGGCGACGGTGCGCAGATGCCGGTCCTGGGCCTTGGTGATTTTCGACGTGCCATAGAGCTCGGTCCGCATCAACGCCGCAGAGTATTCGGTGGCGTAATCGACGAGGGCGCCCGCGTCGATGGTCAGGCTGGGCAGGATGGTCTCCGGCTCGGTGCGCAGCAACTTCTTGAGCAGGGTGTGCTCGCGCATGAACGTCACCGAGAACATCGTGTCGTAGACCATGCGGTCTTCGAACGTCGTGGCGTGCGCGCGGGCCTGCGCGCTGCCTTCCAGAAATCGGCGCGCTTCGGCGAGCACGACGGCATCCATGAGTGCGGCCTTGGTGGGGAAGCGACGGTAGAGGGTGGCTCGCCCCACACCGCTGCGTCGAGCGACGTCCTCCATGGTGGTGCGACGGATCCCGACGAGTTCGGCCTGTTCCAGCGTGGCGGCCAGGATGCGGGTGGTGATCTCGTCGGGGTTGTCGACCTGGGCGAGGACGACGGGATCGGGTTCGGTGAGTCGTCGGACGAACTCGGCCGTTCGAGTCGAGGTCACCCGATCCCTCCTTGCTCCTTGGCCGCGGTCGACGTATCGTTGCGGTTGAGTCATTTGAGACAATAAGAGTCTCATTGTATCGCACGTGGCACGTCCGGGAGGGATCGTTATGCGTGTCGGACTGCGGGCCCGATGGATGGCGATACACGGTGTGCCGCGGGCCTATTTCGCCGTTCAATCCCGCCGGGGCAACCCGCTGGCCCGGCTGCTGCGCGCCCCGGGCAACGACCGCTACGCGCTGATGGAGGAGATCCGGGCGCGCGGCCCGCTGATGCGTGCGCCGTACGTGTGGGCGAGTGTCGACCATGCCGTGTGTCGAGAAGTGCTGCGAGACAAACGCTTTGGCGTCACCGCGCCCACCGACATGGAGCTGCCCCGGCCGCTGCGGAAGCTCATTGCCGCGACCGACCCGGGCGTGGCCAACCCGGTCGAACCGCCGGCCATGGTAATTGTGGATCCGCCCGATCACACGCGTTATCGGCAGCTGGTGGCGCAAAGTTTCACCCCGCGCGCGGTCGACGCGCTCGGTACCCGCGTCGCCGAGGTGACGATGGCGTTGATCGAGCGCATCGCCGCCACACCGCAACCCGATCTGATCGCCGATTTCGCGATGCAACTGCCGGTCGCCATCATCGCCGAGATCCTTGGCCTGCCAACCGATTCCTATCCCCGCATGCTGGAGTGGGGTCGCTGCGGCGCGCCGCTGCTCGATATCGGCATCGATTGGAAAACCTACCGGAACGCCATCGCCGGCCTGCAAGGCGCCGATGACTACATTCTCGAGCACTTCCGCAAACTGCGGGCGGCCGACGCCGGCGACAACCCCTTCAGCCGGATGGCCGCGGACGGCACAATGACCGACCGTGAGCTGACCGCCAATGCCGCGTTGATCGTCGGCGCGGGCTTCGAAACCACGGTCAACCTGATCGGCAATGGGATTGTGTTGCTGCTGCAACACCCCGAGCAATTGGCGCTGCTCCGCGAGAATCCCGAGCTGTGGTCCGGAGCCATCGAGGAGATCCTGCGGATCGCCAGCCCCGTGCAGATGACGGCGCGCACCCCGCATTGTGACGTCGAAATCGCCGGCGCCCGCGTCGCGGCCGGCGACATGGTGGCGCTGTTGCTTGGCGGCGCCAACCGGGACCCGCGCGTGTTCGCCGATCCGGCCGCCTTCGACATCACCCGGGAGAACGCGCGCGAGCACCTGGCGTTCGGGTCCGGCGTGCACGCCTGCGTCGGCGCCGCCCTGGCTCGAATCGAAGGCGCTACCGCGCTGCGTGCGCTTTTCGAGACATTTCCGGATCTGCGCCTCGTCGCGCCGCCGCAGCCGCGTGGGCTGATCAATTTGCACGGATATACGCGCCTGCCGGCCCAACTCGGCGGCAGGAGAACAACTTTCACGGTTGCGCCGTCGTGAAGTAAAGCTTCGTGTCCGCCAAGGCTCATCGCAACAACGCCCGGGCTTGCCGGTGCTGTTCCGGCCTGGACCGACCAACTGCAGTTGAAGTACACGAACCCGGTCATGCGGCGGGCGGCGCGTTATTGCAACGCGTTTGACGAAACCGGCGGAATTTTGCCCGCATTACTGCGGCGTTAATTTACGCTCAGGGCCTTCGGGATTCAGTTGATCGCCGCAATCAGTCCAAGGGGGACGGGTATGTCGTTCGTCAGCACGATGCCAGAACTGATCGAGTCGGCCGCGGGGGATCTGGAAAATCTTCGCTCGACGCTGGGCGCGGCGACCGCCACCGCGACGCCGCCGACCGCCGGCATCGTCGCCGCGGCCCAGGACGAGGTGTCGGTCGCGGTCGCAGCGCTATTCAGCGCGCATGCCCGGCAATTCCACTCCCTGAGTGCGCGGGCGTCGGCGTTTCACGGCCAGTTCGTGCGGTCGTTGCAGTCCAGCGCCGAGGCCTACCTCAGCGCCGAGACCGCCAACGCGCAGCAGGTGGTGGCCGACGTGCAATCCGCCATCGGGTCGATCACCGGCGCGCCGGCTTTGCTGCGCGGCGCGGCTGACAGCTCGAACCCCTACGAGGAACTGGTCGCCAACACGAGCGCCAACCTGCGGGCGCTGCGCGCCGCCATCGCCGCGAACCCGGCGCCGGTGCTGCACCAATTCCTCGCCAACCAGCAGGCCTACGCCCAGCAGATCTTCACCGCCATCGACCATTTCGCACAGAACTTCCCCGAAAGCGTGCCGATCGCCATTCAGGCGTTTTTCGACCGGCTGGCGGCGTTCAACCCCGTGGCATTCGTCGAGCAGGTCATCAACAACCAGCTCGGCTACGCCCACACGATCGGGACGGCGCTTTCCCACGCTGCCCACGATTTCACCGTCGGCCTGCAAGCGTTGCCCGCGGCCTTCGAATCGGCGCTGCAGGATGTGTTCTCCGGCAACATCGGCGGCGCGGTGAGCACCCTGAGTGACGCCTTCGTCAATCTGTTCTTCACCGGGTTCTCCACCGTCACGTCCGGTTCCCTCACGAATTTCACCGCGGTCGTGACGCCGACGGGCACGCTGGGCGACCTGTTGCCCATCCTTGGGATACCGGGGGAGATGGCGCAGAACTTCACCAACTTCTTGGTCCCGGGCTCCGTCGCCGCGCAGATGGCGCAAAACGTCACCAACGCCATCGAGACGTTCAACGACACCTCCATCGTCGCCAACGCGGGGCTCGCCATCCGGATCTTCCCGCCCGCGGTCGGCTTCTTCCTCAACGCCCACTTCGGCATGCCGATAACACTGTTGCTCGAGGCGGCGGGCGGGCCGGTTAACGCGCTGCATGCGGCCGATCTCAGCGCGCGGGCGTTCACCAACGCGTTGCGGGCCGGTGACTTCGGCGGTGCCTTCGACGCGCTCGTCGGCGCGCCGGCCGTCATCACCAACGGACTCCTCAACGGTGAGCTGATCGCGCCGATTTCCTTCAATGCGGGCGGCTACCCGGTGACCATCGACCTGCCGCTGAACGGGTTGCTCGTGCCGGCCACCCCGTACAAAGCGTCGGTCACGGTCACGATCGGGAACACTCCCTTCACCGCCACGACTAACGTCGGCGGGACACCGATCAGCGGCCTGGTGCCCGCGCTCATGACTTACGTGCCCGAGCAACTCGCAGAGGCGATCGGGGCCTGAGGGGCGTCACGACAGCCTCGGGGGTATGGATTTGCAAACCTCTGCATAACCATGCAGAATCGTCGGAATGGCCGACGTAACAAGGGTGGCGGTTGCCGGTGCCAGCGGCTATGCCGGCGGGGAGATCCTGCGCCTGCTGCTGGGGCATCCGGCGTATTCCGACGGGCGGTTGGCCATCGGTGCGCTGACCGCGGCGGCCAGCGCCGGCAGCACGCTCGGCGAGCACC
The DNA here is from genome assembly GCF_010730195.1 of Mycobacterium conspicuum. Lineage (NCBI taxonomy): Bacteria > Bacillati > Actinomycetota > Actinomycetes > Mycobacteriales > Mycobacteriaceae > Mycobacterium > Mycobacterium conspicuum. Next base: position 2,546,006 of record NZ_AP022613.1, read on the forward strand.
ATCCGCACCTGACGCCGCTGGCCGGGCGGGTGGTCGAGCCCACCGACCTTGCGGTCCTGGCCGGCCACGATGTGGTGTTCCTGGCGTTGCCGCACGGACACTCGGCCGCGCTGGCCGAGCAACTCGGCCCCGACACCCTGATCATCGACTGCGGCGCGGACTTCCGGCTCACCGACGCCGCCGCGTGGGAACACTTCTACGGGTCCGCGCACGCCGGCAGCTGGCCTTACGGACTGCCGGAGTTGCCCGGCGCGCGTGAGCGGTTGAACGGCGCGCGTCGGATCGCCGTTCCGGGCTGCTACCCGACCGCGGCCCTGTTGGCGCTGTCGCCCGCGATCGCCGAGGACCTCGTCGAACCCGCCGTCACGGTGGTTGCCGTCAGCGGCACCTCGGGAGCCGGTCGCGCGGCCAAGACCGACCTGCTGGGCTCCGAGGTCATCGGGTCGGCGCGGGCCTACAACATCGCCGGCGCGCACCGGCATACACCCGAGATCGTGCAGGGGCTGCGCAGCGTCACCACCCGCGACGTCACGGTGTCATTCACCCCGGTGCTGATCCCGACGTCGCGTGGCATCCTGGCCACCTGCACGGCGCGTACCCGGTCGCCCTTGTCGCGGCTGCGGGAGGCCTACGAAAAGGCTTATGATGCCGAGCCTTTCGTCTACCTGATGCCCGAAGGGCAGCTGCCCCGCACCGGGTCGGTGATCGGCAGCAACGCGGCGCACATCGCCGTCGCGGTCGACGAGGCGGCCGAGACCTTCGTCGCGATCGCGGCGATCGACAACCTGGTCAAGGGCACCGGCGGCGCGGCCGTGCAGTCGATGAACCTGGCGTTGGGTTGGCCGGAGGGCGAAGGGCTTTCGGTGGTCGGGGTGGCACCGTGACCGAAATCGCGGACGAGACAAGGCTGCTGCGCGCACAGGGGGTCACCGCGCCCGCAGGATTTCGGGCCGCCGGCATCGCGGCGGGGCTCAAGGCGTCGGGAAAGCGCGATCTCGCACTGGTTTTCAACGAGGGGCCGGACTATGCGGCCGCCGGCGTGTTCACCCGCAACAATGTCAAGGCCGCGCCGGTGCTGTGGACGCAACAGGTGCTGACCACCGGGCAGCTGCGCGCGGTGATCCTCAACTCTGGCGGCGCCAACGCGTGCACCGGCCCGGCCGGCTTCCAGGACACCCACGCCACCGCGGAGGCGGTCGCCGCCGCGCTGTCGGACTGGGGCACCGAGACCGGCGCCGTCGAGGTTGCCGTGTGCTCCACCGGGCTGATCGGCGACCGGCTCCCGATGGACAAGGTGCTGGCCGGGGTGAGCGAAATCGTGCACGAGATGGCGGGTGGGCTGTCCGGCGGTGACGACGCCGCGCACGCCATCATGACCACCGACACCGTGCCCAAACAGGTTGCGCTGCATCATCGCAACCGGTGGACGGTCGGGGGGATGGCCAAGGGCGCGGGCATGCTGGCGCCGTCACTGGCCACCATGCTGTGCGTGCTGACCACCGACGCGGTCGCCGATCCGGCGGCGCTCGATCGGGCGTTGCGCCGCGCCAGCGCCTACACCTTCGACCGGCTCGACATCGACGGCTGCTGTTCCACCAACGACACCGTGCTGTTGCTGGCGTCGGGTGCCAGCGGAATTGCCCCGCCGCAGGCCGATCTCGACGACGCCGTGCTGCGCGTCTGCGATGACCTGTGCGCGCAGCTGCAGGCGGATGCCGAGGGCGTCACCAAGCGCGTCACCGTGACGGTGACGGGGGCCGTTTCCGAGGACCAGGCGCTGTCGGCCGCGCGGGCGATCGCGCGCGACAGCCTGGTCAAGACGGCGCTGTTCGGGTCGGATCCCAACTGGGGCCGGGTGCTCGCGGCCGTCGGCCTGGCGCCCGGGGTCGCGCTGCAAGCCGACCGAATCACGGTGTCGTTCAACGGGTCTTTAGTGTGCATCGACGGAGTGGGCGCGCCGGGCGCGCGCGAGGTGGACCTTTCCGGCGCCGATATCGACGTGGCAGTCGACCTGGGCATGGGGGATGGGCAGGCCGCCATCCGCACCACCGACCTGTCGCACGCCTACGTCGAAGAGAACTCGGCCTACAGCACATGACGAGCACCGACGCGCTCTCCACCCAGGTCAAGGCGGAGGTCCTGGCCGAAGCCCTGCCCTGGCTCAAACAGCTGCACGGCAAGGTCGTCGTCATCAAATACGGCGGCAACGCCATGACGGACGAGACGCTGCGCGCCGCGTTCGCCGCCGACATGGCGTTCCTGCGCAACTGCGGCATCCATCCCGTCGTGGTGCACGGCGGCGGGCCGCAGATCACCGCCATGCTGCGCCGGCTGGGTATCGACAAGGGCGACTTCAAGGGCGGATTCCGGGTCACCACACCGGAAGTGCTCGACGTGGCGCGGATGGTGCTGTTCGGTCAGGTGGGCCGCGAACTGGTGAACCTGATCAACACCCACGGCCCGTACGCCGTCGGCCTCACCGGGGAGGACGCGCAACTGTTCACCGCCGTGCGGCGCAGCGTCACCGTCGACGGTGTGGCCACCGACATCGGCCTGGTCGGCGACGTCGACACGGTCAATACCGCCGCGGTCCTGGATCTGATTGCGGCACGCCGGATTCCGGTGGTATCCACGCTGGCGCCGGACGCCGACGGTGTGGTGCACAACATCAACGCCGACACCGCCGCCGCGGCGCTGGCCGAAGCGCTGGGGGCCGAAAAACTGTTGATGCTCACCGATGTCGAAGGTCTCTACACCAGCTGGCCCGATCGGGATTCGCTGGTCAGCGAAATCGACACCGCCACCCTGGCGCAACTGCTACCCACCCTGGAGGCGGGGATGATCCCCAAAGTCGAGGCCTGTCTGCGCGCGGTGACCGCGGGTGTGCCCAGCGCGCACGTGATCGACGGGCGGGTCACGCACTGCGTGTTGGTGGAGCTGTTCACCGACGCGGGCACGGGCACCAAGGTGGTGCCGGCGTGAGCCACACGGACAGCATGAAACAGCGCTGGGAAGCCGTGATGATGAACAACTACGGCACCCCGCCGGTGGCGCTGGCCACCGGCGAGGGCGCGGTGGTCACCGACGTGGACGGCAAGACGTACCTGGACCTGCTGGGCGGCATCGCGGTCAACGTTCTCGGCCATCGCCACCCGGCCGTGATCGAGGCTGTGACACAACAGATCTCGACGCTCGGCCACACCTCCAACCTCTATGCCACCGAGCCCGGTATCGCGCTCGCCGAGGAACTGGTCGCCCTGCTCGGCGCGGACGCGCAGACCCGGGTGTTTTTCTGCAACTCCGGCACCGAGGCCAACGAGCTGGCGTTCAAGCTTTCCCGGCTCACGGGCCGCACCAAACTCGTTGCCGCGCAGGAGGGTTTTCACGGGCGGACGATGGGCTCGCTCGCGCTGACCGGCCAGCCGGCCAAACAGGCGCCGTTCGCGCCGCTGCCCGGCGACGTCAGCCACGTGCCCTACGGCGACACCGACGCGCTGGACGCCGCGGTCGGCGACGACACCGCGGCGGTCTTTCTGGAGCCGATCATGGGCGAAAGCGGGGTCGTCGTTCCGCCCGAGGGCTATCTGGCCGCGGCCCGCGACCTCACCGCGCGGCACGGCGCCCTGCTGGTGCTCGACGAGGTGCAGACCGGAATGGGACGCACCGGAGCGTTTTTCGCCCACCAGCACGACGGCATCACCCCGGATGTGGTGACGCTGGCCAAGGGCCTGGGCGGCGGACTGCCGATCGGCGCGGTGCTGGCGGTCGGCCCGGCCGCCGAATTGCTGACGCCGGGTCTGCACGGCAGCACGTTCGGCGGCAACCCGGTGTGCACCGCGGCGGCGCTGGCGGTGGTGCGGACGCTGGCCGCCGACGACCTGGTCCGCCATGCCGAACTGCTGGGTAAGTCGCTGCGACACGGCATCGAATCGCTGCGCCATCCGCTGATCGACCATGTGCGCGGCCGCGGACTGTTGTGGGGCGTGGTGCTCACGGCGCCGCGCGCCAAGGACATCGAGGCGGCCGCGCGCGATGCCGGGTTTTTGGTCAACGCCGCCGCCCCCGACGTCGTCCGGCTGGCGCCGCCGTTGATCATCAGTGAAGCCCAGCTCGACAGCTTCGTCGCGGCCCTGCCCGGCATCCTCGACGGGGTGTCGGCGTGATTAGACATTTCCTCCGCGACGACGATTTGTCGCCGGCCGAACAAGCCGAGGTCCTAGCGCTGGCCGCCGCACTGAAGAAGGAGCCGTTCAGCCGCCGCCCCCTCGAGGGCCCGCGCGGCGTCGCGGTGCTCTTCGACAAAAACTCCACCCGCACCCGGTTCTCCTTCGAGGTGGGCATCGCCCAGCTGGGCGGGCACGCCGTCGTCGTGGATGCCCGCAGCACCCAGATGGGTCGCGATGAGACCCTGCAGGACACGGCAAACGTGTTGTCCCGCTACGTCGATGCCATCGTCTGGCGGACCTTCGGCCATGACCGCCTCGAGGCGATGGCCGAGACCGCGTCGGTGCCCGTTGTCAACGCGCTGTCCGATGCGTTTCACCCGTGCCAGGTGCTGGCCGATCTGCAGACCATCGCCGAACGCAAAAGCTCGTTAACGGGTTTGAAGATGTCCTATTTCGGTGACGGTGCCAACAACATGGCCCACTCGCTGCTGCTGGGTGGGGTGACCGCCGGCATCCATGTCACCGTCGCCGCACCCGAAGGATTCGCGCCCGATCCGGCGGTGCTGGCCGCCGCCGAAGCCCGCGCCGAGGCGACCGGCGCCTCGGTGACGGTGACCGCCGACGCCGACAAGGCCGCCGCCGGTGCCGACGTCCTCGTCACCGACACGTGGACGTCGATGGGGCAGGAGGGCGACGGGCTGGACCGCGTGAAGCCGTTCCGGCCGTTCCAGGTCAACCAGCGACTGGTAGACCTGGCCGACCCGGAAGCCATTGTGCTGCACTGCCTTCCGGCCCACCGCGGCGACGAGATCACCGACGAGGTGATGGACGGGCCGGCCAGCGTGGTCTGGGACGAGGCCGAAAACCGGTTGCATGCACAGAAGGCGCTGCTGGTGTGGCTGCTCGAGCGGGCGCAACGCACATGACGCGCGCACCGGAAACCACCCGCGTCGGCCGTCAAGACCGCATCGTCGCGATCCTGTCCTCCGAAGCGGTCCGCAGCCAAGGCGAGTTGGCCGCACTGCTGGCCGACGAGGGCATCGAGGTCACCCAGGCCACGCTGTCGCGCGACCTCGAGGAGCTCGGCGCGGTCAAACTGCGCGGCGCCGACGGCGGCGTCGGCGTCTACGTCGTTCCCGAGGACGGCAGCCCGGTGCGCGGCGTGTCCGGCGGCACCGCGCGGCTGTCGCGGCTGCTCGGCGAGCTGCTGGTGTCCGTCGACAACAGCGCCAATCTCGCGGTGTTGCGCACCCCACCCGGCGGCGCGAACTATTTGGCCTCCGCGATCGATCGCGCGGCGCTACCGTACGTCGTCGGCACCATCGCCGGAGACGACACGGTCTTTGTCGCGGCCCGCGACCCGATGAACGGCGCCCAGTTGGCGGCCGCCTTGCACAAGCTGCAGCAGAGTTAAAGGAGATTTCTCAATGTCAGTACGGGGGTCAGAACGCGTCATCCTGGCATATTCCGGCGGTCTGGACACCTCGGTGGCGATCAGCTGGATAGGCAAGGAGACCGGCCGTGAGGTCGTCGCGGTGGCGATCGACCTCGGCCAGGGCGGCGAGGACATGGAGCTGGTGCGCCAGCGCGCCCTGGACTGCGGCGCCGTCGAAGCGGTCGTCGTCGACGCCCGCGACGAGTTCGCGAACGAGTACTGCCTGCCCACCGTCGTGAACAACGCGCTGTACATGGACCGTTACCCGCTGGTCTCGGCGATCAGCCGCCCGCTGATCGCCAAGCATCTGGTGGCGGCCGCGCGCGAGCACGGCGGCACCATCGTCGCGCACGGCTGCACCGGCAAGGGCAACGACCAGGTTCGCTTCGAGGTCGGATTCGCTTCGCTGGCACCGGATTTGGAGGTGCTGGCGCCGGTCCGCGATTACGCCTGGACACGGGAGAAGGCGATCGCGTTCGCCGAAGAGAACGCGATCCCGATCAACGTCAGCAAGCGCTCGCCGTTCTCGATCGACCAGAACGTCTGGGGCCGCGCGGTGGAAACCGGCTTCCTCGAGCACTTGTGGAACGCGCCCACCAAGGACATCTACGCCTACACCGAGGACCCCACGCTGAACTGGAGCACGCCGGACGAGGTCATCGTCGGCTTCGAAAAGGGCGTGCCGGTGTCCATCGACGGCAAGCCAGTGTCGATGCTGCAGGCCATCGAGGAACTCAACGCCCGCGCCGGCGCGCAGGGCGTGGGGCGCCTGGACGTGGTCGAGGACCGGCTGGTGGGCATCAAGAGCCGCGAGATCTACGAGGCGCCCGGGGCCATGGCGCTCATCACCGCGCACACCGAACTCGAACACGTCACGCTCGAGCGTGAACTGGGCCGGTTCAAGCGGCAGACCGACCAGCGCTGGGCCGAGCTGGTTTACGACGGGCTGTGGTTCTCCCCGTTGAAGGTCGCGCTGGAGAGCTTCGTCGCGAAAACCCAGGAGCACGTCTCCGGCGAGGTGCGGATGGTGTTGCACGGCGGCCACATCGCGGTCAACGGCCGGCGCAGCGCCGAATCGCTGTACGACTTCAACCTGGCCACCTACGACGAGGGCGACAGCTTCGACCAGTCCATGTCCAAGGGCTTCGTCTACGTGCACGGCCTGTCGTCGAAGATCGCGTCCCGCCGGGACCTGGCGACCGACGAAGCGTGAGCACGCGCGAGGGGTCCCTGTGGGGCGGGCGGTTCGCCGACGGCCCGGCCGACGCGCTGGCGGCGCTGAGCCGCTCCACCCACTTCGACTGGGTGCTGGCGCCCTACGACATCACCGCGTCGCGGGCGCACACCATCGTGCTGTTCCGCGCCGGGCTGCTCACCGAGGAGCAGCGCGACGGGCTGCTGGCCGGGCTGGACAGCCTCGCCGAAGACGTGGCCGACGGCAGCTTTTCGCCGCTGGTCACCGACGAGGACGTGCACGCCGCGTTGGAGCGCGGGCTGATCGACCGGGTCGGCCCCGATTTGGGCGGCCGGCTGCGGGCCGGCCGGTCGCGCAACGACCAGGTGGCCACGCTGTTTCGGATGTGGCTGCGCGACGCGGTGCGCCGGGTCGCCGACGGTGTGCTCGACGTCGTCGCCGCGCTGGCCGCCCAGGCCGCCGCGCACCCGAGCGCCATCATGCCCGGCAAGACCCACATGCAGTCCGCCCAGCCGATCCTGCTGGCCCACCATCTGCTGGCGCACGCGCATCCGCTGCTGCGCGACGTCGATCGGATCGTCGATTTCGACAAGCGCGCCGCGGTGTCGCCGTATGGCGCCGGCGCGCTGGCCGGGTCGTCGTTGGGTCTGGACCCCGACGCGATCGCCGCCGATCTGGGGTTCGCCGCCGCCAACGACAATTCCGTCGACGCGACGGCCGCCCGCGACTTCGCCGCCGAGGCGGCCTTCGTGTTCGCCATGATCGGCGTCGACCTGTCCCGGCTGGCCGAGGACATCATCATCTGGAGCTCGACGGAATTCGGCTACGTGACCCTGCACGACTCCTGGTCCACCGGCAGCTCGATCATGCCGCAGAAGAAGAACCCGGACATCGCCGAGCTGGCCCGCGGAAAGTCCGGGCGGTTGATCGGCAACCTGGCCGGGCTGCTCGCCACGCTGAAGGCCCAGCCGCTGGCCTACAACCGCGACCTGCAAGAGGACAAGGAGCCGGTGTTCGACTCGGTGGCCCAGCTGGAGCTGCTGCTGCCGGCGATGGCGGGACTGGTCGCCAGCCTGACGTTCAACGTCGAGCGGATGGCGGCGCTGGCCCCGGCCGGCTACACGCTGGCCACCGATATCGCCGAGTGGCTGGTTCGCCGCGGCGTCCCGTTCCGCTCGGCGCACGAGGCCGCCGGCGCCGCGGTGCGGGTGGCGGAGGCGCGCGGCGTCGGGCTCGAAGAGCTCACCGACGACGAGCTGGCCGCCATCAGCCCCGAGCTGACGCCGGCGGTGCGTGACGTGCTGACGATCGAGGGCTCGGTGTCCTCGCGCGACGCGCGCGGCGGGACGGCGCCGCGACGGGTCTCCGGCCAGCTAGATGAGGTGCGGGCAAACACCGAAACACTGCGGGCAAGGCTGCTCCGGGGGCATCCTGTTACCTGAATCACGGTTTTGCCGGGCTCTTGCCCACCGGACTAAACTTCAGTGAGCTAACGACCGGTTGAACCATTCCGACCGGGTCTTCGTAACCAGGGGGTGTCACCAATGAGCGTCGTCGCGGGTGTGTTTGGCGCGTTGCCCCCTTATCGCTATTCACAGCGCGAACTCACCGAGCTTTTCCTGAGCATTCCGGGATTCGAGGACTACGAGGACATAGTTCGGCAGCTGCATACCAGCGCCAAGGTGAATAGCCGCCACCTCGTTCTGCCGATGGATAGGTATCCGACGCTGACCGACTTCGGCGAAGCAAATCAGATCTACATCGAAAAGGCGGTGGATCTCGGGAGCGAGGCGCTGGCCGGCGCGCTGGACGAAGCGGGTCTGCGACCCGACGACGTCGACATCCTGATCACGACGACGGTCACCGGCCTGGCGGTGCCGTCGGTGGACGCCCGGATCGCCGGTCGCCTCGGGCTGCGCGACGACCTGCGCCGCGTGCCGCTGTTCGGCCTGGGCTGCGTGGCCGGAGCGGCGGGGGTGGCCCGGCTGCACGACTACCTGCGGGGCGCGCCGGACAGCGTCGCCGCCCTGGTGTCGGTTGAGCTCTGCTCGCTGACCTATCCGGGTTACAAGCCGTCCCTGGCGGGCCTGGTCGGCAGCGCATTGTTTGCTGACGGTGCTGCCGCGGTGGTGGCGGTCGGCGACCGGCGCGCCGAGCAGATCGACGCGAGCGGCCCGGCCATCATCGATTCGCGCAGCCACTTGTACCCGGACTCGCTGCGCACCATGGGGTATGACGTCGGCGCGGCCGGGTTCGAGCTGGTGCTGTCGAAGGACGTTGCTGCCGTCGTCGAGCAATACATCGAAGACGACGTCACGGGCTTCCTCGGCGACCACGGCCTGAGCACCACCGACATCGGCGCCTGGGTCAGCCACCCGGGTGGCCCCAAGGTGATCGAGGCGATCGTCGCGAGCCTCGACCTGGCGCCCGAAGCGCTCGAGTTGACCTGGCGCTCGCTCGGCGAGATCGGCAATCTGTCGTCGGCGTCGGTGCTGCACGTGCTGCGCGACACCATCGCCAAAAAGCCGCCCAGCGGGAGCCCGGGGCTGATGCTGGCGATGGGTCCCGGCTTCTGTTCGGAGCTCGTGCTGCTGCGCTGGCATTGAGGCTATTGCGCGCCGGGAGTTCCGTTCGTGCGACGCGGTGACAAAACGTTGTTAGGGGGGTCATGAAAGGCGCAATGCGTGGTGGACGGGGCGGATAGCCCGAATTTAATAGCCGATATTCTGCATCCACGGGTCGTTGGCGACCGTTGCGGCAATATCGCCATGACTATCGCGGGCCTGACACCTCGTAGCGGGGGTAGCACGAAAGGCCGGCTCGGATGAACAGCACGCAAGACGAGCTGATCAAGGCCCTCCGTAAATCGCTCAAAGAAAACGAACGGCTAAAGCGGGAGAATCGCGAGTTTCTGGCGTTAGCGACCGAGCCCATCGCCGTGGTCGGGATGGCGTGCCGGTACCCGGGCGGGGTGGATTCGCCGCAGGCGTTATGGGAGATGGTGGCCGAGGGCCGCGACGTGGTGTCGGATTTTCCGACCGACCGCGGCTGGGACGTGACGGGCCTGTTCGATCCCGATCCCGACGCGACCGGTAAGTCGTACACCCGTTCCGGCGGATTCCTCGCCGATGCCGCGGACTTCGATGCCGCGTTCTTCGGCATCGCTCCCAGCGAAGCGCTGGCGATGGATCCGCAGCAGCGGCTGTTGCTCGAGGTGTCGTGGGAAGCGCTGGAGCAGGCCGGGATCGACCCGTCGACCCTGCGGGGTACACCGACCGGCGTCTTCGCCGGGGTTTTCCACGGTTCGTACGGCGGCCAGGGCCGGGTGCCCGGGGACTTGGAGCGATACGGGCTGCGCGGCTCGACGCTGAGCGTGGCGTCCGGACGGGTGGCGTACTCGCTCGGGCTGGAAGGCCCGGCGGTGTCGGTGGATACGGCGTGTTCGTCGTCGTTGGTGGCGCTGCATTTGGCCGCGCGCTCGTTGCGGGCGGGCGAGTGCGAGTTGGCACTCGTCGGCGGGGTGACCGTGATGGCCACCCCGTCGATGTTCGTGGAGTTCAGTCGACAACGCGGGCTGTCCGCCGACGGGCGGTGCAAGGCGTACGCGGGCGCCGCCGACGGAACCGGCTTTGCCGAAGGCGTCGGGGTGCTGGTGGTGGAGCGGCTGGCCGACGCGCAGCGGTTGGGGCATTCGGTGCTGGCGGTGGTGCGCGGCTCGGCGATCAACCAGGACGGTGCCTCCAACGGGCTGGCAACTCCCAACGGGCCCGCGCAGCAGCGGGTAATCCGGGCGGCGCTGGCGAGTGCTCGGCTGACCGCGGAAGACGTCGATCTGGTCGAGGGTCACGGGACGGGCACCACGTTGGGGGACCCGATCGAGGCGCAAGCACTGTTGGCGACATACGGGCAGGACCGGCCGGCGGATCAACCGTTGTGGCTGGGCTCGATCAAGTCGAACATGGGTCATACGTCGGCGGCGGCCGGCGTGGCCGGCGTGATCAAGATCGTGCAGGCGATGCGCCATGGGGTGATGCCCAAGACGTTGCACGTGGATGTGCCCACGCCGCATGTGGATTGGTCGGCGGGCGCGGTGTCGTTGCTGACCGAGCCGCGGGCCTGGCCGGTGCGGGACAGGCCGCGCCGCGCGGCGGTGTCCGGGTTCGGCATCAGCGGGACGAACGCGCACGTGATCCTCGAAGAAGTTCCGGCGCCGGAAGGCGTTGCCGCTCAAGACGATAACGACACGCGAGCGGTTCCGTGGGTGCTGTCCGCCCGGTCGGCCGAGGGTTTGGCGGCGCAGGCGCAACGGTTGTCGGCGCACCTGGACGCCAACCCGGATCTGGGTGCGGGCGACGTCGGGTGGTCGCTGGCGTCGACGCGGTCGGTGTTCGAGCATCGGGCGGTGCTCGTCGGCGCCGACCGGGCGCAGCTGCTGGCCGGGTTGGTCGGGCTGGCCGCCGGCGAGCCGGGCGCGAACACGGTGGTCGGGCGGGCTCAGGCGGTCGGCAAGACGGTGTTCGTCTTTCCCGGCCAGGGCTCGCAATGGCTCGGCATGGGCACCCAATTGCTCGACACCTCCACGGTCTTCGCCGAGCACATGCAGCGCTGCGACAAGGCCCTCGGCGAGCACGTCGACTGGTCGCTGATCGACGTCATCCGCGGCGCGGCGGGCGCCCCGGGGCTGGACCGGGTGGACGTGGTGCAGCCCGTGCTGTGGGCGGTCATGGTGTCGCTGGCCGAACTGTGGCGCTCGCTGGGTGTGCGGCCGGACGCGGTGATCGGCCATTCGCAGGGCGAGATCGCGGCGGCCTATGTGGCGGGCGCGCTCTCGCTCGAGGACGCGGCCCGGGTGGTGGCGCTGCGCAGCCGTCTGCTGGTGCGGTTGTCGGGTGCCGGGGGCATGGTCTCGCTTGCCTGCGGGCTGGCCCGGGCCGAGGAATTGTCGGCGCCGTGGGGCGAGCGGCTGAACGTCGCCGCGGTCAACGGGGTTGCCGCGGTGGTGGTCTCCGGCGAGGTGAGCGCCCTGACGGAATTGGTGGCGCGTTGCGAGGCCGACAACGTGCGTGCCCGCTGGATCGACGTCGACTACGCCTCGCATTCCGCACAGGTCGACGTGATCCGCGAGCCCCTGATCGAGGCGCTGGCCGACATCGAACCGCGATCGTCGTCGGTGGCCTTGTTCTCCACGGTCACCGGCGAACTCACCGACACCGCGGGCATGGATGCCGACTATTGGTACCAAAGCATCCGGCGCACGGTGCAATTCGAAACGGCGGTGCGCAGCGCCGGCGAAGCCGGATACCGGGTCTTCATCGAGTCCAGCCCGCACCCGGTGCTGATCGCCGGGATCTTGGACACCCTAGAGACCTTGACCGACGCCTTCGCGATTCCCTCGCTGGGCCGCGACGACGGCGGCCTGGACCGGTTCTGGCTGTCGGCCGGTCAGGCGCACGTTGCGGGCGTGAGCGTGGATTGGCGGGCGGCATTCGAGGGCGGCCGACGCGTCCCGTTGCCCACCTACGCCTTCCAGCGTCGGCGGTTCTGGTTGCCGCCCTTGGGAATCGGTGACGGCGATCTCGGTGGCCTGGGACTGGCCGGGGCCGAGCACGGCTTTCTGGGCGCCGTGGTGGAGCGTCCGGATTCCGGCGGGGTGGTGCTGACCGGTCGGTTGTCGGTGGCCGCTCAGCCCTGGTTGACCGATCACGCGGTGGCCGGGATCGTGTTGTTCCCCGGTGCCGGCTTCGTCGAGTTGGCCCTGCGGGCCGGCGATCAGGTCGACTGCGCTGTGGTGGAGGAGCTGACGTTGTCCTCGCCGCTGCTGTTGCCGACGGCCGACGGGATTCAGGTGCAGGTGGTGGTCGGCGCGGCAGCCGATTCCGGCCGCCGGACGGTGTCGGTGTATTCGCTTGCGGATCAATCTGATTCGGAATGGCAACTGCACGCCGAGGGCGTTCTGAGCCCGGAGCCACCCGCGCCGGTGGCCGATCTGTCGGTGTGGCCACCGGTGGGTGCGACGGCGGTGGACGTGGCCGACGCCTACCAACATCTGGCCGCACGGGGCTACGAGTACGGCCCGGCCTTTCGGGGCCTGCGGGCGATGTGGCGGCACGGCGATGAGGTTTACGCGGAGGTGGCCGTTCCGGACGTCGCCGACGTGAAAATCGACGGATTCGGGATTCATCCGGTGTTGGTGGACGCGGCGTTGCACGCGATGGGGCTCGCCGCGAATGAGGTTGATGCGCACGGCGAGACGCAACTGCCGTTCTCGTGGCAGGGCGTGTGCCTGCACGCCGCGGGGGCGCAGCGAGCGCGGGTGCGGATAGCCCCGGCCGGCGGCGGGGCGGTCTCGGTCGAATTGGCCGACGGGACGGGCCTGCCGATCCTGTCGGTGCGGGAACTGGTGCTTCGCCCCGTCTCCAAGGCGCAACTGTCGGCGCCGGTCCGCCGCGGCCGCGGTGGGCTGTTGGATGTGGTGTGGTCTCCGGTGTCGTTGGCGGACAGCGAGACTCACCGTGACGGCACGGTGGTGTGGGAGCCGGGTTCGGGAACGGTGTCGGCGGCCACGCACGAAGCGTTGGGGATGCTGCAGTCGTGGCTGGCCGGCGACGGAACCGGCGTGCTGGTCGTGTTGACCCACGGCGCGGTGGGTCTGGCCGGTGAGGACGTCACGGATCTGGCGGGCGCGGCGGTGTGGGGACTGGTGCGCTCGGCGCAGGCCGAGCATCCGGGTCGGGTGGTGCTGGTCGATTCGGACGGTTCGATCGATGTCGGGGCCGTAATCGATTGCGGCGAGCCGCAAGTCGTGGTGCGCTCCGGGGTGGCCTATTGCCAGCGGTTGACCTGGCTGGGCGCCGCCTCGCCGCTGGAATTGCCCGGGGATGGCTGGCAGATCACCGCCGGCGGCGCCGGCACGTTCGAGGATCTGACCGTGCAGCCGCTTCCGCGCGCCGAGCTGGCCGCCGGCCAGGTGCGGGTTGCGGTCGCGGCGATCGGGGTGAACTTCCGGGATGTGTTGGTGGCCCTGGGAATGTATCCCGGTGGCGGCGAGCTGGGCGTCGAGGGCGCGGGCGTGGTCGTCGAGGTGGGTGCCGGGGTCGAGGGGCTGGCCGTCGGCGATGCGGTGATGGGCTTGCTGCGGGTGGTCGGTTCCGAGGCGGTGGTGGACGCGCGGCTGCTGACCGCGGTGCCGCCGGGCTGGTCGTTGGTGTCAGCCGCCGGTGTGCCGGTGGTGTTCTTGACCGCGCTGTATGGCTTGTCGGTGTTGGCCGGGGTAAAGCCGGGCCAGCGGGTGTTGGTGCATGCGGCCACCGGCGGGGTGGGGATGGCGGCGGTGCAGTTGTGCCGGCATTGGGGCGCCGAGGTTTTCGCGACCGCCAGCCGCGGCAAGTGGGACACGTTGCGCGCGATGGGTTTTGACGACGCGCACATCGGTGATTCGCGGACGCTGGAGTTCGAGGAGAAGTTTCTGGCGGCCACCGGTGGTGCCGGGGTCGATGTGGTGCTCAACTCGCTGGCTGGAGACTTCGTGGACGCGTCGTTGCGGCTGCTGGTCGGCGGTGGGCGCTTCATCGAGATGGGCAAGACGGACCTGCGCGATCCGCAGGTGATCGCCGACGAGCACCCCGGAGTGGGGTATCGAGCGTTCGACCTGATCGAGGCCGGCCCGGACCGCACCGCGGCGATGCTTTCCCAGTTGATGCAATGGTTTGCCGACGGCGTGTTGCAGCCGTTGCCGGTCAAGGCTTTTGACGTCCGGTGCGCCGCGGCGGCGTACCGCTACGTCAGCCAGGCGCGGCAGATCGGCAAGGTGATCCTGACCGTGCCCGACGGTCCCGGCGGGCGGGTCGGCGGGTTGGCCGGAGGCTCGGTGATCATCACCGGGGGCACCGGGATGGCCGGCTCGGCAGTGGCTAGCCACCTGGTGGCCCATCACGGGGTGGCGCACGTGGTGTTGGTCAGTCGCCGCGGGGCCGATACCCATGGAGTCGCGGAGTTGATCGGCGAGTTGGAAGCCGTCGGGGCGCGGGTGTCGGTGGCGGCCTGCGATGTCGCTGACCGCGAGGCGGTGGCGGCGCTGATCGCGCAGCTGCCGGAGCAATATCCCCTGCGCGGCGTGTTCCATGCGGCGGGAGCGCTCGACGACGGATTGATCGCGTCGTTGACGCCGGAGCGCATCGATACGGTGTTGCGCGCCAAGGTCGACGGCGCCTGGAACTTGCACGAACTCACCCGAGACCTGGATCTCTCGGCGTTCGTGATGTTTTCGTCGATGGCCGGCATCGTCGGTACCCCCGGGCAGGGAAACTACGCCGCAGCCAACAGCTTTCTCGATGCGCTGGCCGCCCACCGCCGCGCCCACGGCTTGCCGGGGCTGTCGGTGGCCTGGGGGCTGTGGGAACAGGCCAGCGCGATGACCCAGCACCTGGCCGAGCGCGACAAGGCCCGCATGAGCAACCTCGGGCTGGCGCCCATGCCGACCGACTACGCGCTGCGCCTGTTCGACACCGCGCTGCTCACCGATCGCCCCATGCTGGTGGCCACCCGCCTCGACCCCGCCGCGCTGGCCCGCCACAGCGCCGCCCTGCCCCCGCTGCTCAGTCAGCTGGTGGCGCGCCGAACCCGACGCGTGATCGACGAAACCGAAACCACGGCGGCCTCGATGTCCAGCCTGCTCGCCCGGCTGCACGGCCTGCCCGCCGAGCAACGGCACAGCCATCTGGTGGGCCTGGTCTGCAGCAACGCCGCGACGGTCCTGGGCCGCAGCAACCCCGCAGACATCAACGCCGCAAGCGTGTTTCAAGACCTCGGCTTTGACTCGCTGACCGCTGTCGAGCTGCGCAACCGGCTCAAATCCGCCACCGGACTCAGTCTTTCGCCGACGCTGATCTTTGACTACCCGACGCCCGTCGCGCTGGCCGAACACCTCGCGGCCCGGCTGGAGGCCACCGAGGCCACGCATGCCGCCCGAGGCGCCGATCAACCAAACCTGATGGCCCGGTTCAACGACATCACCCGCGAACTGCAGACGCTACTGAACCAACCCGACTGGAAACCCGAAGACAAAGTCCACCTGACCAACCGCATTCAAACCCTGCTTACCGCGCTGGGCACCCAGGATTCCAACGACCTCAAGGAGACCATCGACGCGGACCTGTACACCGCCACCGAAAGCCAACTCTTCGCAATACTCGACGAAGAACTCGGCTCCTAACCCCCTCACGAGGAGCACTGTGTCGGCCACCGACAAGCATGTTGATTATTTGAAACGCCTCGCAGCGGACCTGCGGCGCGCCCGGCGACGGGTGTCGGAGCTGGAAGGCAAGCTGTCCGAGCCGGTGGCGGTGGTGGGCATGGCATGCCGGTATCCCGGCGGAGTGGACTCACCGGAAAGCCTGTGGCAGATGGTGATTGAGGGCCGCGACACGGTGTCCGACTTTCCCACCTACCGGGGCTGGGACGTAGCGGAGCTGTTCGATCCGGATCCCGACGCGCAAGGCAAGATGTATGTCCAACAGGGCTCGTTTTTGCTCGACGCCGGTGACTTCGACGCGGGGTTCTTCGGCATCGGGCCCAGCGAGGCGCTGGCCATGGACCCGCAGCAGCGGTTGATGCTGGAACTGTCGTGGGAAGGCTTGGAGCGGGCCGGAATTAACCCGACCACGTTGCGGGGTTCGGCGACGGGCGTGTTCACCGGTGTCATCCATGCCGGTTACGGGGGAGACGTAGAAGGCGAGCTGGAGGGCTACGGGCTCACCGGCGCGACCTCGAGCGTCGCGTCGGGTCGGGTGTCCTACGTGCTGGGCCTGGAGGGCCCGGCGGTGTCGGTGGACACCGCGTGCTCGTCGTCATTGGTGGCATTGCATCTGGCGGCACAGTCCCTGCGGTCGGGCGAATCCAACCTGGCCCTGGTCGGCGGCGTCACGGTGATGGCCACCCCGACCGCCTTCATCGAGTTCAGCCGGCAGCGGGCGCTCGCTCCAGACGGACGCTGCAAGGTGTACGCCGGTGCCGCCGACGGCACCGCGTGGTCCGAAGGCGCGGGCGTGTTGGTGGTGGAGCGCCTGGCCGACGCACGGCGCCTGGGCCATCCGGTGTTGGCGTTGGTGCGGGGCTCCGCGGTGAATCAGGACGGCGCCTCCAATGGGCTCACCGCACCGAATGGGCCGTCGCAGCAACGGGTTATCCGCGCGGCCCTCGCCAGCGCCGGGCTCACGGCGGCCGATGTCGATCTGGTCGAAGGCCATGGCACGGGCACCACGCTCGGGGATCCGATCGAAGCGCAGGCGCTGCTGGCGACCTACGGGCAGGACCGGCCGAACGATCAGCCACTGTGGCTCGGTTCGATCAAGTCGAACATCGGTCACACGTCGGCCGCCGCCGGAGTGGCCGGGCTGATCAAGGTGGTGCAGGCGATCCAGCACCAGGTGCTGCCGCAGACGTTGCACGTGGACGTGCCGACGCCGCACGTGGATTGGTCCGCGGGGGCGGTGTCGTTGCTGACCGAGTCGCGCCCGTGGACGCGCGCGGACGGCCCCCGGCGGGCCGGGGTGTCGTCGTTCGGGATCAGCGGCACGAATGCGCACGTGATCCTCGAGCAGGCCCCGGCGGAACCGCCGCTGGAAGACGTTGCGCCCGAACGCGATGGCCCGCCGACGGCCTGGGTGCTGTCGGCCCGCTCGGAGCAAGCGCTGACCAATCAGGCCCGGCGGTTGCTTGCGCACCTGACCGAGCGCGCGGATCTGGCACCGGCGGATGTGGCGTGGTCGCTGGCGGCGACGCGGGCCATGTTCGAGCATCGTGCCGTGCTGACGGGGGCCGACCGTGCGCAGCTGATGGCGGCGCTGGCCGGGCTGGCGGCCGGCGAACCGGGTGGGGGCGTGGTGACCGGGCGCGCCCGCCCGGTGGGCCAGACGGTGTTCGTGTTCCCCGGCCAGGGTGCGCAGCGGTTGGGCATGGGCCAGCAGCTCTATCAACGGTTTTCGGTGTTCGCCCGCGCGTTCGACGAGGCGGTGTCCGCGCTGGATCCGCATCTGCGGTTGCCGCTGCGGCAGGTGATGTGGGGCGGCGATGCCGCGCTGCTGCAAAGCACGGAGTTCGCGCAGTCGGCCCTGTTCGCCGTCGAGGTCGCGGTGGCGGCGCAACTGACGGACTGGGGTGTGCTGCCGGACGTGGTCACGGGTCATTCGGTGGGCGAGATCACCGCCGCCTACGTCGCCGGGGTGCTGACGCTCGAGGATGCGGCCAGGGTCGTCGCCGCGCGGGGCCGGTTGATGGCGGCCCTGCCCTCCGGCGGCGCGATGGTCGCGGTGGCGGCCAGCGAGGACGAGGTGGCGCCCCTGCTGAGCGACGACGTCAGCATCGCGGCCGTCAACGGCCCCAACGCGGTGGTGATTTCGGGCGTGGACGCCGCGGTGACCGCGCTGGCGGATCGGCTGGCGCAGCAGGGCAGACGCGTGCACCGGCTGGCGGTGTCGCACGCGTTCCACTCGGTGCTGATGGATCCCATGCTCGAGGAGTTCACCCGGCTGCTGGCCGGCGTCTCCGCCGCGCCGCCGCGAATTGGGTTGGTGTCCAACCTGACCGGCACGCTGGCGGAACCAGGATACGGATCTCCGCAGTACTGGGCCGAGCACGTGCGGCGGCCGGTCCGCTTCGCCGACGGCGTGCGCGCCGCCGAGTCGTCGGGCGCCAACGTCTTCGTCGAGGTGGGTCCCAGCGGTGGTCTCAGTGCCGCGGTGGAGCAGTCGTTGAGCGCCGAACCCGCGGCATCTGCGGTCACACTGGCCAAAGACCGCCCCGAAGCGGAGTCGCTGCTGGCAGCGCTGGGGCAATTGTTCACCAGCGGCGTCGACGTCGACTGGCCAGCGGCGCTGGGGAAGGGGCGGCGGGTCGACCTTCCGACGTACGGGTTTGTCCGACAGCGATTTTGGTTGCCCGTGGGGTCGAACGGGTCGGCGGACGTGCGCGGCGTCGGCTTGACGCGGTCCGATCATCCGCTGGTGGGCGTGGTGGTAGAGCGGCCCGATTCGGGTGGAGTGGTGCTGACGGGGTCGTTGTCCGTCGCCCAAATGCCATGGCTGGCCGATCACGTCGTCGACGGGGTGATGTTGTTCCCCGGCGCCGGATTCGTGGAGTTGGTGTTGCGGGCCGGCGACGAGGTCGGTTGCTCGGTGGTGGAGGAGCTGACGCTGCTGGCGCCCATGGTGTTGCCCTCGGCCGGCGGCGCCCGCGTGCAGATCGTCGTCGACCCGGCGGGCGAGTCGGGTTCGCGTGGCGTGTGGGTCTATTCGCGCGGCACGGGCCCGGATTCGGTGTGGGTGTTGCACGCGCAGGGTGCGTTGAGTGCCGCCGCGACCGACTCGGGCGCGGATCTGTCGGTGTGGCCGCCCAGCGGCGCGTCGGAGATCGATGCGGACGACGCGTACGACGTGCTGGCGCGCCGTGGCTATGAATACGGGCCGGCGTTTCGCGGGTTGCGCGCATTGTGGCGCCGCGGGTCCGAGGTCTTTGCCGAGGTCGCGGTGGGTGAGGGAGTAGCGGTGGCGGGCTTCGGGATTCACCCGGTGGTGCTGGACGCCGCGCTGCACGCCTGGGGAGTCGCCGACGGCGGAGACGCGACGATGTTGCCGTTTTCCTGGCAGGGGGTGTGTCTGCATGCCGCGGGCGCGTCGCGGGTTCGGGTCCGCATCGCACCCGCCGGAACCGGGGCGGTGTCGGTGGACTTGGCCGATGCGGCGGGTTTGCCGGTCCTGTCGGTGCGGGAGTTGATGGTCCGTCCCGTGTCGGCGCAGGCCCTGTCGGCCGCGGTGGCGGCGGCCGCCGGCGGCGGCGGTTCGCTGTACGAAGTCGCCTGGTCGGCAACGACATTGGAACGCAGCGAGATGGACGACAACGTGGTGGTCTGGCAGCCGACCCCGGCTAGCTCGGGCACCGAAGGCGTGCTGGACTCGGTGCATAGCGCCACCCACGAGGCGTTGGAAACCTTGCAGTCGTGGCTGGCCGGTGATGGGTCGGGCGTGCTGGCCGTGCAGACTCACGGCGCGGTGGGCCTGGCCGGTGAGCCCGTCGCCGATCTGGCGGCGGCCGCGGTATGGGGGCTGGTGCGCTCCGCGCAGGCCGAGCATCCGGGACGGGTGGTGCTGGTCGATTCGGACGGCTCGGTGGACATCACCGAGGTCATCAGCCCGAGTGAACCGCAGGTGATGGTGCGCTCCGGTGTGGCGCACACCGCCCGCCTGACCGCGGTCGGGGCAGGGGCGGTGTTGGAATTGCCCGCTGGCGGCTGGCGTTTGGCCGCCGGGGGCGGCGGCACCCTGGAGGACGTCGTGGTGACCCCGGCCGAGCCGGTCGAGTTGTCGGCCGGACAGGTACGGGTGGCGGTGGCCGCGGTGGGCGTGAATTTCCGGGATGTCTTGGTGGCATTGGGGATGTATCCCGGCGGCGGCGAACTCGGCGCCGAAGGTGCCGGCGTGGTCGTCGAGGTGGGTGCCGGGGTCGAGGGGCTGGCCGTCGGCGATGCGGTGCTGGGCCTGCTGGGCGTGGTCGGTTCCGAAGCGGTGGTGGACGCGCGGTTCGTGACACCGGTGCCGGCGGGATGGCCGCTGGCGCGGGCCGCCGGTGTGCCGGTGGTGTTCTTGACGGCGTTGTACGGCCTCTCGGTGCTGGCCGAGGTAACGGCGGGCCAGCGGGTGTTGGTGCATGCGGCCACCGGCGGGGTGGGGATGGCCGCGGTGCAGCTGTGCCGGCATTGGGGCGCCGAGGTTTTCGCGACCGCGAGCCGCGGTAAGTGGGACACGTTGCGCGCGATGGGTTTTGACGACGCGCACATCGGTGACTCGCGGACGCTGGAGTTCGAGGAGAAATTCCTGGCGGCCACCGGCGGCGCCGGGGTCGACGTGGTACTCAACTCGCTGGCGGGCGATTTCCTCGATGCGTCGCTGCGGCTGCTGGTCGGGGGCGGACGCTTCATCGAGATGGGCAAGACCGACCTTCGCGACCCCGCGACGGTGGCGGACGAACACCCGGGCGTGACATACCGGGCATTCGACCTGATGGAGGCCGGCCCCGACCACATTCGCGCAATGCTCGCCGAGCTGATGGGCTTATTCGCCGACGGGGTGCTAGAGCCGTTGCCGATCAAGGCTTTTGACGTGCGCAGCGCCTCGGCGGCGTATCGCTTCGTCAGCCAGGCTCGCCAGATCGGCAAGGTGGTGCTGACCCTGCCCGACGGGCCGGGAAACGCCGTGCTGACCGGATCGGGCGGGGGGCTGGCCGGCGGCACCGTGATCGTCACCGGCGGCACCGGGATGGCGGGGTCGGCGGTGGCCGCTCACCTGGTGCGCCGCTACGGGGTGGCGCACGTCGTGTTGGCCAGCCGCAGCGGTGTCACTGCCGAGGGTGTCGCGGAGCTGGTGGGCGAGCTGGAAGAGGCGGGCGCGCAGGTGTCGGTGGTGGCCTGTGATGTGGCCGACCGCGATGCGGTGGCGGCGCTGATCGCGCGGCTTCCAGACGAATATCCGCTGCGGGGCGTGTTCCATGCGGCCGGTGTGCTTGATGACGGGTTGATCGCCTCGCTGACGCCGGAGCGCATGGATGCGGTGTTGCGCGCCAAGGTGGACGGCGCGTGGAACCTGCACGAGCTCACCCAGGATCGGGATCTGTCGGCGTTCGTGATGTTCTCGTCGATGGCCGGGATCGTGGGCGCGCCGGGACAGGGAAACTACGCGGCCGCCAACAGTTTTCTCGACGCGCTGGCCGCCGACCGCCGCGCCCACGGGTTGGCCGGGCTGTCGGTGGCCTGGGGGCTGTGGGAGCAAGCCAGCGCGATGACCCGGCACCTTGGCGACCGCGACAAGGCCCGCATGACGCGGGCCGGGCTGGCACCGCTACCCACGCCCCGGGCGCTGCAGCTGTTCGACGACGCGATGCTGGCCGACCGCCCGGTGTTGGTGGCCGCCCGCCTGGACGAGGCCGGGCTAGGCGCCAGCGGCGCCGTGCCGCCGTTGCTGCGTGACCTGGCCACCCGTCGGGGCAGGCGGTTGGTGATGGACAGCGACACCGCCGCCTCGATGTCCGGACTGGTGGCGCGACTGCAAGGGCTGACTGCCGAACAACGCCACAGCCAGTTGGTGGAGCTGGTTTCTACCAACGCGGCAACGGTTTTGGGCCGCTCCAGCGCCGACATCGGCGCCGACGTCGCGTTCCAGGACCTCGGTTTTGACTCGCTGACCGCCGTGGAACTGCGCAACCGCCTCAAAACCGCTACCGGCCTTACCCTCCCGCCGGCCTTGATCTTCGAATACCCGACCGCCTCCGCGCTGGCCGAGCAGATCGACGGGCTGCTCAAGTCCGCGCCGATCACCAACGGCAGCGCGCCCGCCAATGCACCCGACAGGCTGGCCCGATTTAACGACATCGCCCGCGAATTGCAAACTCTCGTCAACCAAGCCGACTGGACCGCGAAGGACAAGGCACACTTCACGGCGCGCATCGAAAGCATTTTGACCGAACTGACCGCGCCCCAGTCCGAGTCGCACGGGCTCGAAGACGTCGACCTCGCCACCGCCACCGAAAGCGAACTGTTCGCCATCCTCGACGAGGACTTTCCGGTGTGACTCCAGACGTCGCAATCATCGGGCTCGCTTGCAGGTTTCCCGGCGCCGCCAACGCCGACGAGTTCTGGCGGTTGCTCTGCGATGGGCTCGAAGTTACCCAGTTGCCCGCCGATGTCGCCGATTTCGATGCGGACTTTTTCAACCTGTCGCCACGCGAGGCCCGGGCGATGGACCCCCGGCAACGGCTGGCGCTCGAACTGGCTTGGGAGACATTCGAAGACGCGTTCGTGGTGCCCGAGACGCTGGACGGCGAGCACGTCGCGGTGTACCTCGGCGCGATGAACGACGACTACGCGTTGCTGACCGTCGCCACCGACAACGTCGAGCATCACTCCTTCACCGGCATCAGCCGGGGCATGATCGCCAACCGGCTGTCCTTCGCGTTCGGGTTGCAGGGCCCCAGCATGACGGTCGATTCCGGGCAATCGTCCTCCCTGGTCGCGGTCCACCTCGCGTGCGAGAGCCTGCGGACGGGCGCGGCGCCGCTGGCGATCGCCGGCGGGGTTCACCTGAACATGGCCAGCGAAACCGCCTTGCTGGAAGCCGAATTCGGTGCGATCTCGCCGTCGGGCCACACCTATGCGTTCGACGAACGCGCCGACGGCTATGTTCGGGGCGAAGGCGGCGCTTTGGTTCTGTTGAAGCCGTTGAGTGCGGCACTCGACGACGGCGACCGAATCCGCGCCGTCATTCGAGGCAGCGCGGTGGGCAACGCCGGGCACAGCGCGGCCGGGCTGACCGTCACCTCCGTCCCGGGGCAAGCGGACGTCATCGCGCGCGCCCTGGCCAGCGCGGGCCTCGACGCCCACCAGATCGACTACGTAGAGGCGCACGGAACCGGCACCGCGGTCGGCGATCCGGTCGAGGCGAGGGCGCTGGGCACGGTGTTCGCCGAGCGACGCCGGGATCCGGTCAGCGTCGGATCGGTGAAGACCAACATCGGCCACACCGGGGCCGCCGCCGGAATCGCCGGGCTGATCAAGACGGTGCTCGCGGTGGAAAACGGTCTGCTGCCACCAAGTCTCAACTACGTCCGCCCCGCGATCGATCTCGACAGCCTCGGGCTTCGGGTCAACACCGCGCTGACGCCCTGGCCCACCGGTGGCGCCTTGCGGCGCGCGGGGGCGTCCTCGTTGGGGATGGGCGGGACCAACGCGCACGTCATCGTCGAACAACCGCCGGCCGTGCCGGAAAGTGCTGCACCCCAACACAATGCCAGCGAGCCCACCACCGCCTGGGTGCTGTCCGCGCGGTCCGGGGAGGCGCTACAAAATCAGGCTGCCCGGTTGCTGGGGCAGCTGAGCACGCAGAACGGCGTTGAGGCGGGCCCGAGTCCGGCGGACGTGGGTTGGTCGTTGGCGACCACCCGATCGGTGTTTGAGCATCGGGCCGTCGTGGTCGGCGCCGACCGCGAGCAGCTGATGGCGCAGTTGTCCGCGCTGGCCGCCGGTGAGCCGAGCCCGGCGACGGTGCTGGGGCGGGCCCACCCGGTGGGCAAGACCGTGTTCGTGTTTCCCGGGCAGGGTTCGCAATGGCTCGGCATGGGTCAGCAGCTCTACGACCGATTTCCGGTATTCGCCCAGGCCTTCGACGAGGCCGCCGCGGCGTTACAGCCACACCTGCGATTGCCATTGCGCGACGTGATCGGGGGCACCGACGCGGACCTGTTGCGCAGCACCGAGTTCGCTCAGCCCGCATTGTTCGCGGTGCAGGCGGCGACGGCGGCGCTGTTGCGGTCCTGCGGCGTGGTGCCCGATGTCGTGATGGGTCATTCGGTGGGTGAGATCACCGCGGCGCACGTGGCCGGCGCATTGTCGTTGGCCGCTGCGGCCAGCGTGGTCGCTGCCCGGGGCCGCTTGATGGCGGACCTACCCACCGGGCCAGACGGCGGCGCGATGGTGGCGGTGGCCGCCAGCGCGGACGAGGTGGCGCCATTCCTGACCGAGGGTGTCGATGTCGCCGCCGTCAACGGCCCGAATTCGGTTGTGATTTCGGGTGGGGAAGCCGCCGTGGGCGCCGTGGCCGACCGGTTCGCGGGTGCGGGGCGCCGGGTGCACCGATTGGCGGTGTCGCATGCGTTTCATTCGGCGTTGATGGAGCCGATGCTGCAGCGGTTCGCGGGAGCGCTCGACGAACTCGAGGCGGTTCAGCCCCGAATTGACTTGGTGTCCAATCTAACCGGTGAACTCGCCGCGCCCGGGTATGGGTCGCCCCAGTACTGGGTCGATCATGTGCGTCGCCCCGTGCTGTTCGCCAAGGGGGTGCAGACGGCGGAATCGCTCGGCGGCGCGGTATTCGTGGAGGTGGGTCCGGGTGGGGGATTGATGGCGGCCGTGGAGCAGTCGCTGACCGATCCGACGACCGAACACGCGGCCGCGGTCGCGACGCTGGTCAAGGATCGCGGCGAGGTTGATTCGCTGCTGGCCGCGCTGGGTCAATTGTTCACCGTGGGCGTGCCGGTGGATTGGGTTGGCGTGTTGAATGTTTCGGGTGTCCGGAGGGTGGCGTTGCCCACCTACGGGTTTGCGCGGCGGCGGTTTTGGCTGGGCGCGGGCGATTCCGGCGGGCCGGAAGCGAGCCGCGGGGAAGCGAGCCGATCGGCCGGCTTCGTCGAGAATTTGCGACAGTTGCCCCCCGGGGAACAGCACCGTCAGCTGCTGGAATTGGTATGTGCCCATGCGGCAACGGTTTTGGGCCATTCGAGCAGCGACGACATTGATGTGGAGCGCGCGTTCAACGACCTCGGATTCGATTCGATGACCGGCGTGGAACTGCGCAACCGCCTCAAAGTCGACACCGGGCTGGCCGGCGCCGCGCTGTCCCGCACGCTGATCTTCGACTATCCCACTCCGACGGCGTTGGCCGATCATCTCGCGCACCACCTGCTGGGCGGCCATCAGGAAGAGTCCGACGAGGAGCGGATCTGGTCTGCGCTGAGGAAGATCCCTCTCCAGGAGCTTCGACGGACGGGTTTGCTGGACAAACTCCTGCAGCTGGCGGGCCTGCCCGACGGATCCCCTCGCGAGTCGACGGTCGACGACGACGTCATCGATGGACTGAGCGCCGACGCGCTGATCGCGATGGCGCTCGACGAAGCGGACGACCGCGACGAGTGAAGCCACGTGACCTCAATAACGAACCGCGCGAAAATAATTTGTTGAATTAATCCAACGCATGTCAAATAGCGCAATTTGACGCACGTTCAATACCGTTTATGAGGCGTGTGTTTAATATCTCTAACTTTCCCCTAGTCTGCGGAATTACATTAAACTTCTGGTACTGAATCGGGCAGGTTTTAATACGCAGGGGTAGGGCATGAGCGTCATCGCAGGTGTATTCGGGGCATTGCCACCCAATCGATACGGCCAGCACGAACTCACCGAGGCCTTCGTCCAGTTCCCTGGTTTGAAGGACAACGAGGTGCTCGTCCGGCGCATGCACGCCGGCGCCAAGGTCAACAGCCGCCACCTGGTCTTGCCGCTGGAGAAATACCACGCGCTCGCCGATTTCGACGAGACCAACGAAATCTTCATCGACAAAGCGGTGGAGCTGGGCTGCGAGGCACTGCTGGGCGCGCTCGAGGAGGCGGGCCTGCGGCCGCAGGACGTCGACCTGATCGTCTCGTCCACCGTCACCGGCATCGCGGTGCCGTCGTTGGAGGCCCGGATCGCCGGGCGCGTGGGCCTGCGCCCCGACGTGCGGCGGATGCCCCTGTTCGGGCTGGGTTGCGCCGCGGGGGCGGCCGGGGTGGGGCGCCTGCACGACTACCTGAGCGGCGCGCCCGACGGCGTCGCGGCGCTGGTGTCCATCGAGCTTTGCTCGCTCACGTTCCCGGCGGTCAAACCGACCGTTTCCGGCTTGGTCGAGACCGCGCTGTTCGGTGACGGTGCCGCCGCGGTGGTGGCCGTCGGCGACCGTCGCGCCGAACAGGTCCGCGCCGGCGGGCCCGACATCGTCGCCTCCCGCAGCCGCCTTTACCCCGACTCGCTCAACGTCATGGGCTGGAACATCAACTCCTCCGGCCTGCAGCTGGTGATGTCCCCCGAGTTGACCAGCGTGATCGAGCGGCATCTGGCCGGTGACGTGTCGCGCTTCCTGGCCGCCCAGGGACTCGACAAGGACGGCATCGGCGCGTGGGTCGCCCATCCCGGCGGTCCCAAGGTCATCGACGCAATCGCCAGGTCTCTCGAGTTGCCGCCGGACGCACTCGAGCTGACCTGGCGCTCGATGGACGAGATCGGCAACCTCTCGTCGGCCTCGGTGCTGCACATCCTGCGTGACACCATCGCCAAACTGCCGCCCAGCGGAACCCCCGGGCTGATGATCGCGATCGGCCCGGGATTCTGCTCCGAACTCGTGCTACTGCGCTGGCGTTAAGTCAGCGACCTCGACACTCAATCCCGGTCGCGGGCTCAGCGCGGCGAGGTTATGCGCGCGGATCCGCTGAGCGGGCAATCGCAGCCTGGTCCGGGAGACGAGCCGGGCCAGCATCACGGTCATCTCGGTGATCGCCATCGCCGACCCGATGCATCGGTGCAGCCCGCCGCTGAACGGGATGAACTCGTGTGGCGCGGGCTTGCGGTAACCCGGTGAGCGGGGATCCCAACGCAGCGGCCGGAATTCGGTTGGTTCCGGCCACACCTCGGGGATGCGGTGCGTCACGTAGGCGCTGAAGATCAGCAGCCGCCCGGCGCGGATGCGGTGCCCGTCGAAGCGAAGGTCGCGCATCACCCTGCGGGCGGAGATCACCCCGGGCGGGTACAGCCGAAGCGTCTCGTGCACCACCCCGTTGAGGTAGGTCAGCGCCGAAAGGTCCTCGGCAGCGGGAGGCCGGTCACCGCATACGCGGCGGACGTCGTCGGCGGCGGCGTCCCAGGCGTCCGGGGCGGAGAGCAGCGTGTGGGTGGCCCAGGCCAGCGCGCCGCTCGTGGTCTCGTAGCCGGCGGTGATCAGGGAAATGACCTGATCTCGAATCTCGTTGTCGCTCAACGCGTAACCCTCATCACCGCGGCCATTGATCAGCATGGTCAGCATGTGGTCGTCGGGGCTGGGCGCGCTACGGGCTTCCGCGATCTGGGCGTCGATTAGCTCGTTGATGCGTTCGCGGGCCTGCATTGCGCGCCGCCAGGGCGGCGTCTTGGCCCGCCGCTGCAGCTGCATGACTTGCGGAAGTTGGTGCGTGAGATCCAGCAGCGGCTGCAATTGTGCGCCCAGGAAGTCGGAGTGGGCGGCCATGCGCGGGCCGAACAGCGACTCGGCGGTGCTGCGCCGCACCGCCGAGCGGAAGTCTTGGTAGATGTCCAGGCGCTGCCCGGGCCGCCAGCCGTCGATCACGGCGTCGATGTTGGACACCATGGTCTGCACATAGCTCTGGATCTCCCGGTGCCGCAGCCCGGGGGCGATGACGCTGCGACGACGCTGGTGGTCGGCGCCGTCGCTCACGATCAGGGCGGTGGGCCCGTCCACGATCGCCAGGTTCTCAAACGTCTTGCGCCAGCTGAACGCGTCGGCGTTGGCGAAGACGAACTTGTTGGCTTCGGCGCCCAGCAGGTAGGTGTACCCGTGCCGTCCGAGCCCGGAGTTGATCACCGGGCCGCGCCGTCGGTAGAGGTTCAGCAACGTCTCGCCGGGCAGGTAACGCACCGGTTGCCAGGTACTCATTCCAGCGCCTCCGAGAGCTCGAGCCAGCGCCCCTCCAAGGTGCCGACTTCGTCCTCGAGAGTACGTAGTTCGGCCGTCAGCCCAGTGATCCCCACGTGGTCGGACTGGTCATGCTCGGCGAGCTCGGTGTGTTTGGCCGCGATCCGATCGGCCAGCCGTGCGAGTTGGCGGTCGACCGAGGCGAGCTCCTTCTCGGCGGCGCGACGTTGCGCGCCGGACAGGGTGTCTGGCGCGGCGGCGGCCGACGGGCGTGTCGGTCGTTCGCGCGGTGCGGAATCGGCTGCCAGGCGCAGGTATTCGTCGATACCACCGGGCAGGTGCCGCAGGCGCCCGTCCAGGATCGCGTACTGCTGATCGGTGACGCGTTCGAGCAGATAGCGATCGTGCGAGACCACGATCAACGTGCCCGGCCAGGAGTCGAGGAGATCCTCGGTGGCGGTGAGCATATCGGTGTCCACGTCATTGGTGGGCTCGTCGAGCAGCAGCACGTTCGGCTCGGCCAACAGCGTGAGCATGAGCTGCAGGCGGCGGCGCTGACCGCCGGAGAGTTCACCGACCCGCGCGGACAACTGGCCGCGACCAAAACCGAGTCGCTCCAGCAGCTGGGCCGGGGTGACCTCGTCACCCTCGACCTGATAGCCGCCGCGCAGCCCGGCCAGCACGTCGGCGATCCGGTCATCGGCGAAGCGGGTCAGCTGATCGCCTTGCTGATCCAGCACCGCCAACCGGACCGTCTTGCCGCGCTTGACGCGCCCGGTGTCCGGCGCGACGGTGCCGGCGATCAACCCCAGCAGGGTCGATTTGCCGGCGCCGTTGGCCCCGACGATGCCGGTGCGCTCACCGGGCGCGATCCGCCATTCGATGTCGCGCAGCACGGGGCGCCCACCAGAAGATGCGAACGACACCGACACGTCGAGCAGATCGACCACGTCCTTGCCCAGCCGCGCGGTCGCCAGCTTGGCCAGCTCCACGGTGTTGCGCAGCGGGGGCACGTCGGCGATCAGCCGATTGGCGGCCTCGATCCGGAACTTGGGCTTGGAGGTGCGCGCCGGCGGGCCGCGGCGCAGCCAGGCCAGCTCCTTGCGCATCAGGTTCTGCCGCTTGGCCTCGGCGGCGGCGGCCTGCCGGTCGCGCTCGACGCGCTGCAACACGTACGCGGCGTAGCCGCCTTCGAACGGCTCGACGATCCCGTCGTGCACCTCCCACGTCGTGGTGGCGACTTCGTCGAGAAACCAGCGGTCGTGCGTCACCAGCAGCAGCCCGCCGGTATTGCGGGCCCAGCGCCGCCGCAGGTGGTCGGCCAGCCAGGTGATGCCCTCGATGTCGAGGTGGTTGGTGGGCTCGTCGAGGGCGATCACGTCCCAGTCGCCCATCAGCAGCCGGGCCAGCTGCACGCGTCGGCGCTGGCCCCCGCTGAGCGTGGAAACCGTTGCTTCCCAACCGATATCGGATACCAGCCCGCTGACCACGTCGCGGACCTTTGCGTTACCGGCCCACTGGTGTTCGGCTTGGTCGCCGACCAGGGTCCAGCCGACCGTGCGGTGCGGATCGAGGGTGTCGGCCTGGCTCACGGCACCGACCCGCAGTCCGCTGCGCCGGGTGACCCGGCCCGAGTTGGGCTGCAGCTCGCCGGTCAGCAGTCCCAGCAGGCTGGACTTGCCGTCGCCGTTGCGGCCGACGATGCCGATGCGCGCGCCGTCGTTGACGCCGAGCGTGAGTGACTCGAATACCACCTGCGTCGGATATTGCAGGTGTACCGCCTCGGCTCCCAGGAGGTGCGCCACCGGACCAAAGTTACCGGCGGAGATCCGCGCGGTATGGGATCAGCCCTGGCAAACGCAAGAATCACGCAAGTGAGCGGCATTATGTTGCTGCGCATGAACACCTCTCACACCCTGAAGAAGATCTTTGCCGGGGCGTTGCTCTCGGGCGCGGCGCTCACCGGCATGGCGTTCAGCCTCGGTACCGCACAGGCGGACCCGGTGCCGCCCGGAGCCTCCGGGCCGTACACCTGCTGCCCGGGCGACGAGAGCGGCGGACTGCGCCCACAGACCGGTCGCGGATGCCCGTCCGGTGTGCACTGGGACAAGACGCAATGCCACACCTGGTACGGCGTGGTGTGGGGGCACGGGAACGCTTCCCCCGGTGTGTGGGAGGGTGGGCCACCGCCGCCGGACGCGCTGCGGAAGCCGTGGTGCGGGTTCCCCTTCATGTGCTCGGGTTCGCCGTAACCGCGCCGAACGTGAACTCATGGCGGGAAATCGAAATCCCGCCATGCGTTCACGCTCGCCGCGCTGCGCCGGCCGGCAAACTCCCTGATCAACACCACCGCACGGGCCGATGTGCCATGATGGCCAAGCTGTACACATTCAGGGAGCAGCGGTGGATCTGAATTTTTCGATGGTCACCCGACCGATCGAGCGTCTGGTGGCCACGGCGCAGAATGGGCTGGAAGTCATCCGGCTGGGGGGCCTGGAGACGGGCAGTGTCCCGTCGCCGTCCCAGATCGTCGAGAGCGTACCGATGTACAAGCTCAAGCGGTACTTCCCGCCGGACAGCCGGCGCGGAGAGCCGAAAATCGGCCCGCCGGTGCTGATGGTGCACCCGATGATGATGTCGGCGGACATGTGGGACGTCACCCGCGAAGACGGGGCGGTGGGGATCCTGCACGCCAACGGCCTGGACCCGTGGGTCATCGACTTCGGCTCGCCCGACAAGGTCGAGGGCGGGATGCTGCGCACGCTGGCCGACCACATCGTCGCGCTCGATCAGGCCATCGACACGGTCAAGGACGCGACCGGGCAGGACGTGCACCTGGTCGGTTACTCGCAGGGCGGGATGTGGTGCTATCAGGTCGCGGCATACCGGCGTTCGAAGAACCTCGCGAGCATCGTGGCGTTCGGTTCGCCGGTGGACACGCTGGCCGCGCTGCCCATGGGCCTGCCGCCGAACATGGCTCCCGCCATAGCCGATTTCATGGCCGATCACGTCTTCACCCGGCTGAGCATTCCAAGCTGGTTGGCGCGCACCGGTTTTCAGATGATGGACCCGCTGAAAACCGCCAAGGCGCGGGTCGACTTCGTGCGCCAGCTGCATGACCGCGAGGCCCTGTTGCCGCGCGAACAACAGCGCCGATTCCTCGAATCCGAAGGCTGGATCGCGTGGTCGGGCCCGGCGATCTCGGAGCTGCTCAAGCAGTTCATCGCGCACAACCGCATGATGACTGGCGGTTTCGCCGTCAACGGGCAACTGGTGACGCTCACCGACATCACCTGCCCGATCCTGGCGTTCGTCGGCGAGGTCGACGACATCGGCCAGCCCGCGGCCGTACGCGGCATCCGGCGGGCGGCGCCCAACGCCGAGGTATTCGAATACCGCATCCGCACAGGACATTTCGGCCTTGTGGTGGGATCCAAGGCGGCCAAGGAGAGTTGGCCGACCGTCGCCGAGTGGGTGCGCTGGCTGTCCGGCGGCGGCGACAAGCCGGCGAACATCGACCTGATGGCCGATCAGCCCGAGGAGCACACCGACAGCGGTGTGGCCTTCAGCTCCCGCCTGGCACACGGGCTGGGCGAGTTCTCCGAGGCGACGGTGGGGCTGGCCCGCGGCGCGGTCGGCGCGTTCGTCGCCGCCAACAAGTCGATGCGCACGCTGGCGATAGAGACGGCCCGGACCCTGCCTAGGCTGGCCCGGCTGGGGCAGATCAACGACCACACCCGGATTTCGCTGGGACGCATCATCGAGGAGCAGGCCCACGACGCCCCGCAGGGCGAGTTCTTGTTGTTCGACGGCCGCGTGCACACCTACGAGGCGGTGAACCGCCGCGTCAACAACGTCGTTCGCGGCTTGATCGAGGTCGGGGTGCGGCAGGGCGACCGGGTGGGCGTGTTGATGGAGACGCGGCCCAGCGCACTGGTCGCGATCGCCGCGCTGTCCCGGCTGGGCGCCATCGCGGTGGTGATGCGGCCCGAAGCCGATCTGGCCGAGTCGGTGCGGCTCGGGCGGGTGTCGGAAATCATGACCGACCCCACCAATCTCGATGCCGCGCGACAACTTCCGGCTCAGATTTTGGTGTTGGGCGGGGGCGGGGAGGTGCGCGATCTGCATCTGCCGGATGACGCCGCCGAGCAGGGCCGCGTCATCGACATGGAACAGATCGACCCCGACCTCGTCGAGTTGCCCGCCTGGTACCGACCCAACCCCGCGCTGGCGCGGGATCTGGCGTTCATCGCGTTCAGCGCGGCGGGCGGCGAACTGGTGGCCAAGCAGATCACCAACTACCGCTGGGCGGTGTCCGCCTTCGGGACCGCGTCGGCCGCCGGCCTGGACCGTAAGGACACCGTGTACTGCTTGACGCCGCTGCACCACGAGTCCGCGCTGCTGGTCAGCCTGGGCGGCGCGGTCGTCGGCGGCACCCGCATCGCGCTGTCGCGCGGGCTGGACCGGGACCGGTTCGTCAAGGAGGTCCGCCAGTACGGCGTCACCGTGGTGTCCTACACCTGGGCCATGCTGCGCGACGTCGTCGACGATCCGGCGTTTGCGCTGCAGGGCAACCACCCGGTGCGGCTGTTCATCGGCTCGGGCATGCCGACCGGGCTGTGGCAGCGGGTGGTCGACGCGTTCGCGCCCGCGCACATCGTCGAGTTCTTCGCGACCACCGACGGGCAGGCGGTGCTGGCCAACGTGTCCGGCGTGAAGGTCGGCAGCAAGGGCCGCCCGCTGCCCGGCGCCGGGCGCGTCGAGCTGGCCGCCTACGACGCCGACCGCGACCTGATCCTGGAGGACGAGCGCGGCTTCGTCCAGGTCGCCGACGTCAACCAGGTCGGGGTGCTGCTCGCGCAATCCAACGGACCGATCGATCCGACCGCGTCGGTCAAACGCGGCGTCTTCGCGCCCGGTGACACCTGGATCTCGACCGAGTACCTGTTCCGCCGCGACTCCGACGGGAACTTCTGGCTGATGGGCAGGCGCGGCGCGGTGATTCGCACCCGCCGCGGCCTGGTCTATGCCGAGCCGGTCACCGATGCGCTGGGCCTGATCAACGGCATCGACCTCGCCGTGACCTACGACGTGTCGGTGAACGGTCGGCAGCTGGCGGTAACCGCGCTGACCTTGCTGCCGGGCGCCACCATCACGGCCGCCGACTTGACCGAGGCCGTCGCGAACATGCCCGTCGGGCTGGGGCCCGACATCGTGCACGTCTGTCAGAAGATGACGTTGAGCGCGACCTACCGCCCGACGGTCAGTGCGTTGCGGGCGGCCGGGATTCCCAAATCGGGCCGTCAGGCTTGGTATTTCGACGCCGACGGCAACGAGTTCCGGCGCTTGACCCCGGCGGCCCGCACGGCGCTGACCGGGGGGAGTAAACGCTCCAATGCTTGACGATTCCCTGCTGAGCATCCTGGTGTGCCCGGCCGACCGGGGCCCGCTGATGCTGGTCGGCGACGAGCTGTACAACCCGCGGCTGCGGCGGGCTTACCGCATCGACGACGGCATCCCGGTGCTGCTGATCGACGAGGCCCGCGACGTCGACGACGACGAGCACGCCCGGCTCATGAATCAAAGCCCTCCGGCAGATCCCCGGTGAGGTAGCGCTGCAGGTTCGGCGCGATGGTCCTCGCGACCTGCTCGGACGGCAGCGACGCGAGCGGTTCGATCTTCACGATGTAGCGGGCCATGATCACGCCCATCAACTGCGACGCGACGAACTGCACACGGATCCGGCCCGTGCCGGGAGGATTGTCAACGCGCGGAGCGACTTCCGCGACGATGACTTCCTGCAGGAACCTGCGAGCCAGACTTACGTCGTCGCCGACGAGCAACGACCGTAGCGTCGCAATCAGTCCCGCGCCCATTTCCGAATCCCACAATGGCAACAACACCGTCGGCAGCCGCAACCCGAGCTCATCGACCGGCGTCTCCCGTAACGGCACCAGAATTGTCATGGGGTCAATCGGGAGTTGGATCGCGGCGGCGAACAGCTGCTGCTTGGTCCCGAAGTAGTGGTGCACCAGCGCGGAATCCACCCCGGCATCCGCGGCCACGGCGCGTATCGAGGTCCGGTCAATTCCGTTGTGCGCAAACAATGTTCGAGCGCTTGCCAGGATCCGGTCCCGGGTGTCGGAAGTCCCGGCCGGGCGCCCGCGCCGCCTGGTGCCCGCCGTCATGCTAGGGCGTCCGGCGCCGCAGCGTCGCCGCGGCCAGGCAGAGTGCCCCGAGCGCGAAGACCATAACGACCACGATGTCGCGCACCGAGATGTAGGTCAGTTGCGGGTGTGCCCCCACCTGTTGTAGTGCCTCCAGCGCGTAGCTGGCGGGCATGGCATTGCTGATCCATTGCAGCCAGTGTGGCATCAAGGGCCGGGGCACGATGATCCCGGCCAGCAGTAGCTGCGGCACCATCACCAGCGGGATGAATTGCACGGCCTGAAATTCGGTGCGCGCGAACGCACTGCACAGCAACCCCAGCCCAACGCCCAGTACGGCGTTGATGATCGCGATCACGAACACCCACAGCGGGCTACCGACGGTAGTGAAGCCCAACAACCAAAACGACACGACACAGGCCAAGATGGCTTGCGCCGCGGCGGCAATCGAGAAGGCCGTCCCGTAGGCGATCAAGAGGTCGAGCTGGCGCAGGGGAGTCGTCAGGATGCGCTCTAGCGTTCCGGATGCTCTTTCTCGCTGCATGGTGATCGCCGTGATGATGAACATTACGAAAAGCGGGAAGAGACCCAGCAGAATCAGGCAGGCGTTGTTGAACGGGGCCGGGGTGCCCGGGCGATGCGGGGCGTTCTGGTACATGAAGTACATCAGCGTGATCACCAACACCGGCACCAGCAGGATCATCGCGATGCTGCGATGATCGGCGGCCAGTTGGCGCAAGATCCGCGTCGTGGTGGCGGCGTAGGGCTTGAGATAGCCCGCGAACCCTAGCCCGCTTGGCGCATCGTGCTGCGCTTGATCATGGACAGAAACGCGTCCTCCAGTGACGTGCATCGGGTGTCCTCTCGTAGTTGGGTCGGTGTGGCATGCGCGACCAGGCTGCCTTCGCGCATCAGCAACAGGTCAGTGCAGTGGTCGGCTTCGTCCATCACGTGGCTGGACACCAACAGCGTGGTGCCGCCGCGGGCGAGCTCCGTGAACTGCTCCCAAAGATCCACCCGCAGAACGGGGTCGAGGCCCACCGTGGGCTCGTCGAGCACCAGCAACTCGGGCTCGCACACCAAGGCACAGGCCAGCGACACCCGGGTGCGCTGACCTCCGGAGAGGTTGCCGCAGAAGGCCGTTCGATGATCCGCCAGGCCCACCCGCTCGATAGCGGAATCGGCGGCCTTGCCGTCGAAGCCGTATAGCGCGGCAAGGTAGCGCACGTTGTCGACGATCCGCAGATCGTTGTAGATGGTCGGGTCTTGCGGCAGGTAGCCGACGCGACGACGCAGGTCGGCGCAGCCGGCCGGCTTGCCGAGCACGGTGACCGTCCCCGACGTCACGATCTGGGAGCCGACGATGCACCGGATCAGGGTGGTCTTGCCGCAGCCGGATGGGCCGAGCAGGCCGGTGATGCTGCCCCGCGCGATGTTCACCGAGAAGTCGTGCAGAGCAGGGCGTTTACCCCGGATCACACGCAGGTGCTCGATGCTGATCGCCGGTTCGCTCCGGTCCGGGATTAATTCATCACGAGATGAAGTCATCATGTGATGAATAATTCGCCGGTTGGGCGGACTTGTCAAGGGGTCGGCGGCGCCGAGCGTGTAACCATGGCGAAAAATCGCATGATTTTTCGCCGTCCGTTCACGCTCGGCGCATGGCACGATTCACGCAAGAATCCCGCAAGTGATCCGCGCTAACGTCCGGCTCGGCAGCAGCGAAAGGAACCGCGATGGGCAATGTGCTGATGGATCACGGGGATCCCGAGAAACGCATCGCCGACCTGGAGGCGGCCCGCCGTTTCGAGGCGACGGCGGCGGCCCCGTCCAACAAGCAGATGATGAAGTACGCCCAACTGTACATGTTCGGGGGCATGGCAGGGCTTGGCGTAATTTATATGGCGCTCTTCACGATTGGCGCTCTCGTGGGGTCGGAAACAGTGGCGCAGGTCGGCAGCGCGGTCGTGTTGATCACGTTCCTACTGCTTGCTATGCCGCTCTTCGGCGTGCTCCGGCGGCGCCTGAATCGCGACAAGAAGGTGCTCATCGATCTCGGAACCGACGGCCTGTGCGTCAGTGCCAGGCCGGGTGAGGTTTTCCCGCTCGGTGATCTGCGGCTGGGGCGATGGACCCCCGAAGGATACGGCGGGCTGACCAAAGGCACGGCCCTGCATCTGGGCGGGGGCCGGCGCGAATTCGTCTTGGGCGGACGAGATCACCGCGCCGCCAGGCAAACAGCACTGAACGCCAAAGCGGTGGACGGTGTGGACGCCTGGATGTGGGCCGCGGACTTCGACAAGCTTCTCGCCGCACTCGGCACCACGCCAAAGCCGGCGGCGCAGGCGCCGGAAGCGGGGCAAGCGACGCGCTGTCTGCTGATTCCAAACCCCATGCGGATGTTCTCGACATCCATGTTTGGGATGTTCAAAAACACCGCGAAAGCGTTGCAGCTCAACGCGAATCCGCCCCGACCCAGTGTGGCCATTGAGGTCGGCGACGAGAAGATCTCGGTGCACGACCTGAAGAGAAACGCGCTGATCGCCTCGGCGCCGCTCGCGCAGGTGACTGCGACGCCGGCAATGTGCACCCGTTCGATGCCGCGCGCGGGGACGCAGGTAACGCCGGTGCTGGTGGTGGGCGTTCCGAACGCGCAACGCCTGACCATCGAGTGCCCCGATCTGGCGGGCGCCCCCGGCGCGACGTGGGGCGGGTCCACCAAACTCACCTATCGATTCGCGTGGCGCGGGCTCGCGCCTGCCGAAAACGACCCGGAGTTTGTGATCTCCGACGCCGATTGGCTGGTCTTGGTCGAAAAACTCGGCTTGGCCGACCGTCTGGAAGACAGGGCCAAAGCCAACGCGGCCGCACCCCTGGCGGCGCCGGGACAGACACCGCTGGCTCGGCCCAAACGCAAGCTCTGGATTTACGGCGTCATCATCGCCGTGATCATGTTCGTCGTGGTGCCCGCGATGATGTTTGGCGCCAGCATGATCTGGCACCAAAAACAACTAAAAGACGAGCAGCTGAAGGCGAACCGGGAGTTGCCGTTCGCGCTGCCGTTCACCGACCTGCGCATGCCGCACGGGGTGGCGGTCGATGCCGCCGGCAACGTCTACGTCGCCGACACCCACACCCATCGGGTGTTGAAGCTGGCCGCCGGATCGAACACCCAGACCGCGCTGCCGTTCACCGGCCTCGACCTGTGCGACAACAACGTCGACGCCGCCATCGCCGGGGTGGCGGCCGACGCCGCGGGCAACGTATACGTCTCCGACAGCTGCCATAACCGGGTGGTGGAACTGCCGGCCGGGTCGAACACCCAAACCGTGCTGCCATTCAAGGGCTTGGATAGTCCCCAGGGCGTGGCGGTGGACAGCACCGGCACGGTCTACGTCGTCGACTTCTCCGGCGGTCAGGTGCTGAAGTTGGCCGCCGGCTCGAGCAAGCAAACGCCGCTCCCGTCGCCCGGCAAAGGGATCACGCCCGACGGCAACGTGGCGGTGGATACCGCCGGCAACGTCTACGTCGGCTTCAGCAAAAGCCACTACAAACGCCGGTCGGAGAGCTACCTGCTGAAGCTGGCACCCGGATCGAACAGCTGGACCACAGTGACGTCGGCCCCCGACAACTTCGGTGCGAGTTTCAGCACGGGCGAGCAGGACCTGGCGGTGGATCCGGCCGGCAACCTGTACGCCATCACGTCAACCGACACGCAAGGCGTGTGGAAGTTGGCGCCCGGCTCGGACACCTGGATTCCGCTGCAGGGCGCGCCGCCCCTCATGGACCCGCTCGGTTTGGCGGTGGACACCCGCGGCAACGTATACGTCACCGATCACCTGGGTTCCCGGGCGACGGGAGCGGCCCTGCCCTGGGAGGACGACGACGCGCACGGGTTCGTGCTCAAGTTACCCGCGGGCTGACGCCCGATCAGTTGGTCTCGGGTCCCGGTCGGCGCAGCGGCAGATGTCCATGCACGCCTTCGGCATACGCGGTTTCCGCGTGCTGGGCGAGGTCGATGCCGGACGTCTCGTCCTTGGCGCTGAGCCGGAAGCCCATCACCCGATCGATCAGTTTCGCCAGGATGAACGACACCGTGAACGCATAGAGCCCGACGACGACGATCGCCAACGTCTGCTTGCCCAGCTGCCCCAACCCGCCCCCATAAAACAGCCCCCGCGGGCCCGACGTCATGACCGCCGTGGCGAGCAACCCGATCAATGACACGCCGACCACGCCGCCGACGAAGTGCACACCGACGACATCGAGCGAATCGTCGTAGTTGAAGCGGAATTTCGCGGTGATCGCAAACGCGCACACCACCCCGGCTGCGACGCCGACGACTGCCGCGCCGAGCGTATTGACGGTCCCGCACGACGGGGTGATCGCGACCAGGCCGGCGACCACACCGGACGCCGCACCGAACGTCGTGGGCCGGCCGTCGCGCAGTTGTTCGACCGCAAGCCAGCCGAGCATGCCCAGGCAGCCGGCGACAAGGGTGTTGAGGAAGACGGCTGCGGCAATTCCGTTGGCGGCCAACGCGGAACCGGCGTTGAACCCGAACCACCCGAACCACAGCAGCCCGGCGCCGAGCAATACGAACGGCAGGTTGTGCGGCCGCATGGCGTCCTTCTTGAAGCCGATGCGGGGGCCTACCACCAGCGCCAGCGCCAGCGCCGAAGCGCCGGAGACGATTTCGACGACGAGACCGCCCGCGTAGTCGAGGACCCCCATTTTGCCCAGCCAGCCGCCTGGTCCCCACACCCAGTGCGCGACAACGCAGTAGACCGCGACGGCCCATATCGGGACGAACACAAACCAGGCCGCGAACTTGGCGCGGTCCGCGATCGCCCCGCTGACCAAAGCGGCCGTGACGATCGCGAAGCCCAACTGGAACGTGGAATAGAGCAGTTCGGGAACCGTGCCGCGCAGGGTGTCGGCGCCGATGCCGAGCATCCCGACGTGTCGGAGGTTGCCGATCAGTCCGCGGGCCCCGTCATCGGAGAACGCGATGCTGTAGCCGACCAGCAGCCACGCCACCGTGACCAGCGGGATCGAGATGAAGCTCATCATGATCATGTTCAGCACACCGGTGGTGCGGACCATGCCGCCGTAGAAGATGGCGAGGCCGGGGGTCATCAGCAGGACCAGGGCGGTGCTGGCCAACAGCCAGGCGGTAGCGGCGGGGTCGATTGTGTGCATGACGTGTCTCCTTCGACGTCGGGATAATGCCACGTCGGCCGTCCCGGTAGGTTCGCTGGGTGGCTGCTGACCAGTTGCTCGTCGATCCGGTCGCGGCGGCGCATCGGCTGCTTGGGGCCACCCTGGTGGGTCGCGGGGTGCGCGCCACCCTCGTCGAGGTCGAGGCCTACGGCGGGGTTCCCGACGGCCCGTGGCCGGACGCTTCCGCGCACTCGTATCGCGGCATCAACGGCCGCAACGCGGTGATGTTCGGCCCCCCGGGGCGGCTGTACACCTACCGCAGCCACGGTATTCACGTGTGCGCCAACGTCTCCTGCGGACCCGACGGCGTCGCGGCCGCCGT
The DNA here is from genome assembly GCF_010730195.1 of Mycobacterium conspicuum. Taxonomy (NCBI): domain Bacteria; kingdom Bacillati; phylum Actinomycetota; class Actinomycetes; order Mycobacteriales; family Mycobacteriaceae; genus Mycobacterium; species Mycobacterium conspicuum. The sequence goes on from NZ_AP022613.1 coordinate 2,585,768, forward strand.
GTTGCTCAGGGCCGCGGCCATCGAGGAGGGTACCGACGTCGCCCGGGGCAGGCGCGGCGCGGCCGTCCGCACCGTCGCGTTGGCACGCGGCCCGGGGAATTTATGCTCAGCCCTGGGAATCACCATGGCCGACAACGGGATTGACTTGTTCGACCGGAAGAGTCCGGTGCGGTTGGTCCTCAACACGGCGCAAGGCGCGGTGTCGGGTCCCCGTGTCGGGGTCAGCCAGGCCGCCGACCGGCCCTGGCGGTTGTGGCTCGCGGGCCGACCGGAAGTCTCCCCCTACCGCCGCAGCCCCCGGGCCCCGGCGCCGGGCGAGAGCGACTGAAGGGTTCGCCGACGGGCTGAGCGCGCGAGCGTAACCGGGCTGCGAAATTCCGCGCCAGAAATCGCAGCCACGTTACGCTCGCGGACCGCAGTCACGGGTGACAGCGACGAGATCTGATGGTGGTGACCCGCTGCGCCCGGCTTCGCCGCGCTTGCGATCACCACTATCTGATTAGTGGTGACCCGCTGCGCCCGGCTTCGCCGCGCTTGCGATCACCACGGGGTCGATGGTGGTGACCCGCTGCGCCCGGCTTCGCCGCGCTTGCGATCACCACTAAAGTCGTCCGGGATGTCAAGCATGATCCTCGACGAGCTCGGCTGGCGCGACCTGATCGCGCAGTCCACCGACCTCGACGCGCTGGCGGCCGAAGCGCAACAGGGGCCGATGACGGTGTACGCCGGTTTTGACCCGACCGCGCCGAGCCTGCACGCCGGGCATCTGGTGCCGCTGCTGACGTTGCGGCGGTTTCAACGCGCGGGTCACCGCCCCATCGTGCTCGCGGGCGGCGCCACCGGCATGATCGGTGACCCGCGTGAGGTGGGTGAGCGCACGCTGAACGAGGCCGGCACCGTTGCCGATTGGACCGACCGGATCCGCGGGCAGCTGGAACGTTTCGTCGACTTCGACAGCTCGCCGACCGGTGCGATCGTCGAGAACAACCTCGACTGGACCGGCCAGCTGTCGGCGATCGAATTCCTGCGCGATCTCGGCAAGCATTTCTCGGTGAACGTGATGCTGGATCGCGACACCATCCGGCGCCGCCTCGACGGCGAGGGAATCTCCTACACCGAGTTCAGCTACATGCTGCTGCAGGCCAACGACTACGTCGAATTGCATCAGCGGCACGGGTGCACGCTGCAGCTCGGCGGGTCGGATCAGTGGGGCAACATCATCGCCGGGGTCCGCCTGGTCCGCCAGAAACTGGGCGCCTCGGTGCATGCGCTCACCGTTCCGCTGGTCACCGCGGCCGACGGCACCAAGTTCGGCAAATCCACCGGCGGCGGCAGCCTGTGGCTAGACCCTCAGCTCACCAGCCCCTATGCCTGGTACCAGTACTTCGTCAACACCGCCGACGCCGACGTGATCCGCTACCTGCGCTGGTTCACCTTCTTGTCGGCCGACGAGGTGGCCGAGCTGGAACAGGCCACGGCCGAGCGGCCGCAGCAGCGTGCCGCCCAGCGCCGGCTCGCCGCCGAGCTCACCGTTCTGGTGCATGGCGAAGAGGCGAAGGCGGCGGTCGAGCACGCCAGCCAGGCGCTTTTCGGCCGCGGCGAACTCGACCGTCTGGACGAGTCGACGCTGGCCGCGGCGCTGCGCGAGGCGGCGGTCGCCGAGCTCAAGCCCGGCGGCCCCGACGGGATCGTCGACTTGCTGGTGGCCAGCGGCTTGTCGGCGAGCCGGGGCGCGGCGCGACGCACGATCGAAGAGGGCGGCGCCTACGTCAACAACGTCCGCATCGAGAGCGACGAATGGGTGCCGCGCGATTCGGATTTCCTGCACGGTCGCTGGCTGGTGCTGCGCCGCGGCAAGCGCAATATCGCGGGCATCGAACGGGTCGGGTAGCGAAACGCTTTAGTGCGCAAACCTTTACCGGACCGTGTCGCAGCTGTGACTCTGCTTGACCACTGTTGTCACAATGCGTTACGCGCCTTCGCTACACCAGCCCACCGTTCGCATTGTGGTGCTGGCCGCGGGCATGGCGCTGACGTCTGTGGCCGCCGCCACGCTGGCGGCACCCATCCGCGCCGACATCATGGGCAACGCGTTCCTGGCCGCCCTGACCAATGCCGGGGTTCCGTATAGCGAACCGGCCGCCGCGACGGCGCTCGGTGAGTCGGTCTGCCCGATGGTGTTTGCGCCCGGCGGCTCGTTCGATGCGATTGCCGCCCGAGTGGCCGACGACAGCGGAATCTCGCACGAGGCGGCCGGAGCGTTCACCCTCATCGCCATCGCGACGTATTGTCCGGCAATTCTGGGGCCGCTGTTGTCTGATCGGCGGCCGGCCTAGCACCCCGTAAGCGTCCCGTAACCTTTACGGAGTGGTCGACGACAGGCACGGTCGGGGCGGCGAGCGGCGTCCGCGGTCGACTGCTGGCTCCGGCGGCCCCCGCGGGTCTCAGGGGCGCGGGCCACGCACCGAGTGGGAGGGCCGCTGGTCGGGCCCCGGCCGCGCGCGCTCGGCGCAGCCGCAGCGCTCATCACCCGGCGATGACGGGCCGCCGATACCGCCGGACATCGACGCCAGGCAGCTGGCGCCCGAGGTCCGGCGCGAGCTGAGCACCTTGGACCGTGCCACCGCCGACGCGGTGGCGCGGCACCTGGTCGCCGCCGGGCAATTGCTCGACGAGGACCCCGAGGCGGCCCTGCGCCATGCCCGCGCAGCGCGGGCCCGGGCCAGCCGGATCGCCGCGATTCGGGAGGCCGTCGGAATCGCGGCGTATCACAGCGGCGATTGGGGCCAGGCGCTCTCCGAATTGCGCGCCGCCCGCCGGATGGGCAGCAAGTCCGCGTTGCTCGCGCTGATCGCCGATTGCGAACGGGGACTGGGCCGTCCGGAGCGGGCGATCGAACTGGCCCGTGGACCCGAGGCGGCCCAGCTCTCCGGCGACGATGCCGACGAGTTGCGCATCGTCGCCGCCGGTGCCCGCGCGGACCTCGGGCAGCTGGAGCAGGCATTGGCCCTCTTGTCGACACCGCAGCTGGATCCCAACCGCACCGGCTCAACGGCCGCGCGGCTGTTCTACGTCTACGCCGACACGCTGCTGGCCCTCGGTCGCGACGAGGAAGCGCTGCAGTGGTTCCTGCGCTCCGCCGGCGCCGACGTCGACGGTGTCACCGACGCCGAAGACCGGGTGGAAGAGCTGGGCGCGGCAGACACATCGTGAAAAGCCTTGCGCAGCAATATGATTGCCTGCTGGTCGATCTGGATGGGACCGTGTTTCGCGGCCGTCAGCCGACCGAGGGCGCGGTCGAGGCGCTGGACCGGGCCGACTCCCGCAAGCTGTTCGTCACCAACAACGCCTCCCGCAGCGCGGACGAGGTGGCCGCGCACCTGCGTGAGCTCGGCTTCACCGCCAGCGCCGCCGACGTCGTCACCAGCGCGCAAAGCGCGGCGCACCTGCTCGCCGGTCAGTTGCCGTCGCAGTCGCCGGTCTTGATCGTCGGCACCGACGCGTTGGCCAACGAGATCACCGCGGTCGGGCTGCGTCCCGTGCGCCGGTTTGACGACGACCCGGTCGCCGTCGTGCAGGGCCTCTCGATGACCATCGGCTGGCCCGATCTCGCCGAGGCCGCGCTGGCCATCCGCGCGGGCGCGCTGTGGGTGGCGGCCAACGTCGATCCCACCTTGCCCACCGAGCGCGGTCTGCTGCCGGGCAACGGGTCGCTGGTGGCCGCGCTCCGGGCCGCCACCGGCGCGCAACCCCAGGTGGCGGGCAAGCCGGGCCGCCAACTGATGCAGGATGCGGTGGACCGTGGCGATTTCGATGCGCCGTTGGTGATCGGCGACAGGTTGGACACCGACATCGAGGGGGCCAACAATGCCGGGCTGCCCAGCCTGATGGTGCTCTCCGGGGTCAACACCGCGCGCGACGCGGTCTACGCCGAGCCCGTCCGGCGGCCCACCTACATCGGCCTCGACCTGCGTTCGCTGCACCAGGACGGCACACGGCTCAAGGTGGGGCAGCAATCGGGCTGGCGGGTCGACCTCAGCGCCGACACAATCACGGTCAGCGCCAACGGGGGGGATGACGGCGATGGGTTGTCGATCGTTCGTGCAGTCGCCGACGCGGTGTGGAGCGCACACTCGCCGCTGCGAATCGAGGCCGGCGACGACGAGGCGCGCGACGCGCTGGGCCGCTGGGATCTTATGGGTAGTTCTGAATGACGCACTGCACCACCGCATTGGCGGCGTGCTGGTCGAATCCCGTCTGCGCGACGCGCTGGGCTTCCGCATCGGGGGAGACACCGGACTTGAGCGCCTGCTCAATCTCGCCGACGAGCTGCATGCTCAGGGGGTCGGGTGCCCGCAGTGGGAGTTGCTGAGCATTTCCCGCAACGCACCGGCGGTAACCGCTGATGTCGGCGTGCGCCGGCGATGCCCCGATCACTGGGGCGATGAGCAGGACGGCGCCGGCCGTGCCGAGCGCCGCGGTGAAAGAGGTGATAGACATGCCTTTACATACCCATTTGGCCGCGCGTTGACGCCGTCGACCGCAGGATGTGACTCGCCGGGGCGCGGCACCGCTTGCTAACGGCCAAGCGGTGACTAGCGTAAAGACGCAATGACTACCGATCCGGATCAGATCCGCGCTGAAATCAACGCCCTGCTGGCCCAATTGCCCGACCCCCACGATATGACGGCCGAGTCGGAAAACCAGCCGTCCCTCGCCGACCTGGAGCAGATGGCCCGCCGGCTTTCCGAGGCCCATGACGTGCTGTTACGGGCCCTGGAGTCGGCGGAGAAGGGCTGAGTGCGCGCATGTCCCGGCGTGCCCGCGTCGACGCCGAGCTGGTGCGGCGCGGCCTGGCCCGGTCCCGTCAGCAGGCCGCGGAGCTGATCGGCGCCGGCAAGGTGCGCATCGACGGCCTGCCGGCCGTGAAGCCGGCCACCGCCGTCGCCGTCACCGCCGCGCTGACCGTGGCCGACGACGGCGAACGCACCTGGGTGTCGCGGGGCGCGCACAAGCTCATCGGGGCGCTGGACGCCTTCGGGATCCCCGTCGAGGGTCGTCGCTGCCTGGACGCCGGGGCGTCGACCGGCGGATTCACCGAAGTGCTGCTCGATCGCGGGGCGGGCGAGGTGGTTGCGGTCGACGTGGGATATGGCCAGCTGGCCTGGTCGTTGCGCAGCGATTCGCGGGTGGTCGTCGTCGAGCGGACCAACGTGCGGGACCTGACGCCCGAGGCGATCGGCGGGCGGGCCGACCTGGTGGTGGCCGACCTGTCGTTCATCTCGCTGGCCACCGTGTTACCGGCGCTGGCTGGATGCGCCGCGCCCGGCGCGGATATCGTTCCCATGGTGAAGCCGCAGTTTGAGGTGGGGAAGGGCCAGGTGGGTCCCGGCGGGGTGGTTCACGACCCGGTGTTGCGCGCGGAAGCGGTGCGCAGCGTCGCGCGGCGCGCGGGGGAGCTGGGATGGCACACCGTGGATGTCACGGCCAGCCCGCTGCCGGGCCCGTCGGGCAATGTCGAATACTTCCTGTGGCTGCGCGCCGAGACTGACCGTGGGCTAGCTGGTGATGCCCTGGCCGCGGCGGTGCAGCGCGCGGTGGCAGAGGGTCCGCAATGACGCCCCAAAGTCACAAGGAACGCACCGTTCTGCTGGTGGTCCACACCGGGCGCGATGAAGCGACCGAGACCGCGCGGCGCGTCGAAAAGGTGTTGGGCGACCAGGGGATTGCGCTTCGGGTGCTGTCCGCCGAGGCGGTCGACCGGGGATCGCTGCACCTGGCTCCCGACGACATGCGTGCCCTGGGCGTCGAGATCGAGGTGGTCGACGCCGAGCCGAATGCCGCCGAGGGCTGCGAGCTGGTGCTCGTCCTCGGCGGCGACGGCACCTTTCTGCGCGCGGCCGAATTGGCTCGCAACGCCGGCATTCCGGTGCTCGGCGTCAACCTGGGTCGGATCGGCTTTTTGGCCGAGGCCGAGGCGGAGTCCATCGAAACGGTGCTCGAGCACGTCATCGCGCGTGACTACCGGGTGGAGGAGCGACTGACGCTGGATATCGTTGTGCGCTACCGGGGCACCGTCATCGAGCAGGGCTGGGCGCTCAACGAGGCCAGCCTGGAAAAGGGCCCGCGACTCGGCGTGCTGGGGGTGGTCGTCGAAATCGACGGTCGCCCGGTGTCCACGTTCGGCTGCGACGGGGTGTTGGTGGCCACGCCCACCGGATCCACCGCGTACGCGTTCTCGGCCGGCGGCCCGGTGTTGTGGCCGGACCTCGAGGCGATCCTGGTGGTGCCCAACAACGCTCACGCGCTGTTCGGCCGCCCGATGGTCACCAGCCCCGAGGCGACGATCGCCATCGAGATCGAAGCGGGCGGAAACGACGCCCTGGTGTTCTGCGACGGCCGCCGCGAAATGGTCATACCGGCCGGCGGGCGGCTCGAGGTGACTCGTTGCGCCACACCGGTTAAATGGGCACGCCTGGACAGCGCGCCGTTCACCGATCGCTTGGTGCGCAAGTTCCGGTTGCCGGTAACCGGTTGGCGGGGAAAGTAAACGGCGCTTTGACTGATGCTGACTGAAATCCGCATCGAATCACTGGGCGCCATCAGCGTCGCGACCGCCGAGTTCGACCGCGGCCTGACGGTGCTGACCGGCGAGACCGGCACCGGCAAGACCATGGTGGTGACCGGGCTGCACCTGCTCGGTGGCGCCCGCGCCGACGCCACCCGCGTGCGGTCCGGAGCCGACCGTGCGGTGGTCGAAGGCCGTTTCACCACAACCGATCTCGATGAAGCGACGAGTGCAGGGCTCGACGAGATCCTGGACGCCTCCGGCGCCGAACGCGACGAGGACGGCAGCGTGATCGCGCTGCGCTCGGTCAGCCGCGACGGGCCTTCGCGCGCGTATTTGGGTGGCCGCAGTGTGCCCGCCAAGTCGCTGAGCGGATTCACCACCGAGCTGCTGACTTTGCACGGGCAGAACGACCAATTGCGGTTGATGCGGCCCGAGGAGCAACGCGGCGCGCTGGATCGGTTCGCCGCCGCGGGCCCGGCGTGCGAGCGTTACCGCAAACTGCGGGACGCGTGGTTGTCGGCGCGACGCGACCTGATCGACCGCCGCAACCGGGCCCGCGAGCTCGCCCAGGAGGCGGACCGGCTGCACTTCGCGCTCAACGAGATCGATGCCGTGGAACCCCAACCCGGAGAAGACGACACGCTGGTGGCCGACATCGTTCGGCTCTCCGAGCTGGATACGTTGCGCGAGGCTGCGGCCACGGCGCACACGTTGTTGTCCGGCGATGACTTCGGTGCCACCGATGCTCTGGGAAAGGCAAGGGCCGCACTGGAATCCACCGACGACGCCAAGCTGCAGGCGCTGGCGGCGCAGATCGGCGAGGCGCTGACGGTGGTCGCCGACGCGGGCCGCGAGCTTCGCGGCTATCTGGACGAGCTCCCGACCGACGCCAGCGCGCTGGAGTCCAAGTTGGCCCGTCAGGCCGAGCTGCGGACGTTGACCCGCAAGTACGCGGCGGACATCGACGGGGTGCTGCGCTGGGCGCAGGAATCTCGGGACCGGCTGGCGCAACTCGATGTGTCCGAGGAGGGACTGGCCGCGCTAGAGCGTCGCGCCGATGAACTCGGGCGTGAATTAGCCCAAGCCGCAGTCGATCTCAGCAAAATCCGGCGCAAGGCCGCCAAGAAGCTGGCCAAGGAGGTCACGGCCGAGCTGTCCGGGTTGGCGATGGGAGATGCCGAATTCACCATCGAGGTGACCACGGATCTCGCGGCCGCGCAGGATGATGCGGCGCTCCCGCTGCCTGCAGGGGAGTTGGCCCGCGCCGGTGTGGACGGCGTCGACCAGGTGGAGTTCGGCTTCGCGGCGCACCGCGGCATGACGGTGCTGCCGCTGGCCAAGAGCGCGTCCGGCGGCGAGTTGTCCCGGGTGATGCTGGCGCTGGAAGTGGTGCTGACGGCCTCGTCGGCAGGGACCACGATGGTGTTCGACGAGGTCGACGCCGGCGTCGGCGGCTGGGCCGCGGTGCAGATCGGGCGCCGGCTGGCGAAGCTGGCCCGGACCCATCAGGTCATCGTGGTCACGCATCTGCCACAGGTCGCCGCCTACGCCGACGTCCATCTCGCGGTGCACAGCACCGGGAAGGGCGGGGCCAGTGCGGTGCGACGCCTGACCGGTGACGATCGGGTGGCCGAGCTGGCCCGGATGCTGGCCGGGCTCGGGGAGTCCGACAGCGGTCGCGCGCACGCGCGCGAACTGTTGGAGACAGCGCAGAGCGAGCGCGGCTAGGGCCGCCCCTACCTAGCGCGAGCGTGCGTGTCTGTACGCCGACACGCCGTCAACCGTGTACATCTGCGCACGCTCGCCGCGCTACCCGGCCGGGAGCGGAACGAAGCGGCGCAGCGGGACGAGATCCAACCGGGCCAGTCCACCATTGGGCCACTCTCAAATGCGCTATCACATGTGACATCGCAGCAATGAACCGCTGCTGCCTCGGCTTTATGCGCTCCGAAATCCGATGGCACAGGTGATACCAGGGCCTTCGTGATATCGCATCCGCTATCAAGTTTGAAAAGGCTTTTATGATCGGCAGACGGTGCCCATGTGGCCGCTGTGACCACAGGAGCGAGAGTTACGCCTCCGATATCCCCCTGTGACAGATGTGGCGCAATATAACTTCTGTGACGGGTGTTACGGCGCGCCTCCCCGCCCTGGTCACGCTTCACCGACAGAATCGCCCCCATGAAGATGTCAGGCCTACTTTCCCGCAACACCGCCCGGCCGGGCGTCACCGGCACCGCCCGGGTGGACCGGAACATCGACCGACTGCTGCGCAGGGTCTGCCCCGGCGACATCGTGGTGCTCGACGTCTTGGATCTGGATCGCATCACCGCCGATGCACTGGTTGAGGCCGACATTGCGGCCGTCGTCAACGCATCGCCGTCCGTCTCGGGCCGCTACCCGAACATGGGGCCCGAGGTGCTGGTCAACAACGGGGTCACGCTCATCGACGAGACCGGGCCCGACGTCTTCAAGAAGGTCAAGGACGGCAGCAAGATTCGCCTCTACGAAGGCGGTGTGTACTCCGGTGACCGGCGGCTGATCCGCGGGACCGAGCGCACCGACCACGACATCGCCGACCTGATGCGCGAAGCCAAGAGCGGCCTGGCCGCTCACCTGGAGGCATTCGCCGGCAACACGATCGAGTTCATCAAGAGCGAAAGCCCGCTGCTGATCGACGGCATCGGCATCCCCGACGTCGACCTCGACCTGCGCCGCCGGCACGTGGTGCTCGTCGGCGAGGAGTTCAGCGCCGCCGACGATCTCAAGTCCCTCAAGCCGTTCATCAAGGAGTACCAGCCGGTGCTGGTCGGTGTCGGCAGCGGCGCGGACGTGTTGCGCAAGGCGGGCTATCGCCCACAGCTGATCGTCGGCGACCCCGACAAGATCAGCACCGACGCCCTCAAGTGTGGTGCGCATGTCGTGTTGCCCGCCGACGCCGACGGCCACGCCCCGGGCCTGGAGCGAATCCAGGACCTCGGTGTCGGGGCGATGACGTTCCCGGCGGCCGGCTCGGCGATGGACCTGGCCCTGCTGCTGGCCGATCATCACGGCGCAGCCCTGCTGGTCACGGCCGGCCACACCGCCAACATCGAGACCTTCTTCGACCGGACGCGCGCGCAGAGCAACCCGTCGACCTTCCTGACCCGGCTGCGGGTGGGCGAGAAGCTGGTGGACTCCAAGGCGGTCGCCACCCTCTACCGCAATCACATCTCGGCGGGCGCCATCGCGCTGCTGGCGCTGACCATGCTGATCGCCGTCATCGTCGCGCTGTGGGTGTCACGCACCGACGCCACGGTGCTGCACTGGGTTGTCGACTACTGGAACCGCTTCTCCCTGTGGGTGCAGCACTTGGTCAGCTAGGGGGCCCATGATCTCGTTACGCCAACACGCGTTCTCACTGGCGGCCGTCTTCCTGGCGCTGGCCGTCGGCGTGGTGCTGGGCTCCGGCTTTTTGTCCGACACCCTGCTGTCCAGCCTGCGTGCCGAGAAGCGTGACCTCTACACGCAGATCAACGGGCTCAACGACCAGAAGAACGTGCTGAACGAAAAGCTCAGTGCGGCAAACAACTTCGATAACCAGTTGGTCGGCCGCATGGTGCACGACGCGCTGGGCGCCAAGACGGTGGTGGTCTTCCGCACCCCGGACGCCAAAGACGACGACGTCGCCGCGGTGTCGAAGATCGTGGGTCAGGCCGGCGGCACGGTGACCGGGACGGTGTCGCTGACGCAGGAGTTCGTCGACGCCAACTCGGGGGAGAAGCTGCGCACCGTGGTGAACTCGTCCATCCTGCCCGCCGGCGCGCAGCTGAGCACCAAGCTGGTCGACCAGGGGTCCCAGGCGGGCGACCTACTGGGCATCACGCTGCTGCTCAACCCCAACCCGGCCCCGGCGGTGGAAGACGTTCAGCGGGACACCGTGCTGGCGGCGCTGCGCGACACCGGGTTCATCACCTATCAGCCGTCTGATCACGTCGGTGCGGCCAACGCCGCGATCGTCGTCACCGGCGGTGGGCTGCCCCAAGACGCCGGCAACCAGGGCGTCACCGTGGCCCGGTTCTCCTCCGCGCTGGCCCCGCACGGCTCCGGCACGCTGCTGGCCGGCCGGGACGGTTCGGCGGCGGGCGGCGCCGCGGTGGCGGTGACCCGCGCCGATGCCGGCATGGCGGCCGCGATCAGCACCGTCGACGACGTCGACACCGCACCCGGGCGGATCACCGCGATCCTGGGCCTGCACGATCTGATCAACGGCGGCCACGTCGGGCAGTACGGCACGGGGCACGGCGCCACCTCGATCACCGTGCCGCAGTAGTCCCGCTTGGCCCACTCGGGCGTGTTTTCGGCGCGGCCGCGAGGCTGATGTTAGGGTGGGTTTCCGTGGGTCGGCAGGCCCAATACCAGCCCTGCCAGTCTTCACGGAGGTCGCTAAGTGCGAAAGCACCCCCAATCCGCCACCAAGCACCTCTTCGTCAGCGGTGGCGTTGCATCCTCGCTCGGCAAGGGATTGACGGCCAGCAGTCTCGGCCAGCTGCTGACCGCGCGCGGGCTGCAGGTGACGATGCAGAAGCTCGACCCCTACCTCAACGTCGACCCCGGCACCATGAACCCGTTTCAGCACGGCGAGGTCTTCGTCACCGAGGACGGCGCCGAGACCGACCTCGACGTCGGTCACTACGAGCGATTCCTGGATCGCGACCTGTCCGGGTCGGCGAATGTCACTACCGGGCAAGTCTATTCGACGGTGATCGCCAAGGAGCGGCGCGGCGAGTACCTCGGCGACACCGTCCAGGTGATCCCGCACATCACCGACGAGATCAAACGGCGCATCCTGGCGATGGCCCAACCCGACGCCGACGGCCAGCGCCCCGACGTCGTCATCACCGAAATCGGCGGCACCGTCGGCGATATCGAGTCGCAGCCCTTTCTCGAGGCGGCCCGGCAGGTGCGCCACGATCTGGGTTGGGAGAACGTGTTCTTCCTGCACGTGTCGCTGGTGCCGTACCTGGCCCCGTCGGGAGAGCTCAAAACCAAGCCAACCCAGCACTCGGTGGCCGCGCTGCGCAGCATCGGTATCACCCCGGACGCGTTGATCCTGCGCTGCGATCGGGATGTTCCCGAGGCGCTCAAGGACAAGATCGCGCTGATGTGCGACGTCGATATCGACGGCGTCATCTCCACCCCGGACGCACCGTCGATCTATGACATCCCCAAGGTGTTGCACCGTGAGGAACTCGACGCGTATGTGGTGCGCCGGCTGAATCTGCCGTTCCGCGACGTCGACTGGACCGAGTGGGACGACCTGCTGCGCAGGGTGCACGAACCGCAGGAAACCGTGCGAATTGCCTTGGTAGGCAAGTATGTCGAGCTGTCCGACGCCTACCTTTCGGTCACCGAGGCGCTGCGCGCCGGCGGGTTCAAGCACAACACAAAAGTCGAGATGTGCTGGGTGGCCTCCGATGACTGCCAGACGGCCAGCGGCGCCGCGGCGGCCCTGGGCGACGTGCACGGTGTGCTGGTCCCCGGCGGGTTCGGCATCCGCGGCATCGAGGGCAAGATCGGCGCCATCGCCCATGCCCGGGCGCGGGGGTTGCCGGTGCTGGGGCTGTGCCTGGGCCTGCAGTGCATCGTGATCGAGGCCGCCCGCTCGGCGGGTCTCACCGACGCCAATTCGGCCGAATTCGACCCGGACACACCGCATCCGGTGATCTCAACTATGGCCGACCAAGAACAGATCGTGGCCGGTGAGGCCGATCTGGGCGGCACGATGCGGCTGGGCGCCTATCCCGCGGTGCTGCAGCCGGATTCCGTTGTGGCGCAAGCCTATGGCACCACCCAGGTCTCCGAGAGGCACCGGCACCGCTACGAGGTCAACAACGCCTACCGCGACAAGATCGGCGAAAGCGGGCTGCAGTTTTCCGGCACGTCGCCCGACGGGCATCTGGTCGAGTTCGTCGAATACCCCGCGGAGGTGCATCCGTTCGTCGTGGGCACCCAGGCCCACCCGGAGCTGAAGAGCCGGCCGACCCGGCCGCATCCGCTGTTCGTCGCCTTCGTCCGTGCGGCGATCGACTACAAGGCGGGCGAGTTGCTGCCCGTAGAGATCCCTTCGATTCCCGAGCAGTCGTCCAACGGCAACCAGCTCAAAGAGCGGTCGCTACGTGAACCCGCGGCCCGTGGCTGAGCACGTCTTCGCGACGACGTCGTCCGAAACCTTATACACCGGAAAGATTTTCGCGCTGCGCCGCGATCATGTGCATATGCCGGGCGGTAAAGAGGTGGTCCGGGAAGTCGTCGAGCACTTCGGGGCCGTCGCCGTGGTGGCGATGGACGACGACGACAACATCCTGCTGGTCTACCAGTACCGCCACCCACTCGGTCGCCGGCTGTGGGAGCTGCCTGCCGGGCTGCTCGACGTCCACGGCGAGGCGCCGCATCTCACCGCCGCCCGGGAGTTGCAGGAGGAGGCGGGCCTGCAAGCCGGCAACTGGCGGGTGCTGGTCGATCTGGATTCCACTCCCGGCTTCAGCGACGAATCGGTGCGTGTCTACCTGGCCACCGAGTTGAGCCAAGTGGATCGGCCCGAGGCGCATGACGAAGAAGCCGACATGACGCTGCAGTGGTATCCGTTGGAGGACGCCGCGAAAAAGGTGCTCAGCGGCGAAATCGTCAACGCCATTGCCGTTGCCGGGATTATGGCCGTGCACGCGGTCACCAGAGAGCTTTTCTTCACGCGCCCGGTGAACAGTCCGTGGATCGACAAGCCGACCGCGTTCGCGGCGCGGAAGGCCTCGCAGTGACGGCTGCCCTGCAAGCGCAGCTGCAGGGCTACCTCGACCACCTGACCATCGAGCGCGGGGTGGCCGCCAACACCTTGAGCTCCTATCGCCGAGACCTGCGCCGCTACTCCGAGCATTTGTCGGAGCGTGGAATTGACGATCTGGCCAAGGTCGGTGAGGACGACGTCAGCGAATTCCTGGCGGCGCTGCGCCGCGGGGATCCGGACTCCGGCAGGGCGGGGCTGTCCGCGGTGTCGGCGGCACGGGCGCTGATCGCGGTGCGCGGGTTGCATCGGTTCGCGGCCGCCGAGGGTCTCGCCGAGCTGGACGTGGCGCGTGCCGTGCGGCCGCCGACGCCGGGGCGTCGGCTACCCAAGAGCCTGAGCATCGACGAGGTGCTGTCGCTGCTCGAGGGTGCGGGCGGCGACAGCGCGGCCGACGGCCCGCTGACGCTGCGCAACCGCGCGCTGCTGGAGTTGTTGTATTCCACCGGATCTCGGATCTCGGAAGCCGTCGGGCTCGACGTCGACGACATCGACACCGAGGCCAGGACGGCGCTGCTGCGCGGCAAGGGCGGCAAGCAGCGGCTGGTGCCGGTGGGGCGCCCCGCGGTGCAGGCGCTGGACGCGTATCTGGTGCGGGGGCGATCCGAACTGGCGCGCCGGGGCCGCGGCACGCCGGCCATCTTTCTCAACGCGCGCGGCGGCCGGTTGTCGCGGCAAAGCGCGTGGCAGGTGCTGCAGGACGCCGCCGAGCGCGCCGGCATCACCTCGGGTGTGTCACCGCACATGCTGCGGCACTCGTTTGCCACCCACCTGCTCGAGGGCGGCGCCGACGTCCGCGTCGTGCAGGAGCTGCTGGGTCATGCCTCGGTGACGACGACGCAGATCTACACGCTGGTGACCGTGCACGCGCTGCGCGAGGTGTGGGCCGGCGCGCACCCCCGCGCGCAGTAACTGGCGTCGCCTCGGTTGACTCTGCGCTGAGGGTGGCGCCCACTCGCAAAACTCCGCCCTGAACGCAGAGTCAATGCCGTGAATACGCGCTAGCCCAAATAGTCGGACTCCAGCACCAAATCCGTTGCCAGCGTCTGGTACTCGACATGCGCCTTGTGTTCCACGGTCTTCCACAGCTTGCCCTGCTGTTCGCGCATGTACGCGCGATACTTCGGCGCGCCGGGGAACCTGACGTTGTCGGCGACCACGACCGACCCCGGATGCAGCCAGCCCCGGTCGACGATGCTGTGCAGATCGTCCAGATAGGCGTCTTTGTCGTGGTCGAGAAAGACGAAATCGATTGCACCAGTATGGAACCCGTGCTCATTGGCCAACGCGTCCAGGGTGCGCCCGCCGTCGCCGATGGTTCCGACGACGCACGTGACGCGGTCGGCGACGCCGGCGTGCGCCCAGATCTGACGGGCGTTGACGGCGTTGGCTTCGGCGAGTTCGACGGAGTACACCTTCGCGTTCGGCGCGGCACGCGCGATGCGCAGCGCGCCGTAGCCGCAGTAGGTGCCCAACTCCAGTGCCAGCTTCGGATCCGCGCGGCGCACGGCCGCGTCGAGGATCTCGCCCTTCTCGTCGCCGACGTTCATCAGGATGGACTTCTCGTAGGCGTACTTGTCGATCGTGGCCAGCACGTCGTCGATGTCGCCCGCCCGAGCGTTCCGCAGGACGTAGTCGACGGCGGCGGCTTCGCGTCCGTCCCCGATCTGGCCCGTGACGGTGATGTTGCGATTCCCGACCACCAGACGCCACACCGACCAGCGCAGCAGGGGCATCCGTCGCTTGAGATCCATAACTCACCACGATAGGGCCACCAATGTTGCTGGTGTGACTGGTGTTAAGCTTTAGCGAATTTGCGCATATTGGCTGGTGAGATTGCCTGCGGGTCGCCCGGCTTATGGGCGTGCAGCCGTTAGACTTTCCAGCGATGTTCACCTCCCGAACACATGGCCGGCGATGACCGAGCTCCCCGACAGCGACGTTCCGGTCGGCCCGACCGGACGCCCGCCGCGGGCGATCCCGGAGCCCCAGCCGCGCACGTCGCACGGGCCGGCCAAGGTCGTCGCGATGTGCAACCAGAAGGGCGGCGTCGGGAAAACCACGTCGACCATCAATCTGGGTGCCTCGCTCGCCGAATATGGCCGACGGGTGCTGCTGGTGGACATGGATCCGCAGGGCGCGCTGTCCGCGGGTCTCGGCGTACCGCATTACGAACTCGAGCAGACCATTCACAACCTGCTCGTGGAGCCGCGGGTGTCGATCGACGACGTGCTGCTGCACACGCGCGTCCCGCACATGGATTTGGTGCCCAGCAACATCGACCTGTCGGCCGCCGAGATCCAGCTGGTCAACGAGGTGGGCCGGGAACAGACGCTGGCCCGGGCGCTGTACCCGGTGCTGGACCGCTACGACTACATCCTGATCGACTGCCAGCCGTCGCTGGGCCTGCTCACCGTCAACGGACTGGCCTGCGCGGACGGCGTCGTCATCCCGACCGAATGCGAGTTCTTCTCGCTGCGCGGGCTGGCGCTGCTCACCGATACCGTCGATAAGGTGCGCGACCGGCTCAACCCCAAGCTGGAAATCAGTGGCATCCTGCTCACCCGTTACGACCCGCGCACCGTCAACGCGCGCGAGGTGATGGCCCGGGTCGTGGAGCGGTTCGGGGACCTGGTGTTCGACACCGTGATCACCCGCACGGTGCGCTTCCCGGAAACCACCGTCGCCGGCGAACCCATCACGACGTGGGCCCCGAAGTCGCAGGGCGCCCTCGCCTACCGCGCCCTGGCCCGCGAGTTCATCGACCGATTCGGCGCGTGAACGGGATCGCGAACGGCTCCGAGACCAGCGAGACGGCATCCCAGAACGGCTTCCAGGTCCGGCTGACCAACTTCGAGGGGCCGTTTGACCTGCTGCTGCAGCTGATCTTCGCCCATCGGCTCGACGTCACCGAGGTGGCGCTGCACCAGGTCACCGACGACTTCATCGCCTACACCCGCGAGATCGGCTCGCAGCTCGAACTCGAGGAGACCACCGCGTTCCTGGTGGTCGCCGCGACCCTGCTCGACCTCAAGGCCGCCCGGTTGCTGCCGGCCGGTCAGGTCGAGGACGACGAGGACCTGGCGCTGCTCGAGGTGCGCGACCTGCTGTTCGCCCGGCTGCTGCAGTACCGCGCCTTCAAGCATGTGGCGTCGATCTTCGCCGAGCTGGAGGCCAACGCGCTGCGCAGCTATCCGCGTTCGGTGGCGCTGGAGGAACAGTTCACCAGCCTGCTCCCCGAGGTGATGCTGGGCGTCGACGCGCAGACTTTCGCCGAGATCGCCGCCGTCGCGTTCACCCCGCGGCCGGTGCCCGTGGTGGCGCTGGGGCATCTGCACGAGCTGCAGGTGTCGGTGCCCGAGCAGGCCAAGCGGCTGCTGGAGATCCTCGAAGCGCGCGGCAGCGGTGCCTGGGCCACGTTTTCGGAGCTGGTCGCCGACTGTCAGGCGTCGATCGAGGTGGTCGGGCGCTTCCTGGCGCTGCTCGAGCTGTATCGGGCCCGGGCGGTAGCATTCGAGCAGTTAGAGCCGCTTGGCGTGCTCCAAGTTTCGTGGACCGGGGAACGGCCGACCAACGAAGCCCTGGTAGAAGTGCGAGACGAATGATGACTAACGACGTGCCCGACCTCGATCTCGATGGTGCCGTTTCTGGCATCCCCGACATCGCCGAGGTGGCGCCGCTGGATCCCGAGGAACTCGGCTCCGTGCTGGAGGCCCTGCTGCTGGTGGTCGACACCCCGGTCACCGTCGAGGCACTGGCCTCGGCCATCGAGCAACCCGTCTACCGGGTGACCGCGAAGCTCGAGGCACTCGCCGAGGAACTCACCGCGCGCGACAGCGGCATCGACCTGCGCAAGACCAGCGAGGGCTGGCGGCTGTACACCCGGGCCCGGTTCGCGCCGTACGTCGAGAAGCTGTTGCTCGACGGCGCGCGCACCAAACTCACCCGGGCCGCGCTGGAGACCCTCGCCGTGGTGGCCTACCGCCAGCCGGTGACGCGCGCGCGGGTGAGTGCGGTCCGCGGGGTCAACGTGGACGCGGTGATGCGCACCCTGTTGGCGCGCGGGCTGATCACCGAGGCCGGCACCGACGACGACACCGGCGCGGTGACGTTCGCCACCACGGAGCTGTTTCTGGAACGGTTGGGATTGGCCTCGCTGGCCGAACTTCCCGATATCGCGCCGTTGCTGCCCGACGTCGACACGATCGAAGACCTCAGCGAATCCCTGGACAGCGAACCACGTTTCATCAAACTCACGGGCGGCCAATCCTCCGACGAGGCTATGTCATTCGACGTGGACCAGGATTGATGGGCGAACCGGTCCGTTTGCAAAAGGTGTTGTCCCAGGCCGGGATTGCGTCGCGGCGCGCCGCCGAAAAGTTGATCATCGAAGGCCGCGTCGAGGTCGACGGCGAGGTGGTCACCGAACTGGGCACTCGGGTCGACCCGGACGCCTCGGTGATCCGCGTCGACGGGGCGCGGGTGGTTCTCGACGACTCACAGGTGTACCTGGCGCTGAACAAGCCGCGGGGGGTGCACTCGACCATGTCCGACGATCGTGGCCGCCCCTGCATCGGCGACCTGATCGAGCGAAAAGTTCGGGGCAACAAGAACTTATTTCACGTGGGCCGCCTGGACGCCGACACCGAGGGCCTGATCCTGCTGACCAACGACGGCGAGCTGGCGCACCGGCTGATGCATCCCTCCCACGAGGTGCCCAAGACCTACCTGGCGACGGTGACCGGGACGGTGCCGCGCGGACTGGGCAAAAAGCTGCGCGCCGGAATCGAGCTGGACGACGGCATCGCGCGCGTCGATGATTTCGCGGTGGTGGATGCGATACCGGGAAAGACGTTGCTGCGCTTGACCTTACACGAAGGCCGCAACCGCATCGTGCGCCGGATGCTGGCGGCGGCCGGTCACCCGGTGGAGGCGCTGGTGCGCACCGATATCGGGGCGGTGACGCTGGGGGAGCAGCGCCCCGGCAGCATCCGGGCGCTGCGCCGCGACGAGATCGGCCAGCTGTACAAGGCGGTGGGGTTGTGACGGTCGTCGTCGCCATCGACGGGCCGGCGGGCACCGGAAAGTCCTCCGTGTCAAAGGGATTGGCGCAAGAACTCGGCGCACGCTACCTGGACACCGGGGCGATGTACCGCATGGTGACGCTGGCGGTGCTGCGCGCCGGAGTCGACCCAGACGATGCCGAGGCCGTCGGACGGATCGCGTCGACGGTGCAGATGTCGGTGGACTACAACCCCAAGGGTGATCGCTATTGCCTTGCCGACGAGGATGTTTCGGCCGAGATTCGCGGCGATGCGGTCACCCGGGCGGTGTCGGCGGTGTCGTCGGTTCCCGCGGTGCGTACCCGACTTGTCGAGCTGCAGCGCCGCATGGCCAACGGCGGCGGCAGCGTCGTGGTGGAGGGCCGCGACATCGGGACCGTGGTGTTGCCCGACGCGCCGGTGAAGATCTTCTTGACGGCGTCGGCCGAAACCCGCGCGCGGCGCCGCAACGACCAGAACGTCGCGGCGGGCCTGCCCGACGACTACGAGGGGGTGCTGGCCGACGTGCGCCGCCGCGATCATCTCGATTCCACGCGTGCGGTGTCACCGCTGCGGGCGGCTGACGACGCCGTGGTCGTCGACACCAGCGCCATGACCGAGGAAGCCGTGATCGCCCACCTACTGGAGTTGGTGAAGCAGTGACCCACGACGGCACCTGGACCGACGAAAGCGACTGGGAACTCGGCGATTCGGACCTCGACGAGCTCGCTGAACAGGGACCGGCCCCAGTGCTGGCGATCGTGGGACGGCCCAACGTCGGCAAGTCGACGTTGGTCAACCGCATCCTGGGCCGGCGCGAAGCGGTGGTGCAGGATGTCCCCGGCGTCACCCGCGACCGGGTCTCCTACGACGCGCTGTGGACCGGACGCCGGTTCGTCGTGCAGGACACCGGAGGCTGGGAGCCCGACGCCAAGGGCCTGCAACAGCTGGTGGCCGAGCAGGCGTCGGTGGCCATGCGCACCGCCGATGCGGTCATCTTGGTCGTCGATGCCACCGTCGGCGCCACCGCCGCCGACGAGGCCGCCGCCCGCATCCTGCTGCGCTCGGGTAAGCCAGTCTTCTTGGCCGCCAACAAGGTTGACAACGAGAAGGGCGAGGCGGACGCGGCGGCGCTGTGGTCACTGGGACTCGGCGAGCCGCACCCGGTCAGCGCGATGCACGGCCGCGGTGTCGCCGATCTGCTCGACGACGTGTTGGCCGAGCTGCCCGAGGTGTCCGAAGCCGCAGCGGTGAGTGGCGGACCGCGCCGGGTGGCGCTGGTCGGCAAGCCCAACGTCGGCAAGAGCTCGTTGCTGAACAAGCTGGCCGGCGATCAGCGATCAGTGGTGCACGACGTGGCGGGAACGACGGTCGACCCGGTGGACTCGCTGATCGAAATGGACGGCAAAATCTGGCGATTCATCGACACCGCGGGCCTGCGCCGCAAGGTGGGTCAGGCCAGCGGTCACGAGTTCTACGCCTCGGTGCGCACGCACGCGGCCATCGATTCGGCCGAGGTGGCAGTCGTGCTGATCGACGCGTCGGCGCCGTTGACCGAACAGGATCTGCGGGTGCTGTCGATGGTGATCGACGCAGGGCGGGCGCTGGTGCTGGCGTTCAACAAATGGGACCTGGTCGACGAGGATCGTCGCGATCTGCTGGAGCGCGAGATCGACCGTGAATTGGTGCAGGTGCGCTGGGCGCAACGGGTCAACATCTCCGCCAAGACAGGTCGGGCGGTGCAGAAACTGGTGCCGGCGATGGAGAACGCGCTGGAGTCGTGGGACACCAGGATCGCGACCGGTCCTCTCAATACGTGGATCAAAGAGGTCGTCGCGGCCAACCCGCCGCCGGTGCGCGGCGGCAGGCAACCTCGCATCCTGTTCGCCACCCAAGCCACGACGCGGCCGCCGACCTTCGTGCTGTTCACCTCCGGGTTTCTGGAGGCCGGCTACCGACGCTTCCTGGAGCGGCGGCTGCGCGAAACATTCGGGTTCCAGGGCAGCCCGATCCGCATCAATGTGCGAGTGCGCGAGAAACGCGGACCTAAGCGCCGCTAAGGCTTATCCTCCGAAACAGTTATCTGGCACGAGGATCGGAGCCGCCGATGTCGTATGTGATCGCAGCACCGGAGGCCATTGCCGCGGTGTCGGGGGATTTGACCGGGATCGGGGACGCGATCAAGGGTGCCGCGTCTGACGCGGCGCCCTCGACAACGGCGATTGTCGCGGCGGCCGGCGACGAGGTGTCGGCGGCCATCACGAGTCTGTTTGGCAACTACGCCAAAGAATTTCAGACGCTGACCGCGCGAGCGACGCAATTTCACTCCGAGTTCGGCCATGCGCTGACCGCGGCTGCGACCAACTATGCGGCCGCCGAGGGGACGAATTTATCGCTGCTGGTGCGGGGGTTGCAGCAGCAGTTCTTCGACAAGGGCTTCTACTCGCCGTTTATCTATTTCACCGGGCACCCGCTGTTCGGTAACAAGGCTGTCGGGCCCGTCGTCACCGGCACCACCGGGCCGAGTCTGGGCGGCCGGCTAATCACCGGCTTCTTCAACGGGACTCTCGGCAACGGCAGCGGCGGTGTGACGCAGTCGACCGGGACGCCCGGCGCGGTGACCGGGGTCCGCGAGGGCACCTCCTACCTGAACCTGTCGGTCGGTGCCAATGGCTATTCGGCCCCGGCGCGCTGGTACTTCCCGACGCAGGCCGACGGGACGGTGAATGCCCGCGGTGTCATCTATCTGTCGCACGGTTTCCTGGCAACGGGCGGCTATTACAGCCCGCTCGCGATCGCGCTGGCGGAAACCACCGACTGCATCGTGGTCACCCCCACCGTGTCGTCGCTTCCGCTGCCCGGCGGCGCCTGGATCAGCGGCACTCAGATGCAGCACGCCGTCGGCGAATTGTTTATCGGCAACGAGGCGGCGCTGAATCTCAGCGCGAGCCAGGCCGGCTACCACGGCACGCTGCCGCAAGAGTTTGTGATTTCCGGGCATTCGGCCGGCGGCGGCCTCGCCACGGCGGCGGGCGGCGACTACGTCAAGGCCCTGGGGGCGGACATCGCCGACAACCACCTGCTCGGTGTGGTGATGTTCGACGGCGTCGCGACCAATGCCGGAAGCTTCGCGCCGTCGATCGCCAGCCTGCAGACGTTGAACATCCCGGACTACACGATCGCTGCGCCGCCCCAGATGTTGAATGCATACGGCGTCACCACCAACCAACTCGTCAGCCTGTACCCGAACCAGTTTGTCGGGGTGGAGCTGGCCAACGGTTCGCATGTCGATTCGATGCTCGGCGACAAGCCCGTCATCGACTTCGCCTCCCAGCTGGCCACCAGGTTCTCGCCCGGCGGCAACACCGCCGCCGTGTACACGCTCGCCGAGGGCTGGATCAACGACTTCTTCGCCGGTGGGGGGCCGAGCAACCCAATCAACGGGTTGTACGGAACCCCAACCGGCTATGAGCCCCCCGGCGGTCAGACGATCCCCCTTGGCCCGGCCACCGGGATCGTGCTGCCGGTGATTTCTTCCTAAAGCCCGCTTTGCCGTTGACGATTGGGGGGCACCGGTGTCGTCGTACGTGATCGCAGGACCCGAGGCACTTGCCGCGGTATCGGGGGACGTGAGGGGAATCGGGGAGGCGATCAAGGCGGCGGCCGCCGAGGCGGCGCCCTCGACGACGGGCATTGTCGCCGCGGCGCACGATGAGGTGTCGGCGGCCGTCACGCGTTTCTTCGGCCGCTACGGCGAAACATTTCAGACGCTGACCGCGCAGGCGACTCGGTTTCACACCGAGTTTGCGGATGCGCTGAGCGGCGCTGGGACGACGTATGCGGCCGCCGAAGCCTCGAATGCGTCGCTGTTGGTGCGGGGTCTACAGCAGCAGTTCTTCGACAAGGGGGTCTTTTCCCCCTTCATCTATCTGACCGGGCAACCGCTCTTCGGTAAGCAAGCCGTCGGGCCCGTGGTCACCGGGAGAACCGGGCCCAGCCTGGGTGGCCGGCTGCTGAGTGGCCTCTTCAACGGCAGCCTCGGCACCGGCAGCGGCGGCGTGACGCAGTCGACCGGGACGCCCGGCGCGGTGACCGGGGTGACCGAGGGGACCTCCTACCTGAACATTCCGGTTGGTCCCCATGGCTATTCGGCCCCGGCGCGCTGGTACTTCCCGACGCAGGCCGACGGAACGGTGAATGCCCGCGGTGTCATCTATCTACAGCACGGCTCGCCGGGAACCGGCGGCTGGTACAGCGATCTGGCGATTCAGCTCGCCGAGCGGACCGACTGCATCGTGGTCACCCCGACGGTGTCGTCGGTGTTCCTGCCGAACGGCGCCTGGCTGAACGGCGCGCAGATGCAGCAAGCCGTCGGCTCGTTGTTCCTGGGCAACGAGGCGGCGCTGAACGCCAGCGCGAACCAGGCCGGCTACCACGGCACGCTGCCGCAAAGCTTCGTGATTTCTGGGCATTCCGCCGGCGGCGCCTTCGCCACGGAGGCCGGCGGCGACTACATCGCCGACCTGGCCGGAAACCCCGCCGACAACCACCTTCTCGGGGTGGTGATGTTCGACGGCGCCGGAAACAACTCCACCGGCTTCGCGTCCGGGATCGCCAGCCTGAAGACGATGAACATCCCCGACTACACGATCGCCTCGCCGCCGCAGCTCGAGAACGGTTTCGGTGAAACCACGAATCAACTGGTGCATTTGTACCCGGGGCAGTTCGTCGGGGTCGAGATGGTCCACGGCTCGCATGTCGACTCGATGCTGGGCGATCACCCCCTCGTCGACGTCGCCGCCCAGCTGGCAACGAAGATCTCCCCGGGGGGCGACACGGCGGCCGTGTACACCCTGTCCGCCGGCTGGATCAACGACATGTTCGCCGGGGCGGGGCCGACCGACCCGATATTCGGGTTGTACGGGACGCCCGGCGGCTACCAGGCCCCCGGTGGCCAGGCGATCCCCCTGGGCCCGGCGACCGGGATCGTGCTGCCGTAATCCCGCGATGCGGCCACTGCGCTCTGCATCACAGGAATATTGCTTGACTTGGCGGCCGCCCGCGCCTAACGTCCTCTCGTATAACGAATTGATAATTCCGTATTGCGGGAATTATGTGGAGGTCAACGGTGACGGCGGCGGAGCGCTTCAGCGTGCGGGGCAAGTCGATACTGATCACCGGCGCGAGCGGTGCACTGGGCAGCGTCGCTGCCCGAGCGTTGGCCGACGCGGGAGCTCGGCTAATACTCGCTGGCGGTAACGCCGCGGGCCTGACCGAACTCGGCCTCGATGACGCCGTGCTGGTGACCCGGCGCCCCGACACCCCCGCCGACGCCGCGGCCATGGTCGAGGCGGTCGTCTCCCGCCACGGCGGCCTCGACGGGGTTCTGGTGGCGTCGGGGATGAACCACGTCGCGCCCATCACCGAGATGGCCGTCGAGGATTTCGACAAGGTAATGAGCGCCAACGCGCGGGGAGCCTGGCTGGTGTGCCAGGCGGCCGGGCGGGTGCTGCTCGATCAGGGCAGGGGAGGCAGCGTGGTACTCGTCTCGTCGGTCCGCGGCTCGCTCGGCCACCCCGCCGGCTACACCGCCTATTGCCCGTCAAAGGCGGCCACCGACCTGCTGGCCAAGAGCCTGGCGGCAGAGTGGGGCGGGGCCGGTATCCGCGTAAATGCGCTTGCTCCAACGGTTTTCCGGTCCGAAGTGACCGAATGGATGTTTGCCGACGACGACAAGGGGCGCGCCACCCGTGAGGCGATGTTCGCGCGAATTCCGTTGCGCCGCTTCGCTGAACCGGAGGACTTCGTTGGCGCCTTGATCTATCTGCTCAGCGATGCGTCGAGCTTCTTCACCGGCCAGGTGATGTATCTGGACGGCGGGTACACGGCATGCTGACTTCGGATTTCGGTTTCGCCCGCGCCGCGGTCGTCGGCGCCGGCCTGATGGGTAGCCGCATCGCGGGGGTGTTGGCCGCGGCCGGCCTGGATGTCGTCCTCACCGACACCAACACCCGTGTGTTGGACGACGCCGTGGCCGAGGCGAGCGAGGTGGCCGGTCCGGGGCGCGGCAAGGTGACCGCGGTCGCCGATCTGGCGGCGGCGGTGGGCGACGCCGATCTGGTCATCGAGGCGATCATCGAGGACCTCGCCATCAAGCAGGGCCTGTTCGAACGCTTGGCCGCGCTGGCACCATCTGCGGTGCTGGCGACCAACACCTCGGTGCTGCCGGTGGGTGCGGTCACCGAGCGGGTGCCCGACGGCGGCCGCGCGATTGGGATGCACTGGTGGAACCCGCCGGATCTGATCCCGATCGTCGAGGTGGTGCCCAGCGCGCGGACCGCGGCGGCCACCGTGGACCGCGTCATGGGTTTTCTCGCGCACGCCGGCAAGACGCCGGTGCGGGTCGGGCGCGACGTCCCCGGCTTCATCGGGAACCGGCTGCAACACGCCCTGTGGCGCGAGGCGATCGCGCTGGTCGCCGAGGGCGTCTGCGACGCCGAGACCGTGGATCTGGTGGTACGCAACACGATTGGGCTGCGGCTGGCCACGCTAGGTCCCCTGGAAAATGCCGACTACGTCGGCCTGGACCTCACCCTGGCCATTCACGAAGCGGTGATCCCCAGCCTCGACTCGCACCCCCATCCCAGCCCGCTGCTACGCGCCATGGTCGCCGACGGGCAACTCGGCGCGCGCACCGGCCACGGCTTCCTCGACTGGCCCCAAGGCGCGCGCGAACGGGCCGCCGCGCGGTTGGCCGCACACATCACTAGTCAGCTCGAAAGCATTGCACTGGAAGGAAAGTCATGAGTTACACCTGGCCGCTGGGCGAAGCCGAATCGACGTTGGAGTTCTACGACCTGTCGCACCCGTGGGGCCACGGTCAGCCGGCGTGGCCGTACTTCGAGGACGTCAAGATCGAGCGCCTGCACAACATGGCCCGAAGCCGGGTGCTCACCCAAAAGATCACCACCGTCATGCATTCCGGGACCCACATCGACGCGCCGGCCCACGTCGTGGAAGGCACACCGTTCTTGCACGAGATCCCGTTGAGCGCGTTCTTCGGCACCGGAGTCGTGGTGTCGATCCCGAAGGATAAGTGGGGCGTCGTCACCGCCGAGGACCTGGAGAATGCGACAGCTTCGATCAGACCCGGTGACATCGTCATCGTCAACACCGGCTGGCACCACAAGTACGCCGACAGCGCCGAGTACTACGCCTATTCGCCGGGCTTTTACAAGGAAGCCGGCGAGTGGTTCGCCGCCAAGGGCGTCAAGGCCGTCGGCACCGACACCCAGGCCCTGGACCACCCGCTGGCCACCTCGATCGGCCCGCACGGTCCCGCCGAACATACCGGCGGCCTACTGCCTTGGGCGGTAAAGGAATACGAGCAGGAGACCGGGCGCAAGGTGCTCGACGATTTCCCCGAGTGGGAGCCGTGCCACCGGGCGATCCTGTCAAACGGCATCTATGGTTTTGAGAACGTCGGCGGCGAGCTGGACAAGGTCACCGGCAAGCGGGTCACCTTCGCCGCGTTCCCCTGGCGCTGGGTCGGCGGCGACGGCTGCATCGTGCGGCTGGTGGCGATCGTCGATCCCAGCGGCAGGTATCGCATCGAGACGGGTGAGGCGGCGTGACGATGAACCTGACGCGGGCTTCTGATGCTCCCGGTTACGTTGTCCCGCTGCACGACGGTGTGCACGCGGTGCGCCTGCAGGGCCACGAGGCCGGGCCCACCGAACGATTGTGGGTCGGCCTGTCGACTTACCGTCCCGGGGGGATCGCCCAGGCGGCTCCCGCCAAGGAGGAAACCGTCTACATCGTGATCGACGGTGAGCTTGTCGTAACCGCCGACGGTACGTCCACTGTGCTGGGCCGGTACGACAGTGTGCACTTCGCGAGGGGTGAGGTGCGATCCATCGAAAACCGTTCCGGCCGTGAGGCGGTGCTGCTGGTGGTCAGCGCCCACCCACAGGAGGAAGTGTCATGAGTGTCGTCATCACCGTCGCACCGACCGGGCCGATCGCGACCAAGGCCGACAACCCGTCGCTGCCAACTTCTCCAGAGGAGATCGCGGTTGCCGTCGAGCAGGCCTACCACGCCGGTGCCGCCGTCGCGCACATCCACCTGCGCGACGAGAATGAAAGGCCCACAGCCGATTTGAATATTGCGCGCAGGGTGATGGATTTGATCGGCGAGCGCTGCCCGATCCTGATCCAGATGTCCACCGGGGTGGGGCTCACGGTGCCGTTCGAGGAGCGCGCGAAGCTCGTCGAGCTGCGGCCGCGGATGGCGACTTTGAATCCGTGCTCGATGAGCTTCGCCGACGGCGAGTTCCGTAACCCGCCGGATGCGGTGCGGCGCTTGGCCGAACGGATGCGCGAGCTCGACGTCAAACCGGAGCTGGAGATCTATGACACCGGGCATCTGGACGCGTGCCTGCGGCTGTGGCAGGAAGGCCTGCTGGCCGAGCCGCTGCAATTCAGCATCGTGCTCGGGGTGCGCGGCGGCATGGCCGCCACAGCGGACAATCTGCTGACGATGGTGCGCCGGCTTCCGCCCGAGGCGATCTGGCAAGTCATCGCGATCGGCCGGGCGAATTTGGAGCTGACCGCGATGGGTCTCGCGCTGGGCGGCAACGCCCGCACCGGCATGGAGGACACCCTGTATCTCCGGAAAGGTGAACTGGCGCCGAGCAATCAGGCGTTCGTCGCGCGCACGAAGCGCTTGGCCGAGGCGCTGGACCTGCCGGTGGCATCGGTGGAGGAGACCTCCGCGCTGCTGCGGTTATCGGGGGAGCAGCGGTGAGCGTCTCGGTAGACCAAGACACGCGCGGCGGCATTCAGGTCATCGCCCGCGCCGCCGAAATCCTGCGGCTGCTGCAGGCGCATCCGGGCGGGGTCAGCCAGGCCGAGATCGGGGAGCGACTCGGGATGGCGCGCTCCACAGTGAGCCGGATCCTCAACGCGTTGGACGACGAGGGTCTGGTGGCCTCGCGCGGGGCCCGCGGTCCGTACCGGCTGGGCCCCGAGATCGCGCGCATGGCGAGCACCGTGCGCCTCGGCGTGGTGATGGATGTGCACCCGTTCATGGAGGAGCTGTCTCGCGAGCTGGAGGAGACCGTGGACCTGTCGATCCTCGACGGCGACCGGGCGCGGTTCGTCGACCAGGTCGTCTCGCCGCACCGGCTGCGCGCGATCAGCGCGGTGGGCGAATCGTTTCCGCTGCACTGCTGCGCCAACGGCAAAGCGCTGCTGGCTTCGATGTCTGTTGCGCAGCAGGCGCAGGTGCTGCCCAGTCGACTCGCCCGGCTCACCGAGCACACCATCACGACCCCGGCGGCGCTGCGCAAAGAGCTCGAACGGATCCAGGCCGACGGTGTCGCCTACGACCGCGAGGAACAGACCGAGGGCGTGTGCGCGGTGGGAGCAGCGGTGCGGGTGGGGGAGCAGACGGTCGCGGTCAGCGTGCCCGTTCCGGCGCAACGGTTCTACGGCCGCGAAGATGCGCTTTCCGCAGCCGTGCTGGCGTGGGTGCGGAGCGTGACCGAGTGGTTCGCGGAGGCGAAGTGACGAAACCGTTGCGCGACAAGCTGGTTGGGGCATGGGAGCTGGTGTCCTACGTCGAGCGAGACCGTCCCGACGGGCCCATCAGATATCCGCACGGCGAGGATGCGCAGGGCTTGATCATGTACACGCCGGACGGGTACATGTCGGCGCAGATCCAGTCTGCCGGCCGGCCGAACTACGACCGACCGGTCGCCAGCGGTGGCTCCGTTGAGCAGGCCGCCGCCGCGGCGTTGGGGTATCTCGCCTACAGCGGGCGCTACTTTGTCGACGAGTCGACGGGAGACATTCGGCACGAGGCGAAGCTTTCGCTGGTGCCGAACTACCTGGGCAAGTTCCATCTGCGGCACAGCGACCTCGACGGTGATCGGTTGCGACTATCGGCGGAGACGCCCCTTCCCGACGGCGGGACGGTGTACTCGTCGCTGGTGTGGGCGCGTGCGGGGCGTTCCGGTGCGCAGCACGGCTTGCGGTAGGCTGTCGACCTGCTGCCGGTGATTTCGGTGGCGTGCGGGCTGTGGCGCAGTTTGGTAGCGCACTTGACTGGGGGTCAAGTGGTCGCAGGTTCAAATCCTGTCAGCCCGACCCGGAGAAGTAGGCCTTGACCTGCGATGATGTGTTGATATTCAGTCGTGACGGTTGGGTAGGTGCCGCAAATCTCCCTTGGGACCACATGCGGTGCCGGCGACGGGCTCGATGTACTCGTCTAGGGGAGTTTCTGCCAGCTAGACCACACGCCATGCACGCCATGCGCGCCTGTGCACGTTATGCGGCGCGACCGAGGGCGCTGTCCTTGTGCCGAAGTTGACCGCTGGTTAAGTGGGGTGGCGCGCAGTTCTATCGGATCATCTTGCGCGGGTCGGGGAAGCCCATCTTGATATAGCCGGGAGCTCGTTTCTTCAGCGAAGA
This sequence comes from Mycobacterium conspicuum, assembly GCF_010730195.1. Classification (NCBI taxonomy): domain Bacteria; kingdom Bacillati; phylum Actinomycetota; class Actinomycetes; order Mycobacteriales; family Mycobacteriaceae; genus Mycobacterium; species Mycobacterium conspicuum. The sequence continues at coordinate 2,614,673 of NZ_AP022613.1, forward strand.
GGCGATAACGGGGGTGCGCTCGTCGTGGTAGTCGTGCACGGTTGCGGTTGTCTTTGAGTGGTAGGGCCGGGTGACGCGGCCGATGTACTGGACGAGCCGGTTCTTGAAGGTGATCGGCGCGGCCAGGAACAGTGTGTCGAGGGCTGGGCAGTCGAAGCCTTCCCCGATGAATAAGCTGGTGCCGACGATCAGGAGTGGATCCGAGTCGGGCGTGTGGTTGGCAAGTTGGTCGGCGATTTGGCGGCGTTCACGAGCCTTCATGCCGCCGCTGAGGACGGTGACGGTCTTTCCTGCGGTCCGTAGCCGGTCGGTGATCGCGTTGAGGTGCTCGACCCATGTGGTGAGCACCAGGATGTTGGCGCCGGTTTCGGCGGCGGTCAGGACATCGGCCGCGATTTGGTCGAGTCGTGCGTGATCGGCGACGAGGGCGCGATAGATTTCGGCCATTCCACCGGGTGCGGTGGGATCGGCGTCGCCGCGGTATTCGAATTCGGTCGGGTGCAGGTGCAGAACCGGGTGGGGCGTCAGCAGGTCGGAGCTGTCGACCGGGAGTTGCCCAGTACTCGGCTGGTCGATCGCTACGTGGTGTGATCCGAGTTGGTGATAGATCAGGTCTTCGAGCCCGTCGCGGCGTTCCGGAGTCGCGGTCAAGCCGAGCCAGAAGCGCGCGGCTATGCGGCTCAGGACGCCGAAGAATGCGCTGGCGGCGACATGGTGGCATTCGTCCACGATGACGAATCCGTAGTTGGCGGTGATGTCTTCGACGTTGTCGCGGCGGGCAAGTGTTGGCAGTAACGCGATGTCGAGAATGCCTGTGGTTTTCGATCGCCCACCGCCGATTTGACCGCACTTGAAACCGAGGTGGCTGCTGATCCGGTCGCGCCACTGGTCGGCGATGGCTTTGCGATCGACAAGGACCAGAGTGGATGTGGACCGCGATTCGATTGCCGCGCAGGCGATCACCGTCTTTCCGGTACCCGGTGGCGCGACAAGGACGCTGGTGTCTTGTTCAAGGAGTTGGCGCAGTGCGCTGGTCTGCACCGTGCGCAACGGCGTCCTGCAGCTGAACTCGTGGTGTTCGCCGGTGATGCGCTTGTCATCTACGCGCAGTGTGCTGTCTGCCGATTCGACGAGTTCGGTCAGCAGCGGATGGAGCCCGCGGGGCAGGACGAGATCACCTTCGGCTGTTTGGTCGTAGCTGTAGAGGAACCGCGGTGTGTCCCAAGTGCTGCGGCGGGCGCGTTGGCGCGCATCGAACTCGGGGTTGCGGATCGAAGCGGCATGCTTGACCGCCGAGATCATGGCTGGGCCAAGATCATTGGCCTTCAGGGTGAGTCGGGATGTGAACTCTGCGCGGATGATTGGCGCAGGCCGCCGAACGATGCGTGACGACGTCGGCAACTGCAGACGCCGGACGTTGTGGCCGATCTGCGGGCCGGGAAGTTGACGCGCCAACGCGATCACGTCTTTGGTGGACAATCTGGCAATGCTTGACAGGTATGCCCACTGATCCTCGTATGGCTCAAGGGTAGCGGGATCGAGGAAGACGGTGGTGCCGTGTTGACGACGCTTGCCGTTCATCGGTGCCGCGATGAGATTGCCCACCCCACGCCCAGTGTGCACATCCTGAGCCGGGAACAAGCGGTCATAGCTACTCAGATGCATGCTGCCACGAAGCCGAAATGCCTCACCCAACAGACTCGTAGCGACGCTGCGGGCGACCGATGCCGAGATCGCATGAGCGAAGAAAATCCAGACGTGAGCTCCTCGTCCGGATTGTGACACCTCTAGCGCAGCCGGAATTCCATAGGAGCGAGCCGCTTTCATGTACGCGAGTGCATCGAGCATCGCGGCTTCTTTATCGAAATCGGCAGCTATCCACCAGCAAGTGTCGTCATCGCTGAGCGGATACAAGCCGACGTGCGCCTCGCCCCGCAGGTGAGCGTCAATGACCTCTGGAGTCAGCGGAAGGTAAGGTGCGTCGGCCCGATTCATACCCTTGCGCCAATGGCCCTTGATCGCCGGTATCCAACCCGAGCGGCCATCTCGGCGATTCTCCCAGCGAAGCGCGTAAACGTCGGTGCGAGAACGGAACAACTCGAAGAAGAACCGCACCTTATCAGCGGAGCTGGAGCCCATGGTCACCGGTGAGGTCGGCGCTCCCGTCAGTGTCGCTTGGTCACTGGCGGCTGCGCGTGCCTGTTCCTCACTCAACCGAAGAAGACGGCGCAGACGCAGATTATCGGCACGCAGAGTGTCCAACTCGCCAGGAAAGTTCTCGATGCCGCTAACGGTCGCTTCTCCTCGAACGGCAGCTATATGACGCTGCGGATGAGTTCGACGGCTTCGATCATCGAATAGCGTGCCACAAGATGGTCGAGAATCTCATCGACCGTGGACGAAGGCCGAACGAATCTAGAAGCCAGGCTAATCACTGCGCGATAGGCGATGTCGGGGGACACCGCGACGGTGTCAGCAGCGAACTGCGTAGGTGAGAGAACCGAAAGTGGATTGGGAATCTGCTGCGGGGGAAATGAAGTACCCCAGGTTTTGTTCCTAGTCGGTTGCGAGGGCCGGGGTTGGCTGGCTCGCGGGGTGTGAGGTGCCGGTGAGGGCGGCCTCGTACTCGGCGGGTGGAACGTAGCCGAGGGCTTCGTGCAGGCGTTCCTGGTTGTACCAGGCCACCCATTCGGCGGTCGAGAGTTCGACGTCGTCGATGCATCGCCAGGGTTTGCCACGGTTGATCAACTCGGTCTTGTAGGCGGCGTTGACGGCCTCGGCGAGGGCGTTGTCATAGCTATCGCCGCGCGATCCCACTGACGGTGCGATCCCGAGCTCGGCTAGCCGATCTGTATATGCCAGCGAGAGGTACTGGGATCCGCGGTCGGAATGGTGTACCAACTCAGATAGATCGGTATTCGACTGCCACACAGCATGATTAAACGCTTGAAGCGGGAGGTCCTCGGTGCGCATCGTCGCCGAGACTGCCCAGCCGACGATCTTTCGGGTGCATACATCAGTGACGAACGCGGTGTAGCAGAATCCCTGCCAGGTTCGCACGAAGGTGATGTCAGCGACCCACAGCCGGTTCGGTGCGCTGGCCTTGAACTGCCGATTGACCAGATCTGCCGGCCGCTGATCGGCCGGGTCGGTGATCGTGGTGAACACCGGTTTCCCGCGCTGAACGCCCCGCAGGCCCGCCTTGCGCATTAGTCGTCGGGTTTGTTCGCGGCCCAGGTGCCAGCCCTTGCGCTTCATGGCCCGGTGCATCTTGAGCACGCCGTAGACCGAGAAGTTCTCCCGGTGCACCGCCAGCAGGTCGGCGATCAGCTGCTCGTCGCGGATCTCACGGTCGCAGGGTGGGCGGGTCCGCGCGGCCCGATACCCGCGGGAGGTGAGAAAGCCCGGAATAGCTGCCCGCAACACCCGGCAGATGAGCTCGACCCCGAATTGATCGCGGTAGGTATCGATGAAGGCGATCATTTCGTCGCGGGCGGTCGAGCTCCGCTGCGAAAAACGCAGACGCAGACTTCAAAATCTCATTAGCTCTGCGTAATTCGGCGACCTCACGCTTGAGCCTGCGGATCTCGACATGCTCGGAACTGGACGTTCCAGGCCGCTCTCCGGCATCAACCTGAGCCTTACGCCGCCACCGACGCACCGACTCCTCAGCAACACCAAGTTTGCTGGCCACCGACTTGATGGCCATCGACTCAGAAATATCTGAATCCTCCAGCATGGTGTCCACCAAACGCGACGCACGTAAGCGGAACTCAAGCGGATACTGACGGGGCATAGTTCCAATCCTCCTACGAAGATCGGAACAAAACCTGGGGTACTTCAAAAGTCTTTCAAGTTGCTGGTGACGAGCACGTCCGCGCCTCCAACCAGGGCCGCCGCAACAACGTGTTCATCGTCGATGTCGGGCAGCCCAAACGTGCCTTCTAGGCTTTCCCAGCTCACCACGATGGCGTCATCGAATGCCGTTCTCATTCGATCGACCAGACGTTGCGCCCGCTGCGATGCGAGAGCCGGGTCGTGACCGCGATTGATGAGCTTTCGCGCTTCTTGATAACACAATTCATCGAGAATCGCCGTTGACCACAACGGCCGATACAACCCCTCGACGGCCAACGAGAGCAGGAAGTCGCGCTGCAGACCGGGCCACAGCACTGAGGTATCCAACAGCGCGGTGAACATTCGGAAGTGCTGTCAGCGCGTGGCAGCCTTGGCCCGACGCCGCTCCGCGACGACGCGGCGCGCTTCACGGAGCCGCTCACGAACGACTTCCGGATCGTCCTCAGCATCGATGTCGATCGCTGTCGCCGCGAGCGCCTCATACTGGCGATTGCGGCGCTGCTCGCGGTAGGCGAGTACGTCGTCGAGCAGCAGTCGGTGGCGATTGCCGATCCGCTCAGCGGGCAACGTACCGTCGGTGATTAAGCGAACGACCGTCGGGCGGCTGACCCCTAACAGGTCTGCAGCTTGCTGGGTGGTCAACTTCATCGTCTGAGGCGCGATGGTGACGGCCTTTCCGGCATGCAACGCCGTGACAACCTTGATCAATGCTTGGTGCACTGAACGCGGTAACTCGATGCGGTCATGTTCACCGATCCCCACAAGGGCATAACTGGGCGATGTGACCGTTCCGCGGAGGCGCTCATGGGTAGCAAGAAACCCGACGACCGGGGCGAGCTCGTCGGGATCCTCCGGGGTAAAGGTGGCTGCCTCTGCGGTGTCGGCGCTCACGTTGGCTCCTATCTGCACTATCCGAAAGAATATTCGGAACGTTCGAATAGTACCGCAAATATGGGTCGCCCCGCTGTCGGCGCTAACCCCCAGCACCTCCAAGGACTACAGGTCCGCACCTTTCAGCCGGGGACCACTTTGGGACCACACGTCCTGCGCGACGGTGAACGACCTGCGCGTCTACGCACGTTATGCGCGGCTATCGCAAGCTCGTACACTGCGGGCGACCTGCCGCTTACATACACCAAGCTGGCTCTCGTCAATGCCGCCGAGAGCATCAACGACCTTCGGGCGCCCCCGGGTAACCGGTTGGAGAAGCTGGCCGGCAGCCGCGCCGGCCAGTACAGCATTCGCGTCAACGACCAGTGGCGCATCTGCTTCACCTGGAGTACGCGCGGCGCCGGCAACGTCGAGCTAGTCGACCACCACTAGGAAGGAGACCGATGGCAGACTTCGAACCCACCCACCCCCGGCGAGATCCTCAAAACGGAATTTCTAGATCCGCTCGGGATCTCGCAGTACCGGATTGCCAAAACGATTGACGTGCCGCCGCGCCGCATCAACGAAATCGTGCATGGTAAGCGGGGCATCAGCGCCGACACCGCACTGAGGCTCTCGCGCGCGCTAGGACTGAGCGACATGTTCTGGATCAACATGCAGGCGCACTACGACGCCGAAGTCGCGCGTGAGCACCTTGCTAAGAAGCTGGCAGGTATCGTCCGCATCGCCTGACCGCCAGCAGTGCCGGTGGCGATTTGCCAGAGCTACGGACCGGTTTGTGCAACCGCATAACCTCGGAATCCGTCTGTGGGCCGAAACGTAGCGTCATACCCGGTCAGACATTTGGAGGACGGCGATTCAGCTGAGTGATGTGAGCGGCCAAAGTCCCAACAGGCAAGGCATGTCGGGATATCGTGATGGCTTCGTCCAGGAGGCGTTGACCCGGTGTGCCGCAGGCTGTGACGCTTGAGCTCCTCGTAGCCAAGCTGGATTACGACCTCGTCCCAACAAGTTGCATCCCCAAGCGTGGCCGTGATGGTCCGCCCACCCCTTGGGCCGGTGAAAAGGCGGCCATCGGGGTCACCACCGGCCAATGGCGGATGCCGGTCGGGAAGCAGCTAGGTGGCCGGGTTATCCACTTTCGCTGGAAGCTTTCCAACACGACCAGTTACACCGACAACGGTAGCGTCTCCAACCTCGCTAGCAGTCACTGCCAGGTTTGGAAGTGCGCCGACTCCGGCTGCGCCTCGCTCGCGCAACTTGACATGCGTTATCGGCGGGCTGGGTGGCGCTCGAGGTATTCGATGACAGCGCGTCGGATCAGCTCTGACGCGGAGTCGGATTCGCCGGTCTCTACGCGGTGTTCGATCTCGGCACGGAGTGCGCGGGGCAACCGGATGGGCAGTACGGGCGTTTTGCCCGTCGGTGGAGTTCCTTTGGTGGGGCGGCCCATGCGGAGCGTTGCGCCGACTTCCAGTGGGCTGCGCACTGTGTATTCGCCGGATTCGACAGCGCGGCTCATCTCGTCGTAGTCCTTCGGGCTTCTCTTCACCACGGTCAGATCTCCTCGTCTCTGTCGTACTGGGGGCCGACGTAGGGCCGTTGCGGGGACAGGTCGGCGCGGAGGTCGATGATGTCGCCGGAGATTTCATAGACCTCGGCAGCGACACCGGGCGTAAGGACCATTGCGTGGAATACCGCCCAGGTGTGGCCGTCTTCGTCTTCGGCTGCGACCTCGATCCAGGGTTCGTTGTTCATCGCGCCGACGAACATGTAGGTGTCGGCGTCAGGGTATGCAGTGGTGATCCCATACCGCAGGAGTGGAAAGGAGATCACCGCACGGATCTCATCGCCGGTGATGCCGTGCTGCCAAGCGGTAGGCAGGCATCTGATCCGCACACGCCGAAAGTGTAATGCCTTTTAAGGGTTAGTGCAATACATTTTTTATCGACCCGCTGGTTCTGCGCGCCCGGGGAGCGCTGCGGCCCAAGGGCGCCTTAATAGCCATTAATAGAGGTAGCGACCTGTGCGCCCATGAGCGCCATGCGCGATCACTGTAAGTCCGCAGACTTTCCGCGGTCTGACCCAACTGGAGAAGCTGGCAGACATCCCGGCCAATTCAGCATCCGCGTCAACGAGCAGTGGCGCATCTGCTTGACATGGAGTGCTAGCGGCGCCGGCAGCATCGAGCTAGTCGATTATCACTACAAAGGAGACGGCGATGGCAGACTTCGCACCTACTCACCCCGGCGAGATCCTTAAGACGGAATCCTTGACTCACTGGGCGTCTCGCGGTACCGGATCGTCAAAACGATCGACGTACCGCCTCGCAGTATCAATGAGATCGCGCACGGCAAGCGTGGCATCAGCGCCGATACGGCGCTGCGGCTCTCACCGGCGCTAGGACTGAGCGACATGGTCGTATCTCCACCGTGAGGGTGCGTCACCGCTGGGCACCGGCACCGCATCAGCGGCGGCGAGAAGGTCGAGCATCGTTGCCTCGGGTACGGGGGAGTCGATGGCGTCGAGTCCGCCTTCGGCTTCGGCGATCAACTCATTGACGCTCCGCCAGCTGGCGACCAACTCCGACCGGACTGCTCGGAGGCCCGCGATGTGATCGGCGCTGTAGGTCATGACGTTTCCTCTTCGTTTCCCGTTGGGCTAGCTAACTTTTGATACCGGCGCGTGCCGGTTCAAAACTTGTCCAGGAATGTCAGTGCCTATGCGGGGAGAGTCTGTCTCTCTCTGTCTTTCTCTTCTGTGGGGCTAGTGTCCGCGCATCGCATAAACGAGCGACTCATCGCCGAATGGCGCCAGCTGATGGATAGCCCTGATTTCACGACTTTGGGCGATGCCCGTCGTTGCGATAAACGACAGACTAGAAAGCGAGGTCTACTTCATGCCGGTTCCGTGGTCGGGGCCAGCCCATTCACGAAAGGTGGCTGGCGGGATGAGCCGGGGGGACTCGCTGCGGGATCTAAGGAGACGGCAACTCTGCCGGACTGATGACTGCGGCCGATGTTGCGGGGTGCGCGAAAAGTCTTGTCATTCCAAATATGTTGGTCAACATAGGAGTACGCATGGTCTCATGGATGAGAAGCGTCGATGATAGCTCAGTGGTCGCGGGACCTACTGGTGAGACGGCGGACCCGGCGGGCTGCGAGTGAGTGGGCGAGAAGAACGCCCCGTCCTCCTACTCGTACCTGGCGCGTGGCATGGCGCGTGGGTGTGGGAGAAAGTGCAGCCCGAGCTCACAGCCCGGGGGTGGGTCGTGCAGACGATGGACTTGCCCAGTGTCGCCGATCGCGGCTGCCCACGTCGCGGCTTGTACGACGATGCGGATGCGGTCCGTCGGCGCATCGAAGGTATTGGGGGCCCGGTCGTGGTGGTGGCACATTCCTACGGCGCTACTGCGGCGACGCAGGGTGCGGTAAACCTGCCGAATGTCCGGCACATAGTCTATATTTGCGGTTTCGTGCTGGACGTCGGTGAATCGTTATTGGGATTGCTTGGCGCCGAACCGGATTGGTGGGTCATCGATAATGACATCATGACCGTCGACGACCCGCGGGCGGTGTTCTTCCACGACGTCGAGGAGGATGAGGTCGATCGGGCGATCGCCCGGATGAAGCCGTTCAGCCGGATCGCGGCCGCCCAGAAGTTGACGCAGGCGGCGTGGCACAGCGTGTCATCGACGTACATCGTGTGCGAGTGCGACGCCAAAATGGGTCCGAGTCAATACACGTTGGCCGCGCGGGCAACCGAAATCCGCTACCTGCCCTCGAGCCATTCACCCATGCTGTCGATGCCCGCCAGGTTGACTGACCTCATCGTCGAGGCGACGGGCAAGGCCACCCTTCCCGGCCCATAGCCGGCTCGATTCCGTGTGGCCGTCGCCTGCTGCGTGCCCGCTGACGAGTGAATGCCGGCGCGGCGGCACAGGCTCAGTTGATTGGGCGCGCGTTCCACGCATTGGCCAGCTGCACCCGCGAATGCAGGTCGAGCTTGGCGAAGATCGATCGCAGATGGGTGTTGACGGTGTGGATGGATATGTTTAGCGCCTCGGCCGTTGCGCGGTTGGTACGTCCGGCCGCCACGTGCCGGGCGACGGCGCGTTCGGTGTCGGTGAGTGCGCCCCAGCCGAATTTGGGGCGGACGCTTCGAGCCGAGCGAGGTACCGATTGCCCGGCCTTCTCTAGTGCGGCCTGCACCTCGTCGAAATAAAGCGGCAGACCGAGACGCTCGTAGAGCGACAGCGCGAGCTCCAGCTCCACAACCCCTTGACGACGCCGACGGCTCCTGATCAGAGCGTGGCCCAAGTCGGCGCGCGCCCGCGCGTGCAGCATCACACGGGGCGCTTCGGCCAGGATCGCCGCCGCGTCTTGCAGTAGCCGCACGTCCTGTTCGACGATCCCGCGTGTTTGGGCCGCGATCCCCTGAAGCGTCTGCACGGCGGGATTTCGTCGCGCGAACAGCTCAGCTTGGGCGACGCACTGGTCGGCCAGCGCTCGCTGCTGCCCGGACATGGCGGCCCCGGCCAGTAGCCGCGGCCACTCCTGTAGGCGACGAAACGCGTTTGTTAGTCGACTGGGATCGGGCCAATGGTCGTGGCGTTGGGTCGCTTCTCTGACCATCGGGGCCAGGACGGCCACCGGCGTAGTGGGATCGCCCATCGCCGCGCAGAGGTAGCCACGCACCAGCGCAAACTCCGGGGGGTGCGCCGAGTTGTCGGCGGCAAAGTCGCGGCTGGCTTCGCTCAGGAGGGCAGCGCCCTGTTCGAATTGTTTCTGCAGCGCCGCGTAGATGCCCAACAGGATCAGTGCCTCAATTTTGTTGGCCCGGTTGCCGAGCTCATCGCTGACACGGATGAGACTGTGCGCGGTCGCCGCCGCGGCGTCCAGGTGGCCCAGGTGCCAGTCCTGCCACTGCTGCGCCAGCAGCAGATCGGGAAGGACCGCCTCCGAATGCGAATCGGCACCATGAAATGCCGCGTCGAGCAATGACTGCGCCTCTGAGTAGCGGTCCAGATTCTGCAGCGTCATGATCTCCGACGAGACGTACTGCGGCCCGAAACGCGTTCGCAGTGAGTGGAATCTGTCGAGCGCCAAGCCGTAGCGGCCCTCGTTGCGTGCGGCCTGGCCCAGCGCCTGCAGACCGATCAGCGCGACGGCGGGATCCACGCCCCCGTCCATCTGCAGCGCGCGCTGGGCGGTCGCCTCGGCTACCGAGGCCGATTCCACCCTGGTCAGCGCCAACGCCTTGGTGGCGGTCAGCCGCGCGATCAGCTCGGCGGACACCCCAGTGAGCGACAACGTGGTGTCGACCCGGTCGACGAGTTCGCTCAGCCGGCCGGTGAGCCACAGGGCGCGCGCGGCGATCACCTGTAGCTGGGCCCACCGATTGGGATCGACGGCAGGCTGCAGCAGTTCGTCGACGATGTTCAGGGCCTCTGCGCCATGTTGTGCCTCGAGCAGGATTTCCGCGCACGCCTGACCGACATCTTGCCAGTCAGGGTCATGCGGCTTGGCCAGCGCGAACGCCACCAGGGCGAGCTCAGCGGCCGCGTGCGGAACGGTGCCAAGGCACTGCTCGGCCGCGGTACGCAGGATCGATATGGCCTCGGCGTCGCCGAGCCGGGCGCACGCCTCGGCGTGGGGTGCCGCGCGAACCGCGTTGCCATTCGTGGCGACCATGATGAAGGCCGCGCACCGACGATGCAGGTCGATTTTCGCCGAACGCGACAGGGCGCCGTAGCAGAACTCCCGGATTAGGTCGTGGGGGAACTCCACCGCATCGCCGTCGACGTTGAGCAGGCCGAGGGCGGCGGCGTCGCGGGCGCGGTCGAGGACCTCTTGCGTCGAGGTCAACCCCAGCATCTCCGCGGCGGTGGTGAATGTGAGTGGGCGTCCCCACACGGCGGCAAGGTGCAGCAGGTCCCGGGCGGGCCCACCGAGGCGGCGGGTCCGCGTTTGCAGCGAGATCAGCAGCGACCCCGGAATGGCCGCGTTGTCGGCGTCTGCCAGGTGCCCGGACGCAATCTGTCTGGACAGTTGAGATGCCAGCAGGGGATTGCCGGTGGCCACCCGCAGTTGTTGGCGCGCGGGCGCCGAAAGCGGATGACCGACAATTTCGGCGGCCAGGGCGAAAATGTCCTCGTCGGCGAGCGGGCCCAGAGCGATATGGTCGACGTCGACGGTCGCGTCGAGTGCCCCGGCGGCGATCTCCTCAGCTGCTTCGGCCTGACTTCCGCGCCGGGCGATCGCCCAGATGATCGAGGAACCCGCCAACCGCCCGGTCAGTGCGCGCATCAGGAAGCGGCTCAACGGGTCGGCGTACTGAAAGTCGTCGAGCGCAATCAGAATCGGCTGCCGTTGTGCTCGGTCCTCGAGGATGTCGGCGATCTGGTCTGCCAGCCACAGTCTCTTGTCGAAGATGGTGGCTAGATTCTGGAACGTCTCGGTGTCGACCAGCGGCTGATTGCCTGATCGCAGCGCCAACAGCACCAAGGCGCCCGCGGCGACGTCGTCCACCGGGGCCGCTCGGGCCCATCCCACCGCGAAGCCCGCGTCTCGGGCCTGCCGCTGGATCGACTCCAGCAGCGCCGACTTGCCGATGCCGGCTTCCCCGGTGATGACGATGACGACGCCGCCACCGTGGCGCGTGGCCGCGCGCAAGGCGTCGTCTACGTGGTCCAACTCGGCTGCCCGGCCGTAGAGATTCAGCCGAGCCATGCTTCTGACTCTGCTTTCGGTGGCTCGGTGAATACCCGCTCGTGACGCTTCATGCCAACGCCGGTCTGCATCCAGACGCTATTCCAGATCGGTGTCGATCGTACTCGGTTGACGGCAAGGCTCGGCACGACGCCGTGACCTTGTGGTCGAAGCGAAGTCATCTAGGACAGACGAGCAAGGACCAGCGGTTGTTCGTCGGGTGACCACGTTCAGTCGATGCGTACCGAAAGGAGCATGCACGCATCAGAAACGCAACAGTATACGGAGTTTAATTGCGGGCCAATGCCTTCCGTTCCAGGCTTTGCGCGTAAAGCGCCGTCTCGCGACGGTTGTGGTCATCGGTGGCGGCTTGGCGGTCGGCCACGGCGTCTTCGAACGGGATCCCGATCCTCTCGAGCATTTCCAGGAATGCCGATGTCGGGTAACTGATTACCTGGTTGGTGTATCGGCAGCTGGCAGGGCCCACTGCGGTGACGCTGAGGTCCCAGATCACCTGGATCTTTGTCCAACCGCCCGGCACTTGCACGTCGCTGAGCGACACCATCCGGCAATGGTGGGGTTCGTGGACCTCGGCGACGTAGTGCTGCACCATGAGCGTGCCGCCGATCTGCTCCACGTTGATCGACATCGGCCGGCCGTCGTCGGTCGTCGTTGTTCCGGCGGCGATGTGATCCGGTGGCGCGCAACGCTGGTACTCGGCGTCGGGCAGGTGCAGTAGCCAGTCGGCGATGTCGACGCGGTCTATCCCGGCGTGGATGGTGGCGGTCTTTTTGGATTCGACCAACACTGTGTCGGTCAGGATGTTTGTGGACGTGGTCATGTTTCACGCGCTCGTTTTCTCGTTGGTAGGTCTAGCTTTTCGGCGCGGTGTCGGCTCGGTCCCACCAGCCGGTGAGCAACGCGGCGTATTCGGTCGGTTTTTCCTCCCAGCAGAAGTGACCCGCGCCGGCAATGAGATCGACTTGGGAGTTGGGCAGTCGCTCATGCAGGAACTCGGCATTGGTCGTGGGCACCACGTCGTCGTCGGCGCCGGCGACGATGCGGACCGGCGTCGGGATACCGGGCAACAACTCGGCAAGTTGCGGGAGGTATTCGCGGTAGCTCTGGGCGTAGGGGATGGTGTCGGCGAAGCGTTCGCCCTCATAGCAAGACATGTAGTCTTCGCGGATCTCGTCCGGAGGGGCGTAGCCCGCGATCGTGCCGAGAGCGATCTCGACGATCTTGCGCCCGCCGATCTCGCGGTAGGGCTGTAGGTCGGACGCTTCGACCCAGTCCTTGAGAACACCGCTCACATCCAGCGGCACCGCCGCCCCGCCGCTGCCGACCACGACGCTGCGGAATCGGCCCGGTTCGGTGGCGGCGGCAAACAGCACCGAGGAGGTCCCGATGTCCGGGCCGACGATGTGCGGGTTGTCCAGCCCCAAAGCGTCGGCGATGCGAAGGATGAACTGTCCCATTGCCTTCGGGTTCATCAGCTCCGGGCGGTAGTCCGATCCGCCGAAGCCCGGGGGATCGATGGCGATCAGGTGCGCGGCGGACGCCAGCTGCAGCCAGGCCGGCTCGAAGGCGTACACGCTTTCCGGCCAGGGGCTCATCAGGACCGCGTCGGGACCGTCTTGGCCGCCCTCGGCGTAGCGAACCGACACTCCGTCGACCGTGGTTTTCTTCGGGTGAATCAGGGCGCTCATGGATTTAAGTCTTGCGCGTGTCGCGTGGGATGGCATCGCACGATCGGGTGAGAGCTAAGGCCCCGTCGTCGCGCGAAGATCACAGCCGCGACATCGGTCATTCGGGCGATGTGACCGGCTTGTCGCGCACCTAGCGTCAGAACGGTGCCCACGGGTCTTGCCGGCTGGCCCTCGTGGGGCACGGCACCGAGTTCCGGCGATCAAGTTTTGGCAGGTGACGATGACAGCTTCCGAGCACGACAACAGCTCGGCCGATTTCGCCGCGTTGGCCCGCGCTAACCAGGAGCGCTTGGCGGCGGAATGGAATACGCGGGACTACGACTTCATCGTGTGCGGCGCCGGCACGTCGGGCTCGGTGCTGGCGCGCCGGCTGGCCGAGAACCCATCGGTCAGGGTGCTGCTGCTGGAGGCCGGGGGACCCGATGACGACCCCGCCATCCGGATTCCCGACCTGTGGCCGACCAACTTGGGCAGCGAACGGGACTGGGCCTTTCAGAGCGAGCCCAACCCGTGCGTCAACGGCCGCGCGTTGACGTTTTCGATGGGCAAGGCTCTGGGCGGCGGGTCGGCCATCAACGTCATGTTGTGGGCACGCGGCCACAAAGCCGACTGGGACTTCGTCGCGTCGGAAGCCGGCGATCCGGCCTGGGGCTACGAGTCGGTGCTCGACATCTACCGGGCGGTCGAAAATTGGCACGGCAAACCCGATCCGCGTTACCGCGGAACGGCGGGTCCCGTGTTCGTTGCGCCGGCACCCGACCCGCACCCGCTGGCGCACGCGGTCGTGGAGGCGGCAGGTTCGCTGGCCGTGCCGACGTTCGAGAACGCCAATGGTCGGCTGATGGAAGCCACTGCGGGGGCATCGATCTCGGACTTGAGGGTCCGCGACGGCACCCGCGAATCGGTGTTCCGGTCGTACGTCTACCCGTACCTGGACCGCCCGAACCTGACGGTGCTGACCGGCGCCGTGGTTCGGCGCGTCGTCTTCGACGGCCCGGTCGCCACCGGCGTCGAGGTCGCTTACGGCGCGGCGGTCCATCGGGTCGCGGCTCAGGCCGAGGTGATCCTGTCCATGGGTGCCGTCAACACGCCGAGGGTGCTGATGGTCTCCGGTGTGGGCAACGAACCTGACCTGGTTCGGGTCGGGATTCCTGTCGTCGCGCATCTGCCCGGTGTCGGCGCCAACTTTCAGGACCATGTCGGAGTGGACTGCGTCTGGCGGTTTCGCGACGTCCCGCCGCCCAACGCCAGATCCGAAGCCGTCGTGTACTGGCAACACGAAACCGGCGCCTGCTCACCGGAGCTGTTTGCGTACCTGGGCACCTTTCCGCACGCCAGCTCGGAGAACGCTGCGCGATTCGGATTGCCCGACGACAGTTGGGTTCTGTTCGGCGGCGTCTCGCATCCACAAAGCCGCGGTCGTGTCCGGCTGACAGGAGCGGATCCAACCGACCCCGTGCGAATCGAAGCGAACACGCTGTGCGAGAACGCAGACGTGCAAGGGGCCGTGGCATGTGTCGAATTCCTGCGGGAAGTCGGCAATTCCGCGTCGGTACGGCCTTTCGTAAAGGTCGAGGTGATGCCCGGAGCACTCGCGGGGGCGGAGCTGCAGCACTATGTTCGCGATGCCGCCCTGTCGTATTGGCACGGAGTGGGTACCGCCAGGATCGGCCGCGATTCAATGGCCGTCGTCGATAGCGGCCTCAAGGTGTACGGGATCGATCATCTGCGGATCGCGGACGCTTCGGTGCTGCCGCGGCTGCCCACCTCGAACACCATGGCCTCGTGCGTGGCCATCGGCGAGCGAGCCGCGGCGCTGATCGCGGCCGAACAGGGTTTGTCAGCCTCACTCACCTCAGCCGAGAACGAAAACTAATGACCAGCTACGAGAGTGTGCGCTCCTCAACGGCCTTGGGCGCCAATGGAATCAGCTACCGTTATCGCCGCGTCGGCAACCCGGCCGCACGGCCACTGGTGTTGCTGCAGCACTTTCGCGGCAACCTGGACAACTGGGATCCGGCGCTGCTGGACGCGCTGGCCGGCAGCCGCGAAGTCGTGGCGTTCGACAACGTCGGCGTGGGCGGCAGCACCGGGAGGGTACCGCCCTCGGTCACCCAGATGGCCCACGACGCGATCAGTTTCATCACCGCGGTGGGGCTGGACCGTGTCGACATCCTCGGCTACTCCCTGGGCGGTTTCGTCGCCCAGGAGATCACGCTGATTCGGCCCGACCTGGTCGAACGAATGGTGTTGGCGGCCACCGCACCACAGGGCGCGCCGGGCATGCACGGCTGGGTCGGGGACATCATCGATGCGGTGGGCTCAGAGCACACCACCGGCGACCAACTGCTGCACGCCTTCTTCACCGACAGCGCGGCCAGCCGCGCGGCAGGCGGGGAATTCCTGGGCCGGATATTCGCCCGCGCCGAGGGCCGCGACGAGGCCACCGACTGGGCGACTCGGCAGGCTCACTACGACGCAGTCGTGCAGTGGGGCGTCCCCAACCACAGCATGCTCGAACGGCTGGCCGCGATCAGCCAACCCGTGCTGGTCGCCAACGGCGACAGCGACCGGATGATCCTGCCCCGCTACAGCCACCTGTCGGTGAGCCTGCTGCCCAACGCCACCATCAAGATTTATCCCGATGCCGCCCACGGGTTCCTTTTCCAGCACCACAGCGCGTTCGCCGACGACGTCTGCGGGTTCCTCGACACGTAGGCCCGATCATGGTGGCGCGAAACGACATCGAATTCACTGGCGAAGGCGGTGTCACCTTGCGCGGCTGGCTGTTCGTTCCCGATTCCGCGCCACCGCATCCCGCGATCACGATGGCGCACGGTTTCGCCGGCGTCAAGGAACATGGGCTGGCGCGATTCGCGGAGTTTTTCGCCGGCGCCGGGTTCGTGGTGTTGGTGCACGACCATCGCGGATTCGGGTCCAGCGACGGTGAACCGCGCTACGACGTCGACCCATGGCAGCAGGTAGCCGACTGGCGGCGCGCCGTCTCCTATCTGGAGAGCAACCCGGATGTCGACCCGGACCGCGTTGGCCTGTGGGGTAGCAGCTACGCAGGTGGGCACGCAATTGTGTTGGGCGCCAGCGATCGTCGATTGCGCGCCGTGGTCGCGCAGGTTCCCACCGTCAGCGGCTACCAGCAGAGCCTGCGGCGGGTTCCACCCGATCAGGTGGCGTCCCTGGAAGCCAGTTTTATCGCCGACGAACGCGGCCAGTTCCACGGCGCGGCGCCGGCCACCCAGGCGGTCGCCGGTGCCGACCCCGATGTGCCCGCCGCCTACCGATCCGCCGAAGCAATCGCGTTCTACAACCAGGCCGTGCCCGAAGGCGTCTGGGACAACATCGTCACGGTGCGGTCCACCCGCGCTGCACGCATGTATGAGCCGGGCACGTTCATCGAAAGGGTCTCACCTACACCCTTGCTGATGATCGTGGGCTTGTACGACACGGTGACGATTGCCGACCTGGCTCTGGCCGGCTACGAACGCGCACTGCAGCCCAAGCGACTGGTCACCATCGCCGGAGGGCATTTCGATCCCTACCTGGGCCGGTTCGGTGAGGCCAGCAGCGCCGCGTGCTCCTGGTTCACCGAGCACCTCGGAAGCAGGCGTAGATAATGCCCCAGTCCTGTTGTCCACGAGACGGATTCAGCTCATGACCGAGCTCAATTACCAGGTCTTTGTCAACGACGGCGTCCCCCGTCAACGTCGCCAACGGTTGCCCGGCGGCAGTCAAATCGTATCCTCGCCACTGGCGACCACGCTGATCTACGGCGAACGCGAAGCCACTCTCGTCGACCCCCCGTTCACCTCCGAGCAGGTGGCGCGGGTGGCTGACTGGGTTGAGGGTTTGGGAAGACGGGTGACGCGCATCTACGCCACTCACGGGCACGGCGATCACTGGTTCGGGACTGATCTGCTGATGCGCCGGCTCGGCCACGCGGACGCCTATGCCACGGAGGGCACCATCTCGATGATGTACGCCCAGGCGAGGGGGCGATCCGGCCACTGGGACGTCGACTTCCCCGGCGCCATCCCCGACAGTCCCGTGGTGTACCAACCCATCTCACCCGATGGGTTCGAGCTGGAAGGCCATCAGCTCGTCGCGGTCGAGACCGGCCACACCGACACCGACGACACCACCGTCCTGCATGTGCCCTGCATCGGGCTCATCGTCGCCGGGGACGTGGCATACAACGGCGTGCACCAGTATCTGCTCGAAAGCGCCGGCGCCGGAATTGATTCGTGGCTGGCCGCCATCGACGAGGTCTCCGCGCTGGCCCCGCGGGCCGTGGTCGCCGGGCACAAGAACAGGGATCTGCCCGACGATCCGGCCATCCTCGGACAAACCCGCGACTACCTCCGCGACGCGCGGCGCCTGCTCGCGCGTTCGCGGAATCCGAGAGAGTTCTACGACGGGATGATCGAGCTCTACCCGGACCGGTTGAACGTCGGCCCGCTCTGGTATAGCGCGGTGGAGTTGCTGTCGTGACGTCAACGCAGAGGGGGCGCCCCGTGAGCGATTCGAACGTCGACGCAATCGCGGTCCGCGACGAGGTGTCCCAGTGGTTCTTCGACCGCTACCTGCCCGCCTGGGTGGGAGTGGGAAACGGAACCCGTGACCTGGACCCCGATTTCATCCTCGATTACTGGGGGGTGCCGCTGCACCACTGCATGCCCAACGCGAGTGTGTGGCTGCTCGACGCCGCCGCGGTCGTCGACTTTCTCAAACGGCGGCACCGTGAACTGCGGGCCAGGGGCTACGCCTACACCGCCGTGCCGGACCGCAGCATCGTCGTCTACCACTCACATGGGGCCGCCATCGAAGTGATCTGGTCCCGCTGCCGCAGCACTGGCAGCGAGATCGAGCGCCTGGCAGTGCATTTCGAGGCGGCGCGGGCGTCAGACGGCTGGCGGATCGTGGGTATTCAAGCCGCACCCACCAGTGCCGACACCCTGCGAGCGGCATGGCCGAACGGCCAGAAAACACTGAACCGAGGATCGGGGGTCCAATCGTGAAAGGGATTCAGTTCAGCCACTACGGTGAGCCCAAAGAAGTTCTGAAAGTCACGGACAGCCCGATACCCGAACCTGGCGAAGGCCAAGTCCGCGTTCGTGTCCTGCTCAGCCCGATAAACCCCTCGGACTTGTTGTATGTCCGGGGCCGCTACTCCGGGGTCACGCCGGTGTTTCCGGCACCGGCCGGGTTCGAAGGCGTGGGCATCGTGGACGCCCTGGGGCCAGGCGTGGACCATCCGGCCGTCGGTCAGCGCGTCATCTGCCGAAACTCGCAGGGCGGCAACTGGGCTGAGTACGCTGTCATCCAGGCCGCCAAGGTCTACCCGGCACCCGACGGCATACCCGACGAGCAGGTGGCATCCTTCCTGATCAACCCCGCCTCGGCGATCCTCATGGTGCGCCACGTGCTGGCCGTGCCGCCCGGAGAGTGGCTGTTGCAGTCGGCCGCGGGCTCCGAGCTGGGCCGCATGATCATCAGGCTGGCCAAGCGAGACGGAATCAAGACGCTCAACATCGTGCGCCGCAGGGAGGCCGTGGCCGAGCTGCGGGCCCTCGGCGCCGACGCGGTGCTCGTGTCCACCGACGCGCCCATCGACGAGCAGGTCCGCAACATCGTCGGGCCTGACGGTGTCAATTACGCCGTCGACCCCGTGGCGGGGCAGACCGGAACCGAAATGTTCCGCTCGCTTAGCGTCGACGGCCGGATGCTGCTATACGGGTCATTGACCGACGAGCCCGTCCGGGTCGGCGAGGACCCCCGCTTCACCCTGTCGGGACGCCGACGGCTCGAGGTCTACTGGCTGGGCTACTGGCTACCGCGTCTCGACGCGAGCGGCTTCTTCCCGACGGGACGCTCGGCCGTCGCCCAACTCATCGACGAGATCGGCGGTCTCGTGCGTGAAGGCGTCCTCACAACCACCCCGGGCTCAACGTACCCGCTCGACCTCATCCGCGATGCCGTGACCGAAGCCGAATGCCCCGGCCGCGACGGCAAGGTGGTCATCGCCCCTGGCCAAAGCTAACGCGTGCCGCGAAAACCCGGCCGCTACTACGGCGGCGAAGATGCCTGGTATTCGAGGCAACTTTGATACAGCTGATCGATGATCAGAAACCGCCAGCCCAAAAGGTTGGCACTCATACCACGCTAATTCGTTCCGGTCGTACGGCTGTGCGCGCCAGCGACCCGAACCAAGTTCGACGCGCGCCGCCGGCCCCTTTGTGCGAACGCAGGGCGGTTTGTGCATCCGCCACCGCCGTCGAAGCCCCGGGTGAAGTCCGATGGTGCGGACCCGTTCGGCTTGCCGTATTGGAAATTGCTCACGATCTCCAGGCCGACAGTACGCAGCGCGTCGGCGTACTTTCGCGTTGCCGGTTTGGCGCCGAAGTTGTCCCCTGGGCGCGATTCCGAGACGTAGGTAATTACACCGCCGTACCCGGCAGCCTTGATTTGATCCGGTAGGATCTCCCGCGCAGAAAGTCGATAAGCCTCATGGCTTCCTCTCTCAAGGGGAGCGTTCTGGGTCCGGTGACTCAACGCCGGATGCGGTTGCAATACACGAAGGCTGGATCCGCACCAAGCGTCCGGCGCGATTCTCCGATGCCGATCGCTCGCTTGGGATGCGTGGTTGACTACTCGATCCCGCGTAGCGACTACCGATTTCTCGCGTGCAGCGTTATGCACGAGTCTTCGAGACTTAGGGGGCAGCCACGCTGGCCGGCTATCCATAGCCCGGGCGCAAATGTTGCCGGCGGGGGAACCGTCATCGCCGTCCGGGTATAGAGCGTGGCCCCGGTTCGGTATCGCTAATGGCTCCGCGGGCAGCCGGACTGCGGCCCGGCGAGTTGATCCCCAAGTGACGGCCACGACCACCCCTATTTGGATTCACCGCCGAGCAGACGAATGCGAGTTATTGACGGCATCACGGGCGCGGCGTCAGTCCCCAGAAGGCCGTGATCGGGTTGAGCGGTGTCCGCGGTGTGAACCGGGGCTGGGTCGATCAAGCCGTTGTCGCCGGGTCCCGGCATCGGTGAACCACCCTCACGGCGTTGCGCTATGGCAGAGCATGATGACCGTGATGGACGCTGAACTGAAACGCTGGCTGGATTCCGGACAGACCTTCGACTACCTCGGCTTCGACATCTTCTACCGCGTAGAAGGTGGCGGACCGCCGCTGCTGCTGATCCACGGTTATCCGTTCAATTCCTACGACTGGGCGCCGATGTGGCCCACTCTGTCCAAGCGGTTCACCGTCATCGCCCCGGACATGATGGGCATGGGGTTCTCGGCGAAGCCCGTGGCCTACGAGTACTCGGTGACAGACCACGCCGACATGCACGAAGCGCTGCTGGCGCACCTCGACATCGGCAACGCGCACATCCTGGCCCACGACATCGGCGACTCGGTGGGCCAAGAACTGTTGGCCCGTCACGAGTTTGGGCAACAGGCCTACGGCGCGCTGCGCATCGATTCGATCACCTGGCTCAACGGAGGCATGTTCATCGAGGCCTATACGCCCAGGGCGGCCCAAAAGCTCATGTCGCGAACGCCGTTGGGGGACATCCTCAGTCATGTGCAGGACAGCCCGCTGTCCCGACGGCTGCTGGAACCGACGCTGCGGGAGATGTTCGGCCCGAATACCAAGCCGACCCGGCACATGATGGACGTGTTCAACCAGATCTTGGACTACAACGACGGCCGGCGGGTGCTGCACAAGGTCGGCCGGTTCATCAATGATCGCTACACGCACCGCAACCGGTGGGTACGTGCCATGCGGCAGACCCCGGTTCCGATGCGGTTGATCGACGGGCCGATCGACCCCAACTCCGGTGCCCACATGGCGCGCCGATATGCCGAGGTGATACCCGATCCCGATGTGGTGATGCTGGCCGACGACATCGGGCACTGGCCGCAACTCGAAGCGCCCGATGCGGTGCTCACCCACTTCCTCGCCCACATCGACCGCATCGCGCTGAACGAATAGGTGCGCCTAGCACAGAGCGGACAGCCCAACGCGGGCCGGAAATTCAGCACCCACAAGGCATTTTGCCGACCCAGCAGCCTTACGTGCCGGCGCCCGGTGGCACCGGGCACCAGCCCGGACCGCAGTTCATCCGGGGATGCTGCCCTCGACGGTGTCGGAGAGGCTGGCGCCGTTGCCTTGATCGATCCATCGGCGGTGCCAGTCGTCGCAGCTGTTCATGTCCCAGTTCAGATCGGGGGCCAGGGTGGCAACCAGTCTGATCCCGCCGTCGGGGCCCTTCTGGTACTTGTACGGCACCGGCAACGGCTGGCCCGGACACCACGTTCCGTAGCCCTTGTCGGCCTGGGCAATTCCGGTCGCCGGCCCAAATGCGGCCAACGCCAGCCCGCCACCGAGCAGCGCACCGGCGATCACCTTCTGCATCAACACGGTCGTCGTCCTTTCTGCTTCGGCTTGTGTGTTCTGCCGACAGCTCACAGGACGAGGCCAGCTACCGATCCCAAATAACGTCGGCCGCTGCGCCTTCATCAAGCTCATGGCATCCAAATACTGAGCGTTGTAGCACATTTTGGGTTGTGCGCCGGTACCGTTCTACTCACGCTCATGTCGACCGTGATCGCAGCACCGGCAATGGTTGCCGCGTCGGCCGCCGACCTGGCCCGCGTCGGGTCGGCCTTGAGCGCTGCCACTGCACTGGCGGCCCGACCCACCACCGCAGTGGTGACGGCCGCCGCGGATGAAGTGTCGGCGGCCATCGCGTCGCTGTTCTCCCGGCACGGTCAGCGATTCCAGGCGCTCAGCGCCCACGCGGCCGCGTTCCATGCCAACTTTGTGCAGGCCCTCGACGGGGCAGCGACCGCCTACAAAGCCGCCGAAGCCGCCAACGCCTCTCCGTTGCAGGCGGTGGTGCGCACCGCCCAGATCCTGGCGCTGTTTTCACCCGTCGCGGCGGCCACCGGGCGCCCGCTGGTCGGCAACGGCGCCAGCGGAACTCCGGGCACCGGACAGGCCGGGAAAGCCGGGGGATGGCTCTATGGAAACGGCGGCGACGGCGGGTCCGGCGCCCAGGGGCAGGCCGGCGGCAACGGCGGAGACGCCGGCCTGATCGGCAACGGCGGCAGGGGCGGTGCCGGCGGTAAGGGCGCGGATGGCGCCACCGGAGGCAACGGTGGTGCCGGCGGGCGCGGCGGACTGTTGTACGGCAACGGCGGCGACGGCGGTGATGGTGGCAAGGGCGGCGACGGCGCCACCGGCGGCGACGGCGGCGTGGGTGGGCTCGGCGGGCAAGGCGCGGCCTTCTTCAGCCACGCGGGCAGCGCGGGCGCCAACGGCCAAGCCGGCACCAGCCTCGGCGACGGTGGTGGCGGTGGTGGCGGCGGCGGGTCGACGTCGGGGGAGTACTCGCCCTACGTCGACATCACGCTCTACCCCGGGCCCAACGGCTACGACTTCGCGGCCGCCGGCCAGGCGGGGGTCAACAACGCCACGCTCGCCTTCATCACCGCCGACCCCAACGGTCAACCGGCCTGGGGCGGCTACACGGCCTACGACATCGCCGGCGGCTCGCAGATCTCCTACATCAACAACCAGATCACCAACATGCACACCGCGGGCATCAACGGGACCATCTCGTTCGGGGGCGCGGCCGGCACGGATCTGTCCGCGGTGCCGGGGCAGACCCCCGCTGCACTAGAGCAGGACTACCTGACCGTCGTAAACACCTACCACATCTACAATCTCGACTTCGATGTGGAAGGCGCGCTGCAGGGCAACACCCAGGCACTGACCACTCAGGCGCAGGCGATCGCCATGTTGCAGGCGGAGGAGGCGGCCGCCGGCACACCCATCACGGTCTCCTACACGCTGCCGGTGCTGCCGACCGGTTTGGTCGAGGGACAGGGCGGCGGATACAACGTCCTGCAGATCGCTAACACCAACGGCGTCACCGTCTCTCGCGTGAACGTCATGGCGATGGACTATTACGATCCGTCGGTCACCGACATGGGAACCGCGGCGATCGACGCCGCGACGGCAACACACACCCAGTTGATGACGCTGTATCCGTCGCTCACCAGCCAGCAGGCCTGGAACCTGGTCGGCGTGACGCCGCTGATCGGAATCAACGATGACCCAAGCGAGATCTTCACCCTCGCCGACGCCCACCAGCTGACCACCTTCGCCCAGCAGAACGGCATCGGTGAACTGTCCATGTGGGAGTTGCCGCGCGACGTCACCGGCACGTTGGGCTCGGTAGACGCCGTCGACGGCAGCGGAATCACCCAGACCCCGTTTGAGTTCTCGCAGATCTTCGAGCAGATCGAGAACGCATCCCAAACCTGACTTCTATTTGAAAAGCGAACGGCACGATATCCCGGCCGTTTATGATGCCGAAGTGTTTGCGGCGAAGGTGCCGACTACATTGCTGCCGGGCGTGAGGCCACGGTGATGCTCGATTCTGCTTCCGGTCAGCCCGCGAATTGGCTCGCCGACGATCCCTCGGCTGAAGTTCATGAATCGATGCGCTTGCGCAAGTTAGATTCCCTTGCGATCTTGGATACGCCGCCCGAACCGGAGTTCGACCAGCTGATCGCGCTGGCGGCGGTCGTGTGTGCGGCACCGGCGGCACTGATGTGCCTAGCCGACGCCGAGCGGCTTTGGTTCAAGTCCGGATATTGTCCCAGCGCGAATTCGCTTGGAGCTGAGGAACTATGCGGCCGTGAGGTGGCCATGGCACCCGCCGGCCCCGTCGACGAACACGTCATCGGCGACGCCCTTTTGGCCGCCTACCCGGAGCTGAGCTTTTATGCCGCGGCGCCGCTGGTAACCACCGACGGCTACGTCGTGGGTGCGCTATGCGTGTTGGACCGACGGCCGCGGACTCTGACTGGGCCTCAAGAAGAACATTTGCGCGATCTGGCTGCCCAGGTGGTGAGCCACTTGGAATGCCGTAGCCGGACCCGGCTGCTCGAATCGGAGCTCAGCGTGAAATCAGCCGAACTGGCCGCGCTGCGCGAACGGCAGCGGGTCCTCGATGGCGTCCTCAACCACACCGACGTCCTGATTTACGCCAAGGATCTCGACGGCCGCTTTCTCATGACCAACCCGGCCGTGGAACGGGCGACCCGGATATTGGACGGCCGACTGATCGGGCACACCGACCACGACTTTTTCGATAAGCAGATAGCCGACGCATATCGCCACAACGACCTGCACATCATCGAGACCAGACAATGGCAGATCTTCGATGAAGACCTCCTTCATGCCGACGGATCTCGGCATACCTACCGTTCGACGAAGTTCCCGCTCCTCGACGAGACAGGCGCGGTGATCGGGATCGGCGGCGTGTCCACCGATGTCACCGAACTCGCCGCGGCCCGAGCGGCGCACGCCGAGGCCGAACAACGGTGGCGAGAGCTGGTCGAACAGTCCTTGATCGCGGTGGCAGTCACCGACAGCGACGGGCTGGTGGTCTACGCGAACCCACAAGCCGCGACCCTCTGTGGTGCCTCGTCGGCCGCCGACATCGAAGGTCGCCCACTCGTGGACTTCGCCGGCCCCGGCACCGAAAATGCGTTGTGCGCCATGATGGAGTCGATCCTGGCGGGCGGGCCGCCAATGTGTGCGCAGCGAGGTCGTCTGCAACAACTCAGCGGTGCCCAGATCGTCGTGGAGTTCAGTGCCACCGCCATCAATTACGGCGGCGGCACGGCGTTACAGCTAGAGGTCCGCGACGTCACCGCCGCCGCCAACGCGCAAGCCGCACTCCGGCATTCGGCCTCAACCGACGCCCTCACGGGTTTGTTGAACCGCCGCGGGTGGGACACAGCCTTGAAGGCGCTGCTCGACCAAGAATCGATCATCGCGTTGATCGATCTGGACAACTTCAAGTCGTACAACGATGCGCACGGGCACAACGCCGGCGACGCGCTGCTTCGAGATTTCGCCGCCGCCGTCCGCTCGGGGCTACGCCAGCATGACGTGTTCGCGCGCTGGGGCGGAGAGGAATTCATCATCGCGCTGCCCGACACCGAAGTCGACCATGCCACCCACCTGCTCGACGGTATCCGCTGCTCCGTCCCGGCGACTCAAACGTGTTCTATCGGTTTCACGACCTGGCGACCCCCCGAGCCGTTCGCCCATGCCCTGACCCGCGCCGACCGCGCCCTGTATCAGGCCAAAAACCAAGGGCGGGACCGGATCGCCGGTGCCGCAGCGCACTGAAGGTTCAGTCGTAAATAACAGCCTTCCCTTGCCGCTCAAGATCGGCCAGCCCGGCCCGCATGGCCCGCAGCTGTTCGGGTGAATGCCCCGCCCAATCCGTCAGCTCACCAACGATTTTCACGGGCTCTCGGGTGCGGAAGGAGTGCGTCGGATTTCCCGGGAACTTCTTGTCGGTCACGTTGGGGTCGTCCTCGAGGGCGCCTAGCGGTTCCACGATGTAGATGCGGCCCGGGCCGTCGCCCGCGGCAAGTTCGGCTCCCCACACCGCGGCATCCAACGTGCGTGTCACGTAGACATGATTTGCGATGCGTCCTGTGCCGTAATTCGCCTGGTGCCCGGGCACGAGCAGATCACCGACGGCAAGATCGGCTTTCGTGCCGTGCAGAAGGGCGCCCGACTCGTGCAACTCAAACGGCTTCGGCCTAGCCGGCACCGAGACCCCCCATCGAATCCGGTCAGTGGCAGATGTAGACCGCCTTGGTGTTGAAGTATTCCTCAATACCCTTCTTGCCGCGCTCGCCACCCCAGCCCGACTGCTTGTGCCCGCAGATGGGCATCGCCGGGTCGGCGCCAAGGGCGCAGTTCACCCAGACCTGGCCCGCGCGAAGCTCATTCGCGACGCGGTGCGCACGCCCGACGTTTTCAGTCCAGATGGCGCCGGCCAAACCGTATTCGGTGTCGTTGGCCGCGGCGAGGACCTCGTCCTCGTCGTCAAACGGGATGACGCTGCCAACCGGCCCGAAGATCTCCTCGCGGATGAGTCGCATGTCGGGCGTCGTGTTCGTCATGATCGTCGCCTCGTAGAAGTAACCCTTGCGGTCCATCCGTTTGCCGCCGGTGATCACCTCGGCACCCTTCGAAACGCCCTCGGCCACAATACCTTCCACGCGCTGGCGCTGCTTCTCGCTGATCAGCGGCCCAAGCACCGAGACGGGATCCTCGCTGCCGCCCATCGGCAGCATTTTGGCGAAAGCGGCCAGCCCCTCCACGACCTGGTCGTAGATGGGGCGCTGGACGTAGATGCGCGACGTGCAGGAACAGTTCTGCCCCGACCCGACCAGCAGGCCCAGGCCCGCGTTCATGATCGCCTTGTCGAGGTTGGCGTCGTCGAACATGATCAGCGGCGACTTGCCGCCGAGCTCGAGGGTCAGCCGCTTGAGGTTGCCCGCCGCGGCCTGCACGATCAGCTTGCCGACCTCCGTCGAACCGGTGAACGAGATCTTGTCGACGTCGGGGTGCGCGGCGAGTGCGGCACCGGTCGTCTCGCCGTAGCCGGTGATGACGTTGAAGACGCCCTCGGGCACTCCCGCCTCGCGGAAGATCTGCTCCATCATTAGCGCGGTGAGCGGGGTCTCCTCGGCGGGCTTGAGGACGCAGCTGCAGCCCGCGGCCAGGGCCGGCGCGGCCTTGAGCATCGCGACGAAGAACGGCCCGTTCCAGGGAATGATCAGCCCGGCGACGCCGATCGGCTCGAGCTGGGTGAAGTTGTGGAAGTTGTCGTAGTGGCCGAGCAGGCCGTCGGTGACGACGTTGCTCGACTCGCCATGGATCTTGCCGACCCAGCCCGCGTAATACAGCAGCATGTCGTTGGCCACCTTGATGATCTGCTGCGCAGCGGTGGCATTCATGCCGTTGTCTTTGGACTCGGCGGCGGCGAGCTCGTCGAGGCGTTCCTTGATGATGGCGTTGGCGCGGAAGAGGATCTCGGCGCGCTGCTGGTGGGGCAGTTTGCGCCACACGCCCGACTCGAACGTCTCCCGGGCCCGGGCCACTGCCGCGTCCACGGCGGCCTGGTCGGAGTCGGGCACCTCCGCGATCTGCTCCTCCGTGGACGGGTTGAAGACCGGAACGATGCCCGAGCTGCGGCCTTCGACCGCAGGATCGGTGTCGATGGCGTTACTCACTATCCTTCATCCTTTCGTCGAGCCCCCTCTGACATGAAGAAGCGCGGGTAACCAACCCGGAGATTACGCGCTTAACTAGGCAGGCGTCCAGTGGTCCGGGACCCGTTTGACGGCCCGATTGTGGGCCGTGCCGGGCGCGACCACCGCGGTTTACCCTGAAGAGAAATTAGGAAAGGTGCGCGATGCTCGCAGCGTTCGGATTTGAAGCCATGGGTGTAGTCGTCGGGGACATGTATTTCGTCGATCCCAACCCGCTCGAAGGCCAAGAAACCCCGGAACGAGGCGTCAGACTGGAACTTCGCCTCGTGGACCGGGACGAGCCGCAGGGGTCGATCTACGCGGGTGTCCCAATCGCCTTCACCCGGCCGGTGTGGCGGGTGGACCTCTTCGGGTCCACCGAAAGCCCGCCCGGGACGCTGGACCGGGCCCATCACCACCCCCGGTTCAATGGGTGGGAACCCGGGCGCCGCAACTTCGTCCCCGAGTTGTCCGCAGACCCGGTAGGTTGGCTGGCCGGTCAGCTGGCCGACCCGGCCGCCGTCCTGGACCGGGCCGGTGTCGATCCAGATGCGGTCAGCGACGCCGACAAGCGCGGCCTGGCCGCGGCGGCCCCGGAGATTGTCGCCGCGGTGCAGCGGATGCTCGACGGCGTGCGCGACGGGGACTTGGCACCGTCGCCGCCCGAGCCCGTTGCCGCCGCCCGCACCGGTTGGCTCTGACTTCGACTAGGCGCGCCAAGCCTGTCGAGCCACCCGAAAAAAGTTGCCCCCCAAGGCCGCACGGATGTCCTCGTCGCTCCAGCCACGCCCGACGAGGTGCGTGCCGAGCGTCAGCAACGTCTCGGGCGGCATCCACTGGATCGGTCCCCAACGTGTGTAGCTGTCGTCGAACGAGTGCGGATTGCGCATGAGTTCGTCGATGAAATCGGCTGCGTCGAAAGAGAAGTCACTGCTGATGCCGACGTGGTCGATGCCGATGAGGTCGACGGCGTATTCCAGGTGTCGGGTCATCGCCTCGAGCGTGGGCGTGTTGGGGCCCAAAAAGATACCGACGCCGGTGATGCCGACGACGCCGCCGGTGGCCGCGCAGGCGCGGGCCTGGTCGTCGGTGATGTTGCGCGGGTGATCCCAGATCGCGCGCATGCAGGAATGGCTGTAAACCATTGGGCCGGAGGAGATCTCGCACATATCCAGTCCGGTACGGGCGCTGCAGTGCGAGCCGTCGGGAACGATGCCGACGCGGTTCATCTCGGCGACCATCGAGCGCCCCCACCCGCTGAGGCCGGTGTCGGTGGTATCCAGGCATCCGCTGCCGGCTCGGTTGGCGCGGTTGTAGCTGGGCAGCAGCGTGCGCACCCCGAGGTCGGCCACGACGGCGAGGTTATCGAGGTCGTCGTCGAGCGGACGCGAATCCTCCAGATCGAACACCACCGCGATGCGGCCGCTTCCGGCGATTGCCGCGACGTCGTCGACACTGGCCGCCAGCTGTAGGTCCGGGTGCGCCTCGATCGCGCCCCGGTAGTGGCGCAGCAACGCCAGCGTGTCCGACAGGCTGTGGGGCGCATATCCCGCGTTGACCGAAACGAATGCGCCGCCGGGACGCCGGTAGCGGGCCAGCGGAGCGATATCGGCGTCGGCCTGCAGCGGCAGGCACAGATGCTGGTCCCAGAGCAAAGAATGCATTAGTAGGTCTCGAATGCCGGCAGCTCGTTCCAGCTTGGCCACGTCGTCTCCCAGACGCGGCTGATCCGGCCGTCGATGAACGCGGCGATCAGCACCACCTCGATGCGAGTGGGGTCCTCGTCCGGGCGGCTGGTCGTGATCCATACCCGGCCGGCGACCTTGTCGGCCGCTTCAACCCACGCATCTTCGTCGTACTCGATGGAGTAGGAGATCGGCGTGTCGTAGATCGTGCGGTGGCTTGCGGCGAACGCGTCGAAATCCTGGGTGATGCCGTTGGAGAACATGATGAAGGACGGATCGTAGAACCGGTCGATGGCCGTAGGGTCCTTCTTCACCACCATCTGCTCGAACATCCGACGCAGCACCGCGATGCTCATGGACCCCAGTCTAGGGTTCTCCGCCAGGACGACCGGCAACTACAGCTTGCCCGCCGCGCGTGAAACGTCAGGGCTGATCGAAGATGGTCATCCCGAGGCCGCTGGGGCTGTTCTGGATATACACCGGTGTCAGCAGGAACGGCG
Organism: Mycobacterium conspicuum; assembly: GCF_010730195.1. Taxonomy (NCBI): domain Bacteria; kingdom Bacillati; phylum Actinomycetota; class Actinomycetes; order Mycobacteriales; family Mycobacteriaceae; genus Mycobacterium; species Mycobacterium conspicuum. Next base: position 2,644,183 of record NZ_AP022613.1, read on the forward strand.
CCATCCCGGTATTGAACGCCCCGAAGCTGGACGGGTCGGTCGACGTGACCAACGGGCCGGTCGACGCCGTTGTCGTATACGAATACAGCAGCGTCGCACCGTCACTGGTGTAGACGGAGATGGTTGTCCCGGCCGGCATGGCCTGGCCGAGCGAGAAGGGGCCGATGGTGATCGGGATTGTGTCGCCGCCGTAAATGGCTGCCGGGATGGCTCCATACTGACCACCGGAATCGATCGCCGTGGTAACCGGTTGCGGCGCTCCGCCATTGATCGATACCTCCACGGTGGTCAACGGGGCGCCCGGGACCGACGCGTTGGGAATCGGCGTCAACGGGTTGGGGCCGAACTCCAGGTAACCCGCGGTGGGGCTGGTTGCGTTGATGAGCACACCCTGACTCAGTTGTCCGGGCAGGGCCGCGGTCACCGGGGAGGTGTTGGGGCCCAATGCATTTGGGCCGATACCCAGAATGCCGGTACCGCTATCACCCCAGTTGGTGAAGGGTGGCACGTCGGGGAACACCCACTCGATGGTCGGTAGCTTGGTGATCTCGATCGGGGAAAGGCCTCCGGGGAGCGGGATTTCGATCGGATGCGCCAGGCTCAAGGTGATGCCGCGGAGTGAAAAGAGCGGGACGTCAACGTTGATCGGCGTGGTCGCGATCCCATTTCCGAAATTCACGGTCGTGTTGAACGTGAGGCAGTAATCGGTGATGAAATTCCCCGAGCCGGGTTCGCCGTAGGTCACGTGAGTGAACCCGGTGGGCATGCCGAGGTGCTGGAGTCCGATGTCGGTGACGGGGATGACGAGGCCGGCGGATCCGGTGTCGACGATCACCGACACGCTGCGCCCGCCGTTGACCGAGATATTGACCATCTCGTCGATCGACCCCGAGTTCGTCCCGGTGGTGGACACCTGGTGCAGCGGGACGGTCGCGTTCACCGCCGTCCCGGCGCCGGCCACCCCGTTCTTGCCGGACAGCCAGCCGCCGAGGCCTCCGACACCCCCGACCGCGCCGGCACCGCCGGAGCCCCCAGCACCCCCATTGCCGATCAGCCCCGCGTTACCGCCGCTTCCGCCGGCGAGCCCCGCTGCCGTTTGGGAGTAACCGTTGCCACCGTTGCCGTACAGGATTCCGCCGGGCTTGCCGTTGGGGTGCGCGGCCGTCCCGTTCGCGCCGTCGCCCACGAGCGGGCGCCCGGTCAGCGCCGCGACGGGCGAAAACACGGCCAGGCTCTGAGCGCCCGACGCCTCGGCGGCGGCGTACGCACTCTCCGCCGCGCTCAGGGCCTGCACGAACCGCGCATGAAACGCCGCCGCCCGCGCACTGAGCGCGTGGAACTGCTGGCCGTGACCGGAAAACAGTGACGCGATCGCCGCCGATACCTCATCACCGGCCGCGGCGATCACCCTGGTGGTCCGGGCCGCTGCGGCCGCATTGACCGCGTCGAGCGACGACCCGATGCTCGCCGCATCTTGCGCGGCCGCCGCCACCACCTCGGGTGCGGTGATCAGGTAAGACATCGCCCATAGGTACCACGAGGCGACGGCGCGTTTCTCGGTTTTGGCGGCCGGTTCGCTCGCCGTTCAAGCTTGCGCTTGAGCCCCGAACGGTCGAGGGTCCGATTCCACCAATTAGGTTTGTGGGTATGGGCGTGACAACCGGGTACCCGGGTTCAATGGGCAGGGCTGGCCCGGGCCGGTGAGTGGCGCGAGCGAACAGCTTGACGAACTGGTGGCGGCTCGCGATCAGATGGAACATCTGGTGCGGGTCATCGTCGAGATCGGTTCCGATCTGGACCTGGATGTGACGTTGCGTCGGATCGTCAGTGCGGCGGTGGAACTGAGCGGCGCCCGGTACGGAGCTTTGAAACTGCGTGCCACCGACGCCAGCCCGTCCTCCGTTGTGCGCGCCGGAATCAACGACGACGCGGCGCGGCGGCTCAGTGGTCTGCCAGTAGGAGCGGGTATCCGGATCGACGATCTGACCGCTGATCCCGAAGGCGCCGCGCTGCTCGGTGGCGATCCGCCGATGCGGGCACTCCTCGGCCTACCGATCACCGTGCGCGCGGCCGACTTCGGGAGCCTCTACCTGCTCGACGACCGGCCCGGCCATGTGTTCTCTGACTCGCAGGAGAACGCCGTGCGGGCGTTGGCCACTGCGGCGGCGGCGGCCATCGACAACGCGCGGCTGTTCGTGCGGGAACGTGAATCGGCGAAGTGGACGAAGGCCAGCCGCGAGATCACGACGGCATTGTTGTCCGGCGACCCCCGGACGAGGCCGTTGCAACTCATCGTGAACCGCGCGCTGGAGTTGGCCGGAGCCGAGCAGGCAATCTTGTTGATCCCCAGCGAACCCGATCTGCCCGCCGACCAGGTCGACGCGCTCGTGGTGGCCGCCACGGCAGGCCGCTACTCCTCCGAAGTGATCGGCCGGCAGGTGCCGATGGCCGGCTCCACCACGGGCGGTGTCGCGCGTCGCGGCCTGCCGCTGATTACCGATTCCTTTCAATACCCGATCGAGGGATTCACCGATGTCGGCGAGCGCTCGGCGATCGTCATGCCGCTGATCGCCGACGACGCGGTGCTGGGTGTGATCGCGGTGGCGCGTGACCCGCGGCAGCCGCCGTTCGACAGCGATTACCTCGAACTTGTCAGTGACTTCGCCCGCCACGCGGCGATTGCCTTGGCGCTGGCGGCGGGTCGCGAACATGCGCTCAACCAGGAACTCGCTCAAGCCGACAACGTCGATGACGCGGTGCATACCGCGGCGGAGGAATTGCGTCGGATCTGGCGGGCACGCCGGGTCCTGGCCGTGACCTTCCCCAGCCGCCCTTCCTCCGCTGAGGCAGCGTCCGGGGCACCGCGGCTGGTCTCGGTCGGCGAACCCGCACAGTGGTTCGATCTGCCGCCCCAGACTCGTCAGCTGCTCGGCTCGGTGCGCGCCGGCGACCTGCTGACCCCCAACACCACGCAGCCCGGAACGGCGGCCATCGCGCTGCAGCATCCCGACGGTGTGCTCGTCGTCTGGATCGATCTGGCAGAAGAACGGCCGTTCACCCTCGAGGACCAGACCCGGCTCACCGTGCTGGCCGGTCGCCTCGGCCAGGCGCTGCAGCGGGTGCACCAGGTCGACCAACAGCGCGAAACCGCGCTCGCGCTGCAACACGCCATCCTGGGCCCGGCTGACCTGCCGCACGGGTTCGCGGTGCGCTATCAGGCCGCCGCCCGCCCGTTACAGGTCGGCGGCGACTGGTATGACGTCGTCGAGTTGGAGGACGGCCGGATCGCGTTGATCGTCGGCGACTGTGTCGGCCATGGGCTGGACGCTGCCACCGTGATGGGGCAGCTGCGCAGCGCCTGCCGCGCGCTACTTTTCCAAAATCCAAGTCCCGCAACCGCTCTCGAGTGGCTGGACCGGTTCGCGGCCCGGCTGCCCGGCGCCCAGTGCACCACCGCCGTGTGCGCGGTGCTCAACCGCGAGACCGGTGAACTCGTGTACTCCAGCGCCGGGCACCCGCCGCCGATCGTGGCGCACGCCGACGGGACCACCCGGATACTCGACGATGGCCACACCATCGCTTTGGGCATCCGACCCCACCGGTCGCGCCCCGAAGCCAGCGTGATCCTGCCGGCGCGCGGCTGCCTGGTGCTCTACACCGACGGTCTGGTCGAACGTCGCCGCATACCGCTCGATGACGGCATCGCCCGCGCGGCCGCCTTCGTTCAAGAGGGCCTCGCCGCCCCGCTGGATGACTTGGCGGACCAGATCATGTCCCGTCTCGCCCCCAGCGGCGGCTATCAGGACGACGTGGCGCTCCTCATGTACCGCCACCCCGCCCCGCTGGAGCTGGAGTTTCCCGCCCACGTCAGCCAGGTCGCGACGACCCGGATGGCGTTACGCAGCTGGTTGAAACGAGCCGGGGTGAACGCCGCCGAGACGATGAAGGTGCTGATTGCCGCGGGCGAGGCGGTCGCCAACGCCATCGAACACGGACACCGCAAAAATCCGGACTGCACGATTCGTCTGGACGCGACCGCGCTGGTCGACGAGGTGCAGTTGACCATCGCCGACACCGGCTCGTGGAAGACCCCCCAACCGGCCGTCAACGCCCATCGCGGTCGCGGTATCACCCTCATGCGAGGCCTGATGCACGACGTCACGATCGACCCCGACGCCGCCGGGACAACCGTCCACCTATCCGCGAGGATCACATGATGCCCACCTCGCTCACCCTCGACACCGCACGCTGCAGCGAAGGGAAGCTCACGTTGAGGGCAGCGGGGGAGATCGACCTGAGCAATGTCGACGTATTCGACCAGACCCTCGGCGCTGCCACGGCCGAGGCCGCCGGACGCGGGGAAACCCTCACCGTCGACCTCACCGCGGTGGAGTACCTGGACAGCGCCGCAATCAACGTGCTGTTCACCCGCGCGGACCATATCCGCCTGCTCGCGAATCCACTGCTGATACCCGTTTTCAAAGTCAGCGGCCTGTCCGAGCTGGTCGCCGTCGAATCGGCGGGTTGACGGCCAAAGGCGTTGCTGCGCAGGATTTTTCAGGCAGCGTCCAAACGGCCGTGAACGGTTATTGCGGCGGAGTCGGGGTCATGGAGCCGATGTAGTAGGTTTCGTGCCCGGTCGGGTAGCCGCCGCCGTCGGTGCAGATATGAACGTGGTCGTAGTGGTTGGCGGTTTCGTTCCCAAGGTCGGCCGTCCAACTCCCGGACGTGGGTCCCAGGTAGATCTTCTGCCGCCAGATGACGTGGTTGATGCCCCAACGTTTGGCATTCGCCAGGGCGAAGCCGGCGATTTGGTTGCCGAGTTCGATGCCTTCCGGGCTGTTGTGGTCCGGGATCATCACGTCGATCGCCAATCCGTTGGGATGCCAGGGCAGGGCGTCTTGCCGGTACCCGTAGATGGTCTTGATCTGTGGAAACAACACGCCGATGACACGCGCCGCCCAGATGGTCTTGACCTGCAGCCTGTCTTCGGACGCGACGCCGGCGGACAACGCGACCTGGAACTGTTGGCCGGGGCTGGGCGCGTTGGCGGCCAACGATTCGACCTCGGCGGGACTGGCGACGCGGGGGCCGTTGGCCGGCGCGGGCCCCGGGCTCGGCGGCGGATTGACCTTGGTGGTTTCAACGCGGCTCTGCGGCTGGGGAGGCTGGCCGTGCGACTCGGTGACCTGGGCATAGATCATCGCGGCAGAGACGAGGAGCGAGGCGGCGACCGCGGACCAGGCCCCCCGGCTCTTGACTGACGTGCCTTTGTCTCCAAACAAGCCCACGCACAGTTACTTTAGTGTCGCGTGCGACGCGTGTGGCGAACTTCGTCATCTCTGACGCGCCGGTCCGGCGAGTGGGTCACACAGACGGTGCCGCTGGATACCCTTATCAGCACTCGAATCGTGGTGAAAGGGCGGCGTGTCACTTCTGGTCGTGCTCCCCGAGGTAGTGCAGTCGGCGGCCGCCGAGCTGCGTGACATCGGGGCGGAACTGGGTGCGGCGCGGGTGGTCGCTGCGGCTCCGACGACCGGGCTACCGGCGGCCGGCGCCGACGAGGTATCGGTGGCGGTGGCGGCGCTGTTCACCGGCCACGGTCGGCAGTTCCACACGGTTAGCCTGCAGGCCAGCGCGTTTCACCAACGGTTTGTCCGGGCGCTGCACTCGGGGGCCGGGGCGTACCAGCTCACCGAGGCGCTGGGTGGCCGCCCGCTGATCGGCAACGGCGCCGACGGCGGCCCCGGGCAACCCGGCGGGCCCGGGGGATGGCTCTATGGCAACGGCGGGGCGGGCGGCGCAGGCACGGCGCCGGGAATGGCCGGTGGGCCCGGCGGGGCCGCGGGGCTGATCGGCGACGGGGGCCGCGGGGGCGCCGGCGGCGCAGGCGCGAATGGGGGGGCCGGCGGCCGCGGCGGCTTGTTGTTCGGTCACGGCGGAACCGGTGGCCAGGCCGGCAGCGGCGCGGCGGGCGGCGCCGGCGGTGCCGCGGGATTGATCGGCAACGGCGGCGCGGGGGGTGCCGGCGTGAGCGGGCTTCATGGCGGCCCTGGCGGCAGCGGCGGCGCGCTGCTCGGCCGCACCGGGCCGGTGGGCGCCGGTCCGACGGGCACCGTACCGCTGCAGCTCCTCAGCGGCGCTAACGGCGTCGAGCCAGCGATCAACATCTCCGTCAACGGCGGGCCCAGTGTGCCCGTCGTGGTCGATACCGGATCCGAAGGCCTGGTTATTCCGTTGCGGGACATCGGAATTCTCGGTCTCGGACACCCCACCGGCGTTACCGGCGTCGCCTATGGTTCGGGGATACTTCTGGTCTGCTGCACCTTTCAAACCACGGTGAATTTCGGGAACGGCATCGTCTCCGCGTCGACTAGCGTCAACATTCCGGTTCTGACGATCCCGATCTCGCTTGACGGTGTGCGCTTCATGTTGGCGGGCCAGACCTACGGTTACGCCGACGGCATCTTGGGCATCGGGGCCAACGCGACGGCCCCGGGGCCCAGTAGCGTGACGACCGCGTTGCCGGGCGAGCTCAACCAGGGTGTGCTGTTCAACGAACCCCAGGGCTACCTGCAGTTCGGGCCCAACCCGCTACCCGCCGGGGTGCCGGTGGTCGGAGCACCGTTCACCGCCCTGAACGTATCCATCGACAACGGGCCGATGCACAGCGTTTCCGCCATCATCGACAGCGGCGGCGAGCAAGGCTACCTCCCTTCGTCGATTGGGAGGTCGATCGGGAGCGTGCCGCCGGGCACCACGATCTCGGTCTACACCAGCGACGGGAACACGCTGCTGTACTCGTACACGACAACCGCGGGGAACAGCCCGACGGTGGTATCCGGCGACCAGATGAACACCGGCAACGAGCCCTTCGCGCTGGGACCGGTGTACATCTCGTACAGCCCGAGCGGCGTCGGCGCCACGGTCTTCGACACCTAGCTGGCCGATATGCGTTGAGCGACTTCGCCATATCGCTCGAAGCGTTCAGCATCGGCGAGTGCGTTATACAAGACGATGCGGGTCGCGACTCCTGCGTACTTTGCGACAAGCGCGTCGGCCAAACCATCCCATGTCGACTCGGTGGCGAACACGGCCAGGTGGTCGTCGGTGATCTGGGCCGCCATGCCCTTGAAGTCACCGGCCTTCTGCTTCTCCCGCAGCCGGGCGGTCGTGCCCTCAAACCCAGCCTCGTCCAGGATGAAGGAGTAGTTCGGCGTACTTGCATAGAAACTCATGCTGGCCCGCGCGAGCTCACGCTCGTTGTGGCGTTCTTCGTCGGTGTCGCCGACGATCGTCATGACCGGCACGATGACCGCGAGGTCCGACGGTGACCGATTCGATTTCTGCGCTCCGGCAGCAATATTGGGGACGACGTGGCGCGCCAGGTATCCGGGCTCACCGAGCGGATGGACGTGGACTCCGTCGGCGACCTCGCCCGCCATGCGCAGCATCCACGGATTGACGGCGGCGATGTCGACCTTGGGGTCGGGCGCATCGATGGATCCCGGGCTCCACTGCGGCGTGATGAAGTCCAGGTCGTAGAACTCTCCGTGGTGATCGAGCGTCCCCGTCCGGAACGCGGCGAAACACGCCTTCACGGCGTGCACGTAATCGTGCAGCCGGGGACCCGGACGCTCGAATTGCACGCCGTATCGCCGCACCACGTGCGTGCGCACCTGGGTGCCCAGGCCCAGCCGGAACTTCCCGTTCGTCGCCTCTTGGAGTTCCCATGCCGTCGCAGCTGTGACGAACGGGCTACGCGGAAAGGCGACCGCAACGCCGGTCGAGAGCTCCAGACCGGGCGCCGCCTGAGCTGCCACTGCGGCGTTGAGATAGGCGGTACGGCCGGTTTCGGTGAGCAGGAGGCCAGAAAATCCTGCGGCCTGGGTGCGCCGGGCGGTGTCGCCGATCAGGGCCAGGGGCAGTGGAACGGTCATCACGTCGACATGCACAGTCGAACGGTACATCGTTTAACCACGTTGGCGCACCGCCCATTTGGGGGCGGAAGTGCTCAGTGTGGTGACGGCACCGCCGCGGGTCGTGGTTTCAGGACCAGGCTCACCGCGACCGCGACGACGACAATCCCAGCACAGATCCACCGTGCGGACTGGAATCATGCTGGCGGTCGCGCTCACCCGCGATCCCCCCGGGTGGCCGAGGTCAACGGGGCGCATCGGCCGCGGCAGCCGGCGAGCAAGAAATCCGCAAGAACTTCGCGGTCGTGTCGCAAGCGGCGTGCTGCAACCTGAGTGAAGCCGGCCGCAAAGGTGCGGCCGACCCGCGTCTCTGCAGTCGGCACGGGACCGATAGCAACGCGGAAGGGCCCCGAACTCAAGGTTGCTGGTGTTATGTTGGCGTCGCCGGTCCGTGACCTGCAGACAGCGTTTTACGGTTCCGCGCTCGCCGGTCTGGCCCTTGACCCATCTCGAGTAGGCGGTGAGGAGAACGAGTGAGCATCAATCCGTTCGACGACGACAGCGGTAGCTTCTTCGTCTTGATCAACGACGAAGAGCAACACAGCCTGTGGCCGGTTTTCGCCGATGTTCCGGCCGGGTGGCGGGTGGTCTTCGGCGAAGCGGACCGGGCCGCGTGCCTGGAATACATCGAACAGAACTGGCCCGATATCCGCCCGAAGAGTCTGCGCGAAAGGTTGGCGCAGCCGGGCACCGACTCCTGATCCGTGAGCCGTCGGGTTGGCGGTCGAATGAAGCGTAACGGGGATGAGCCGGTCAAGATCCGTGGCTACCGTGTCGAGCTGGGGGAGGTTCGGGCCGCGCTGGCGGAGCTGGCGGGGGTGGATCGGGCGGCGGTGATCGTCCGCGAGGACCGCCCCGGCGACCGGCGACTGGTCGGCTATGTCACCGAGTCCCGCCGTGGGGCGGTGGACCCGGCCGGGGCGCGCGCGGGGCTGGCGGAGCGGTTGCCGTCCTACATGATTCCGGCCGAGGTGCTGGTGCTCGAAGCGCTGCCGTTGACCGCCGACGGCGACGTCGACACCCGCGCCCTGCCGGCACCGGAGCCGCGCATCGACCCCCGCATCAAGCAAGTGCTGCACGACGTCTTCGCGCGCCTGCTCGGCGTGGACGAGGTCGGCATCGACGAGTCGTTCTTCGATCTGGGCGGGGATTCGTTGTCGGCGATGCGGGCCATCACCGCGGTCAACGCGGCCCTGGACGTCGACCTCAAGGTGGGCGCCCTGTTCAACTCGCCGACGATCGCCCAGTTGGCGGCGCGCATCGACGGCAACTCTGGTGGGCTCATGCCGTTGCGGGCCGGGGCGCGGCCCGCGGTGATTCCGTTGTCGTTCGCGCAGAGCAGGCTGTGGTTCATCGCCCAATTGCAGGGGCCCTCACCGGTTTACAACCGGTCGATGGCGCTGCGCCTGCGAGGGCAGCTGGATGTCGACGCACTGCAGGTGGCGCTGGTCGATCTGGTGGGTCGGCACGAGAGCCTGCGCACCGTGTTTTCGGCGGTCGACGGGATACCCCAGCAACTGATCGTTTCGGGCGATCGCGCCGACTTCGGCTGGGGGGTCGTGGATGCGACGGGATGGCCGGCGGACACGTTGAGCGAGGCCATCGAAGAGGCGGCGCGTGGCTGTTTCGACCTGGAAGCCGAAATTCCGTTCCGGGCAAGGCTTTTCCGTGTCGCAGACTGCGAGCACGTGTTGCTCATCACGCTGCACCACATCGCCGGAGACGGTTGGTCGATCGGTGTGCTGGCCGCCGATCTGGGAGCGGCCTACGTCAGCCGGTGCGCCGGCCAGGCCCCGGGCTGGGCCGAATTGCCGGTGCAGTACGTCGATTACGCGCTGTGGCAGCGGGAGAATCTCGGTGATCTGGCGGACCGAAACAGCCCATTGGCGGCCCAAGTCGGCTATTGGGAAGAGGCGCTCGCAGGCATGCCCGACCGCCTTGCTCTGCCGACCGATCGGCCCTACCCGTTGGTCGCCGACCACCGTGGCGCCAGCGTGGTGGTGGAGTGGTCGGCCGACTTGCAGCGGCGGGTGGGAAGCGTTGCCCACGAATATAATTCGACCAGCTTCATGGTGGTTCAAGCCGCCCTGGCGGCGCTGTTGTCGCGCCTGAGCAGCAGCGCCGACGTGGCGGTGGGATTCCCGATCGCCGGCCGCGGAGATCCGGCCCTGGACGGCCTGATCGGATTCTTCGTCAACACCCTGGTGTTGCGGACCGACCTGACCGGGAATCCGACCTTCACCGAGCTACTCGATCAGGTACGACAGCGAAGCCTGTCCGCCTACGAGCACCAGGACGTGCCCTTCGAAGCGCTTGTCGATAGGCTCAACCCCCCGCGATCGCGGACGCATCACCCGCTGATCCAGGTGATGTTGGCCTGGCAGAACTTCACCTGGCAATACGACGACCCCGCCGCCGGGCTGGCGCTGGGGGATCTGCAAGCAAGTCCCATGGCGCTGCGCACCCACACCGCCCGCATGGATCTGGTGTTCTCCCTGGCTGAACGCTTCACCGACAACGGTGTGCCCGACGGCATCGTCGGGACGGTGGAATTCCGCACCGACGTGTTCGACGCCGCCAGCATCGAGACGCTGGTGCGGCGTTTCGAAAAGGTCTTGGTCGCGGTGACGGCCGACCCGACGGCGCGGGTGTCGTCGTTGGATCTGCTCGACGCCGGGGAACGGGCCCTGCTGCAGGGCTGGGGTAACCGGTCGGCATTGACTCGGGCCGCGCCCGCGGCTGTGGCGATTCCCGAGGTGTTTGCCGCCCAGGCCGCGCGGTCGCCCGACTCGGTGGCGCTGGTGTGCGCAGACCGCTCGTGGACGTACCGGGACGTCGAGGAAGCGTCGAATCGGTTGGCGCACTTACTTGTTGACCGTGGCATCGGCTCGGGCGCGTGTGTGGCGTTGCTGTGTGAGCGGTCGGCGGAGGCGATCGTCGCGATCCTGGCGGTGCTCAAGACCGGGGCGGCGTACGTACCGCTGGACCCGGCCCACCCGGCGGCGCGTACCGATTTCATGCTCGGGGATGCCGCGCCGACGGCCGCGATCACCACCGCCGCACTGCGCCCGCGGCTGGATGGACACGACTTGCCCGTCCTCGACGTCGCCGACCCGTGCATCGCCGGCTACCCGTGCACGAGCTTGCCCGCGCCGGCGGCGGACGGCATCGCGTACGTCATCTACACCTCGGGCACGACCGGTGCGCCCAAGGGTGTGGCCATTACGCATCGCAACCTGACCCAGCTGATCGCGTCGCTGGACGCGGGCCTCCCGACGGCCGCGGAGCAGGTGTGGACGCAATGCCACTCCTATGTCTTCGACTTCTCGGTGTGGGAGACCTGGGGTGCGCTCTTGCGGGGCGGCCGGCTGGTGGTGGTGCCCGAGTCGGTGGCGGGCTCGCCGAGCGACTTCCACGAACTGCTGGTCTCGCAGCGGGTCAACGTGATCACCCAGACCCCGTCGGCGGTGGGGGCATTGTCGACCGACGGGCTGGACTCCGCGGCCTTGCTGGTGGGCGGCGAGGCATGCCCGGCCGAGGTGGTGGATCGGTGGGCCCCCGGGCGGGTGATGATCAACGCCTACGGTCCCACCGAAACCACCATCTATGTGGCGCTGAGCGGAGCCCTGCGGGCGCATTCGGGGGTGCCGCCGATCGGGTCGCCCGTGCCCGGGGCGGCCCTGTTCGTGCTGGACGATTGGTTGCAGCCGGTGCCGCCCGGTGTGGTCGGTGAGTTGTACGTGGCCGGCGCCGGTGTGGGCGTCGGATACCTGCGCCGGGCGGGCCTGACGGCGGCGCGCTTCGTGGCGTGCCCGTTCGGTGGAACCGGTGCCCGGATGTATCGCACCGGGGACCTGGTGTGCTGGCGCGCTGACGGCGCGCTGACGTACGTCGGGCGCGCGGATGAGCAGGTCAAGCTGCGTGGCTATCGCATCGAACCCGGCGAGATCCAGGCGGCGCTGGCCGCGCTGCCCGGCGTCGAGCAGGCGGTGGTGATCGCCCGCGAGGATCGCCCCGGGGACAAGCGCCTGGTGGGTTACATCACGGGCAGCGCGGACCCCGCGGCGGCGCGCGAACTGGTCGCCGAGCGGCTGCCCGGCTACATGGTGCCGGCCGCGGTGGTCGCGGTGGCGGCGCTGCCGCTGACGGTCAACGGCAAGCTCGACACCGGTGCGCTGCCGGCGCCGGAGTACCACGACGGTGACCGCTACCGCGCGCCGTCCACGCCGATCGAGGACATCCTGGCCGGCATCTACGCCCGCGTGTTGGGCGTCGAGCGCGTGGGTGTCGAGGATTCTTTCTTCGACCTGGGCGGGGATTCGCTGCTGGCGATGCGCGTGGTCGCCGCGGCCAGCGCGGCCCTGGACGTCGACCTCAGGGTGGGCGCGCTGTTCGATGCGCCGACGGTCGCGCGGTTGGCCGCTCGCGTCGACGGCGGCTCCCGGGGGCTGGCGCCGCTGGTGCCGGCGGATCGGCCCGCGGTGATCCCGCTGTCGTACTCCCAAAGCCGGTTGTGGGTCATCGACCAGCTGGAAGGTCCGTCTCCCCTCTACAACATGGCGATCGCGTTGCGCTGCACCGGCCACCTGGATACCGAGGCGCTGGGCGCGGCACTCGCCGACGTGGTCGGCCGACATGAGAGCCTGCGCACCACGTTTCCCGCCGCCGCCGGGGTGGCGCGGCAGGTCGTTGTGCCCGCGGAGCGCGCGGACTTCGGCTGGGAGGTCGTCGACGCGGCCGACTGGTCGACGGCCCGGCTGCAGGACAGCGCCGAGGAGGAAGCCCGCAGCCCGTTCGATCTGGCGACCGAAATACCGTTGCGGGCAAAGCTTTTCCGGATCACCGACTCCGAGCACGTGCTGGTGGCCGTGGTCCACCACATCGCCGCCGATGGCTGGTCGATCGGTGTGCTGGCCGCCGATTTGGCCGCAGCCTACGCAAGCCGGTGCGCGGGTCAGGCGCCGGACTGGGCGCCCCTGCCGGTGCAGTACGCCGACTACGCGTTGTGGCAGCACGCGCAGTGGGGTGACCTCGGCGGGCAGTTGGCGTATTGGGAGCGGGCCCTGGCCGGACTGCCCCAACGCCTGGAGCTGCCCACCGATCGGCCGTATCCGTTGGTGGCCGATCACCGGGGCGCCAGCGTGACCGTGGAATGGCCGGCCTCGTTGCAGCAACAGCTGGCTTCGGTTGCCCGCGAACACCATTCGACCAGCTTCATGGTGATCCAGGCGGCGCTCGCGGTGCTGTTGTCGCGGCTGAGCGGCAGCGTCGACGTAGCCGTGGGATTCCCGATCGCCGGTCGCGGCGATCCCGCGCTGGATGGGCTGGTGGGGTTTTTCGTCAACACCCTCGTGTTGCGCGTCGACCTCGCCGGGGACCCGACCTTCACCGAACTGCTGGCCCAGGTGCGTCGGCGCAGCCTGGCGGCCTACGAGCATCAAGACGTGCCGTTCGAGGTGCTGGTGGATCGGCTGCAACCCCCACGGTCGCTGAACCATCATCCCCTGATCCAGGTCCTGCTGGCCTGGCAGACCAACACCCCGGGCGAGCTGACTCTGGGTGACGCGCGGGCCACCCCGATGCCGATCGAAACCCACACCGCCCGAATGGATTTGGTGTTCTCCCTGACCGAGCGGCGCACCGGTACCGGTGCGCCGGCCGGGATCGAGGCGACGGTGGAATTCCGGACCGACGTGTTCGACGCGGCCAGCATCGAAACCCTGGTCGACCGGCTGCGGCGGGTTCTGGTCGCGACGACGGCCAATCCGGGGCTGCGCTTGTCGACGGTGGACCTGCTCGACGAGGGTGAGCACCGCCGCCTCGGACGCTGGGGCAACCGGGCGGTGCTGGCCCAGCCCGCGCCGCCCGCGCTGTCGATCCCCGCGGCGTTGGCCGACCAAGTCGAGCGCACGCCCGATGCGGTGGCGGTGAGCTTCGCGGGCCGGTCGATGACCTATCGGGAGCTCGACGACGCGTCCACCCGGTTGGCGCGGTCGCTGACCGGTCATGGTGTTGGCCGCGGTTCCGCTGTGGCGCTGCTGTTCTCGCGTTCCGCGGAGGCCATCGTGGCGATGGCGGCGGTACTCAAATCCGGTGCGGCCTATCTGCCGATCGACCCGTCGCTGCCCGCCGCGCGGATCGCGTTCATGCTCACCGACGCCGCGCCGGTGGCCGCGATGACCGTCACCGCGCTGCGGTCCCGCCTCAACGACTGTGGCCTGCCGGTGATCTGCGTGGACGATCCGGGGGACCCAGGCGAAGCCATGCCCTCACCGGACGCCCCGGATGCCCCGGATGCCCAAGACATCGCCTACATCATCTACACCTCGGGCACGACCGGTGTGCCCAAAGGGGTGGCCATCGCCCACCGCAACGTCACCCAACTGTTCGGGCTCACCGGTTTCTTTGAAACCGACAGTCGCCCAACGCCGTTCACCGTGAGTCAGTGGCACTCCTACGCGTTCGATGTGTCGGCGTGGGAGATCTGGGGCGCGCTGCTGGCCGGCGGTCGGTTGGTGGTGGTGCCCGACGAAGTCGCGGCCGCCCCGAATGATCTGCACGCGTTGCTGGCGGCCGAACGAGTCGACGTGGTCAGCCAAACCCCCTCGGCGGCAAGAATGTTGCCACCGACGGGCCTGGAATCGGCGGCGCTGGTGGTGGCCGGCGAGGCCTGCGCGGCCGAGGTGGTGGACAGTTGGGCGCCCGGACGGGTGATGATCAACGCCTACGGCCCCACCGAGACCACGATCTATGCATCGATGAGCACGGTCTTGACCCCGGGTTCCGGGGTGCCGCCGATCGGCTCACCCGTCGCCGGGGCGGCGTTGTTCGTTCTGGACGCGTGGCTGCGACCGGTGCCGCCCGGGGTGGTCGGCGAGTTGTACGTGTCGGGTCGCGGTGTGGGCGTTGGGTATTGGCGTCGCGGCGGGCTGACGGCGTCACGGTTCGTTGCCTGCCCGTTTGGCGGCTCGGCAGCGCCCGGCACGAGAATGTACCGCACCGGGGACCTGGTGCGCTGGCGGGCGGATGGTCAGCTGGACTACCTGGGCCGCGCCGACGAACAGGTCAAGATTCGCGGCTACCGCATCGAGTGCGGCGAAGTCGCCACCGCCCTAACCGGATTGGACGGGGTGCGGCAGGCAGTCGTGATCGCCCGCGAGGACCGCGAGGGCGACAAGCGTCTGGTGGGCTACATCACCGGAACCGCCGACCCGGCGCGGTTGCGCGCCGAATTGGCCGAGCGCCTCCCGTCTTACATGGTGCCGGCCGCGGTGGTGGCACTTGATGCGCTGCCGCTGACGGTCAACGGCAAGCTCGACAGGCGTGCCCTGCCGGCGCCCGAATACGGCGATGTCGAGGCCTATCGCGCCCCGTCGACCCCTACCGAGGAGATCCTGGCCGCGATCTACGCCGAGGTGCTGGGCATGAAACGCGTCGGCGTGGACGAGTCATTCTTCGATCTCGGCGGCGACAGCATCCTGTCCATGCAAGTGGTGGCGCGGGCGCGTGCTGCCGGCGTGCTGTGCAAGCCGGGCGACATCTTCGTCGAGCAGACGGTCAGCAGGTTGGCCGCTGTAGCACGGGTCACCGCGGCCGCGGCCGCCGTCGACGACGGGGTTGGCTTGGTGCCGGCCACCCCGATCATGCGATGGCTGCACGCGGTGGACGGCCCCGTCGACCAGTTCAACCAGACGATCGTGTTGCAGGCACCCGCCGAGGTGACGGAGGCCGACGTCGCGGTCGCGCTGCAGGCCGTGCTGGACCGGCACGCCATGCTGCGCCTGCAGGTGGACAGGAACGACCCAGCCGGGTCGTTGTGGGTGCCCGAACCGGGTTCGGTGGACGCGAAAAGTCACCTGCACGCCGTCGACGAACTGTCCGATGATGCGCTGGCGCAGGCCCGGTCCCGGTTGGATCCGGCCGACGGCGTGATGCTCAGCGCGCTGTGGGCCACCGACACCGCGCAGCTTGCGCTGACGGTGCACCATCTGGCCGTCGACGGGGTGTCCTGGCGGATCCTGCTGGGCGACCTCGCCACCGCATGGGCGCAGCACAGTTGCGCGCTGCCGGTCGAGTTGCCGCCGGCGGGCACGTCGTTTCAACGGTGGGCGTCGCTGCTGGAGGAATACGCGCACGACCCAGCGGTGCTCGAGCAGGCGGACCGCTGGCGCCAGGTGCTCGCGGCGCCCCCGGTGTTGCCAGCGCTGAGTCCCGTGATGGACACCTTCTCCACGGCCGGCGAGGCGTCGATGACCCTGGACGTCGAGACCACCCGCGCGCTGCTCGGCGCGGTTCCCGCAGCGTTTCATGCTGGCGTGCAAGACATCCTGTTGATCGCGTTTGCCCTGGCGTGCGCCGAGTTCTTTGCGACCGGCGGCGCGCCCACCGGCATCGACGTCGAGGGTCACGGGCGGCACGAGGAGCTCGCCCCCGACCTCGACCTATCCCGCACGGTCGGCTGGTTCACCGCGAAATACCCTGTCGCGCTTGCGGTTAGCGGGCTGCACTGGTCGGCGGTCAAAGCCGGCGACGCCGCGCTGGGAACGGTGCTGAAGGACGCCAAGGAACAGCTGCGTGGCCTGCCGAACCCCTTGACCTACGGTGTGCTGCGCTACCTCAGCCCCGACTCGGAGCTGAGTGGCCCGGACCCGGCCATCGGGTTCAATTACCTTGGCCGCCTTGGCATCCAGGGCGAGACGGCAAACGGCTGGCGAGTCTGCCCGCGGGATTCGGGCAACAGCAACACCGGGCTGCCGATGCCGCTGCCGCACGCCGTCGAGGTGAACGCCGTCGCCTCAGAAAGTGACGCCGGTCCGCGGTTGCGCGCCGACTGGCTGTGGGCATCGTCGGTGCTGAATCGGCCTCAGGTCGAGCGGCTCGGCCGGTTGTGGTTCGAGGCGCTGGCCGGGATCTGCGCGCACGTCCAACGCGGCGGCGGTGGGCTGACGCCCTCGGACATCGTGCCCGCCCGGTTGAGCCAGCAGCAGATCGACGAGCTGCAGCGGCAGTACTCGCTCGCCGATGTGCTGCCGTTGTCGCCGGTGCAGCAAGGACTGCTGTTTCACGCCACGCACGACCACGACGACGTGTACGCGGTGCAACTGGATTTCACGATCACCGGAGCCCTTGATCCCGGCCGGCTGCGCGACGCGGTGCAGGCGGTGATCGAGCGGCATCCCCAGTTGGCAGCGCGGTTCTGCGATCGGTTCGAGGAACCGGTGCAAATCATTCCGGCCGAGCCGGTGGCGCCGTGGCGCTATCTCGAGGTCGCTACCGATCAGCAGGTCGAGCGGGTGTGCGCCGACGAGCGGGCGGCGGCGTGCGGACTGGGCGACGAGCCGGCGTTTCGGGCCGCGCTAATCCGCACGGCCGAGCAGCGGTATCGCTTCGTGCTGACCAATCACCACATCGTGCTGGACGGCTGGTCGATGCCAATCCTGTTGCGGGAGATCTTCGCCGGATACGACGGGCAAACGCTGCCCGCGCCCGGCTCGTACCGCCGGTACATGGCCTGGCTGGCCGGCCGCGACCTGAGCGCTGCCCGCGCGGCCTGGGGGGAGGTGCTGGCCGGCCTCGACACCCCGACATTGGTCGGCCCGCCGGACTGGGTGGGCGCGGGTCCGCGGAGCGCGACGTCGGTGCGGGTACCGCTGGCCACCACCCGGGCGGTGAGCCGGCTGGCGCGCAGCTGCCACACCACCGTGAACACCGTGTTGCAGGCCGCCTGGGCGCAGCTGCTGATGGGGCTGACCGGACAGCATGATGTGGTTTTCGGCTGCCCCGTTTCGGGGCGCCCGGCCGAGCTGCCAGGCGCGGACTCGACGCTGGGGCTGTTGATCAACACGGTGCCGGTGCGGGCGACGATGACCGCGACGATGACCACCGCGGCCCTGCTCGATCAGCTGCAGGACGCGCACAGCGCAACGCTGGAGCACCAGCACCTCGCGCTGAGCGAGATTCACCGCGTCACCGGCCGGGAGCGGCTGTTCGACACGTTGTTCGTCTACCAGAACTATCCGATCGACACCGGGGTACTGCTCGGCGGAACCCACGGATTGGCCATCACCGAGAGCGCCAGCCGCGATTACACCCACTACCCGTTGACAATTCGCGTGCTGCCCGGCAGTGAGCTCGGGCTTCGGGTCGAGTTCGACACCGACGTGTTCGACGCCGACGACATCGACGCGTTGATCGCCCGGCTGCAGAAACTGTTGGCGGCCATGACCACGGACCCGAGCCGGCGGCTGTCGTCGATCGATGTGGTGGATGGCCACGAGCGCGCCCGACTGCATCGGTGGGGCAACCGGGCCGCGTTGAGCCGGCGGCCGGCGGCGGCGTCGATTCCCGCCTTGTTCACCGCCCAGGTGCACCGCTCACCGGACGCGGCGGCGCTGACGTTCGAGGGCCGCTCGATGACGTATCGCGAGCTGGACGAAGCCGCTAATCGGTTGGCGCACTTGCTGTCTGGTCGCGGAGCGGGCCCGGGGGCGTGTGTGGCGGTGCTGTTGGAGCGGTCGGCCGAGGCGATCGTGGCGATCTTGGCGGTGCTTAAGACCGGGGCCGCCTATCTGCCCGTCGATGCCGCACTGCCCGCGGCGCGAGTCGGGTTCATGATCGCCGATGCCGCCCCGATCGCCGCGATCAGCACCGCGGCGCTGGCCGGCCGGCTCGCCGAACATCACCTGCCGGTCATCGATATCGCGGACCCGTCCCTGATCGACTATCCCTGCGCGGCAGCGCCTTTCGACCCGGACCCGCAGGACATCGCCTACGTCATCTACACCTCGGGAACGACCGGAGTTCCCAAGGGTGTGGCCGTGACCCATCGCAACGTCGCCCAGCTGGTCGAGTCGCGGCACGCCCATCTGCCCGCGGCCGGGGTGTGGTCACAATGGCATTCGCTGGCCTTCGACGTCTCGGTCTGGGAGATCTGGGGCGCGCTCCTGCACGGCGGGAGGCTGGTCGTCGCGCCCGAGTGGGTGGCCCGCTCACCCGAAGACTTCCACGCCTTACTGGTCGCCGAGCACGCCACCGTCATCTGCCAGACCCCGTCCGCGCTGGGGATGCTTTCACCCCGGGGACTGGAATCGGCGGCGCTGGTGGTGGCCGGTGAGGCCTGCCCGGCCGAGTTGGTGGACCGGTGGGCGCCCGGGCGAGTGATGATCAACGCCTACGGCCCCACCGAGGCCACGGTGTATGCGGCGACGAGTGCGCCGCTAGCTCCCTCGGGGTCGCGGGCCGTGCCGATCGGTTCACCGGTGCCGGGGGCGGCGTTATTCGTGCTGGACGGCTGGCTCCGTCCGGTACCGGCCGGGGTGGTCGGGGAGTTGTACGTGGCCGGTGCCGGGGTGACCGTGGGGTATTGGCGCCAGGCCGGGCTGACGGCGTCGCGGTTCGTGGCGTGTCCTTTTGCAACCGGTCAACGCATGTATCGCACCGGGGACCTGGCCTGCTGGGGTGCCGATGGGAAACTGCGGTATCTGGGGCGTGCCGACGAGCAGGTCAAAGTCCGCGGATATCGCATTGAGTTGGGTGAAATCGAAAGCACCCTGCTGGCCTGCCCGCAGGTCAATCAGGCCGCCGCCACCGCACACCGCGGCGCCACCGGGGGCGCGCACCTCGTCGCTTACGTCACCTTCCGACACGGCGCCGCCGCCCACCACGACGCCGAGCAAGACGCGGAAATCGTCGGACAGTGGCAACACGTGTACGACGAGCTGTATGGCGCGCAGGTCGATACGCCCGGATTTGGCATGGATTTTCGCGGCTGGAATAGCAGCTACACCGATGATCCGATACCGCTCGAGGAGATGCTGGAGTGGCGTTCGGCCACGGTGGATCGGATCATGGCGCTGCGGCCGCGGCGGGCATTGGAGATCGGCGCGGGCTCGGGCCTGGTGCTGTCACAGATCGCGCCGCACTGCGAAACTTACGTCGCCACCGACATGTCGGCGGCCGCGATCGACAACCTCGCCCGAACGCTGGAGCGATTGCAGATCCCATGGCGTGATCGAATCCAGCTGCTGGCCCAACCGGCGCACGTCACCGATGCACTGCCGCGCGGTCACTTCGACACCATCATCCTCAACTCCGTCGTCCAGTACTTCCCCAACGGGGGATATCTGACCGACCTGATCGACGGCGCAATGGATCTGCTGGCCCCCGGCGGGGCGCTATTCATCGGCGACGTCCGCAACCATGCGCTGCAGGGAGCGTTCCGGGCTGCGGTCGCGCTCGCCCGCACCGCCGGCACCGACACCGCCGAGATCCGTCAACGCGTCCACCGCGCCACGGTCAACGAATCCGAATTGCTGGTTGCCCCAGAGTTTTTCACCACCTGGGCCGGTGACCGTCCGGCGGTGGCCGGGCTCGACATCCAAGTCAAACGCGGCACAGCGGACAACGAACTCAACCGCTACCGCTACGACGTCATCGTGCACAAGGCGCCGACGCCGGCGCGCTCACTGGCCGCCGCCCCCACCTGGTCCTGGCCGGCATCGCCGGGCCTGGACGCCCTGCGCACCCGGCTGACGTCCGAGCATCCCGCCGCCGTGCGCGTCACCGACATCCCCCGCGCCGGACTGATCACCGACGTCCACATCGAGAGCGCGGTGGCCGACGGGCTACCCCTGGCCGACGCACTCGGGCACGGCGCAGACAGCGTCACGCCCGAAGACTTGCACCGTCTCGGCGCAGCAACGGGATACCACGTCGCCGTCACCTGGGGCGGGCTTCCCGGCACCGTCGACGCCGTCTTCTTCACTCCCACCGACGCCGCGCTGACCGACATCTACCTGCCGCTGACGCGGGCCACCCTCAGCAATGACCCGCACATCAACACCAAGGTCACCGCGCTGCGTGAGCGGCTGCGCGCGCAGCTGCCCGAGTACATGGTGCCGACGCAGATCGTGGTGCTCGACGAGTTCCCGTTGAGCGCTTCAGGAAAGCTCGACCGCCAGGCCTTGCCGGCGCCGCAATATCAGGACGGCGATCACTACCGCGCCCCCAGCGGGGCGGTCGAGGAAATCCTGGCCGAGATCTACGCCCAGGTGCTGGGGCTGGAGCGAGTCGGCGTCGACGAATCGTTTTTCGAGCTGGGTGGGGACAGCATCCTGTCGATGCAAGTGGTGGCCCGGGCGCGGGCGGCCGGTGTGCTGTGTCGGCCGCGCGACATCATGGTGGAGCAGACCGTAACCAGGCTCGCCAAGTCGGCGCGGCTGGCCGACGCTGCGTCCGACGTCATCGACGAGGGGCTCGGCCCCGTGCCTGCCACCCCGATCATGCATTGGCTGCGGGGCCTCGGCGGACCCGTCGACGAGTTCAATCAGACGGTGGTGCTGCAGGCCCCGGTGGGGGTAACCGAACACGACGTGTCAATTGTGTTGCAGGCCTTAATAGATCGGCATCCCATGCTGCGGCTCCGTGTCGTGGATGACGGTGCCGGGGGATGGGCCATGACGGTGCCCGAGGCGGGTTCGGTGCGGGTGCGCGAGTGCCTGCGCGTCGTGGCGGCGCTGACCGAGGAGGCGGTGGTCGCGGCCCGGGCCCGGCTCAAGCCGTCGGCGGGGATCATGCTGAGCGCGCTGTGGGTAGCCCCCACCAGCCAGCTGGTCTTGATCCTTCATCATCTGGCCGTCGACGGGGTGTCGTGGCGGATTTTGTTGGGCGACTTCAATATTGCCTGGGCGCAGCATCGCGGCGGGCAGCCGGTGTTGTTGCCGCCGGGCGGGACGTCGTTCGCCCGGTGGGCGGCACTGCTGGTCGACCATGCGCACGCCCCTGCGGTGGTGAACCAGGCGCCGGCCTGGCGTCGGGTGATGGCGGCGCCGGCCGCGCTGCCCGCGCCGCGGCCGGAGGTGGACACCTTCGCCAGCGCCGGGCACCTGTCGGCGCCGCTGGATGTGGAGACCACCCGCATGCTGCTCGGCCCGGTCCCCGCGGCGTTTCACGCTGGCGTGCAAGACATCCTGTTGATCGCCTTCGCCCTGGCATGCGCCGAATGCTTCGGCGCCGGCGCCACGCCGCTCGGCATCGACGTCGAGGGACACGGGCGCGACGAGGAACTGGCCACCCGCGGCGAGCACGTTGACCTGTCACGCACGGTGGGCTGGTTCACCGCCAAATATCCGGTGTCACTGGTGTTGCGCGGGTTGCCGTGGTCGCGGGTGCTCGCCGGCGATCCGACGTTGGGGGCGGCGATCAAGGATGCCAAGGAGCAACTGCGAAACATCCCGGATCCCTTGACCTTTGGAATGTTGCGTTACCTCAACCCCGGCGTCGAGCTTACCGGACCGGACCCGTCGATCGGATTCAACTACCTGGGCCGCCTCGGCGCACCGAATGCGACGGCCGGTGATGACGGGTGGCGGATCTGCCCGCGGGCCGCCGACCGCCACAGCAGCGCCGGGTTGGCGCTGCCGCTGGCGCACGCGGTGGAGGTCAACGCGGCCACCGTGGACACCGACGCCGGCCCGCACCTGCAGGCCGAATTCATGTGGGCGCCGTCGGCGCTCGATCGCGCTCAGGTCACCCGGCTGGGCCAGTTGTGGTTCGACGCGCTGGCCGGCATCTGCGCGCACGTGCGAGCCGGTGGGGGCGGGCTGACGCCCTCGGACGTCGTGCCGGCGCGGCTGAGCCAACAGCAACTCGACGAGCTGCAGCGGCAATACCGCGTCGCCGACGTGCTTCCCCTCACGCCGATGCAGCAGGGGCTGCTCTTCCACGCCGGCACCGCGCGCGGCGGTGACGACGTGTATTGGGTGCAGCTGGATTTCGCCGTGACCGGCTCTCTTGACCCCCAGCGGCTGCGCGCCGCGCTGCAAGCCGTGGTCGATCGGCATCCCAACGTGGCCGCCCGGTTCTGCGACGATTTCGACGAGCCGGTGCAGATCATCCCGGCGGATCCCGCGGTGCCGTGGCGGTACCTGGAACTCGCCGATGACGCGGACGCCGAGGAGCAGATCGATCGGGTGTGCGCCGCCGAGCGTGCCGCGGTCTGCGATCTCACCACCCCGCCGGCGTTTCGGGCCGTCCTGATTCGGGTCGCCGAGCGGCGGCACCGGTTCGTGCTCACCAGCCACCACATCGTGCTCGACGGCTGGTCGACGCCGATCCTGCTGCGGGAAGTCTTCGCCGGCTACCACCGACAGCCGCTGCCGCCCGCCGGGTCGTACCGTCGGTTCGTCACCTGGCTGGCCGATCGTGACCTGGACGCCGCCCGCGCCACCTGGAGCGAGGTGTTCGCCGGCTTCGACACCCCCACCCTGCTGGCCCCGCCGGATCGGTTGGGCCTTACCCGGCAAGGCATTCGGTCATTCCGGGTGCCGGCCGAAACCACGCGGGCCCTCGGCGAGCTGGCCCGCTCCTGCCACACCACCGTCAGTACCGTGCTGCAGGCCGCATGGGCGCAGCTGCTGACGTGGCAGACCGGCCAGCGTGATGTCGCCTTCGGCGTGCCGGTCTCGGGGCGGCCCGTCGAGCTGGCCGGCGCGGAATCGATGGTGGGTCTGTTCATCAACACGGTGCCGGTGCGCGCCAACATCACCGCGGCCACCACCACCGCCGGCCTGCTCGACCAACTGCAACGCACCCACACCAAAACCCTTGAGCACCAACACCTCGCGCTGAGCGAGATTCACCGCCTCACCGGCCACGACCAACTGTTCGACACTCTGCTGGTGTTCGAGAACTACCCGGTCGAAAGCGCGGTCTTCGCGGGTGGCAGCGAATGGGCCATCACCGAATTCCGCACCCGCGAATCGACCCACTATCCGCTGACCGTGCTGGCCCAGCCGGGCCACGAGCTGGGTCTGCGCGTCGAATTCGACGGCGACGTGTTCGACCCGGCCGACATCGAAACGCTCATCGGGCGTTTGCAGCAGATACTCGTCGCGATGACCGCCGACCCGACCCGTCGGCTGTGTTCGATCGATCTGCTCGGCCGAGCCGAGCGCGCCCGCCTCGATGGCTGGGCCAACCGCGCGACGTTGGCCACGCCGCCCACCGCGACGTCGATCCCGGAGTTGTTCGCCGCGCAGGTGCAGCGCGCCCCGGACGCGATCGCGGTCAGTTGCGGGAGCCGTTCGTGGCGCTACGGCGAGTTGGACGAGGCCGCTAATCGGTTGTCGCACTCGCTGTCCGGCCACGGGGCCGGCCCGGGCGCGACGGTGGCGGTGTTGCTGGGGCGCTCGGCCGAGGCCGTCGCCGCGATCCTGGCGGTGCTGAAGACCGGGGCGGCCTACCTGCCGATCGATCCGCAGCTTCCGGCGGCCCGGATCGCGTTCATGCTCGCCGATGCCAGTCCGGTCGCCGCGATCACCACGGCGGACCTGGCGGAGCGGTTGGACGGCCACGGGCTGTTCGTCCTCGATGTGAACGACCCCGCCGTCGACGGTCAACCCGGCACCGCCCCGCCGGCGCCGGCCGCCGACGGTATCGCCTATGTCATGTATACCTCGGGCACCACCGGCGTCCCCAAAGGCGTTGCCATCACCCATCACAACGTGACTCACCTGTTGGGGTCGCCGCATGCCCAACTCCCCCCGGCGGGAGTGTGGTCGCAGTGGCATTCCCTGGCCTTCGATGTGTCGGTCTGGGAGATCTTGGGGGCGTTGCTCGGCGGCGGACGGCTGGTGGTGGTGCCCGAACCGGTGGCCCACTCGTCGGACGACTTGCACGCCCTGTTGGTCACGGAGGGCGTCACCGTCCTGAGTCAGACTCCGTCGGCGGCCGGGGTGCTCTCGCCCGAGGGTCTGGAATCGGCGGCGTTGGTGGTCGCCGGGGAAGCCTGCCCGGCCGAGCTGGTGGACCGCTGGGCGCCCGATCGAGTGATGATCAATGCCTACGGCCCCACCGAGACGTTCTACGCGGCGATGAGCGCGCCGCTTCGCGCCGGGCCGGGTGTCGTGCCGATTGGCTCGCCGGTGCCGGGCTCGGCGCTGTTCGTGCTGGACGGCTGGTTGCGGCCGGTGCCGGCCGGCGTGGTCGGGGAGTTGTACATCGCCGGCGCCGGGGTGGGCGTCGGGTACTGGCGTCGGGCGGGGTTGACGGCGTCGCGGTTCGTGGCCTGCCCGTTTGGCGGCGCGCTGGGCACGCGGATGTATCGCACCGGCGACCTGGTGTGTTGGGGGACCGACGGGCAGCTGCGCTATCTGGGCCGCGCCGACGAGCAGGTCAAGATCCGCGGATACCGCATCGAGCTCGGCGAAGTGCGCGCCGCGCTGGCCGCGCTCGACGGGGTCGAGCAAGCGGTGGCGATCGCCCGCGAGGACCGCCCGGGCCACCCGCGCCTGGTGGGTTATGTCACCGGATCAGCGGACCTGTCGGAGATCCGCGCCCGGTTGGCCGAGCGGCTACCGGCCTACATGGTCCCGGCCGCGGTGATGAACTTGGAGGCGCTGCCGTTGACGCCCAACGGCAAGCTCGACACCCGCGCGCTGCCCGCACCGGAATACCAAGGCGTCGACCGCTACCGGGCCCCCGCCGGCCCGGTCGAGGAGCTCCTGGCCGGCATCTACGCGCAAATATTCGGACTGCAGCGGGTCGGGGTCGACGAATCATTCTTCGACCTGGGCGGCGATTCGCTGCTGGCGATGCGCGTGATCGCCGCCGCCAACAAGGCGCTGGGGGCCGGCCTCGCCGTTCGCACGATATTCGAGGCGCCCACGGTTGCCGAGTTGGCCCGCCGCATGGATGCGAACGCGCACCGACACGCCCCACTGCTGGCGCGGGAGCGGCCCGCGGCCATCCCGTTGTCGTTCGCGCAGAGCCGGCTGTGGTTCCTGGCCCAGTTGTATGGGCCCGTGCCGGTCTACAACATGACCGTGGGGTTGCGGCTGCGCGGCCGCGTGGATGCCGACGCGATGGGCGCGGCCCTGGCCGACGTGGTGGCCCGCCATGAAAGCCTGCGGACGCTGTTCGTTGCGCCCGACGGGATACCGCGGCAGCTCGTCGTATCCGCCGACCGAGCCGATGTCGGGTGGGAGGTCGTCGATGCGATCGGCTGGCCGAGGGCCGGGCTCGCCAGCGCGATCGAGGAGGTGGCGCGGCACAGCTTTGATCTGGCTCACGAGATACCGTTGCGGGCAAGGCTTTTACGGGTCGCCGACGACGAATACGTATTGGTGGCCGTGGTCCACCACATCGCCGCGGATGGTTGGTCGGTGGGCGTGCTGGCCTCCGATCTGGGCGCGGCCTATGCCAGCCGCTGCGCGGGACAGCCACCGGACTGGGTTGAATTGCCTTTGCAGTACGTCGATTACACCCTGTGGCAGCGGGAAACCCTCGGTGATCTCGCGGACCCCGAGAGCCGCCTTGCCGCGCAGCTGGCGTATTGGGAGCAGGCGCTGGCGGGGATGCCGCACCGCCTGGAGCTACCCACCGACCGGCCCTATCCGACCATCGCCGACCACCGCGGCGCCCACGTGGAGGTGCAATGGCCGGCGACGCTGCAGCAGCGGATCACTTCGGTTGCCCGCGAACATAATTCGACCAGCTTCATGCTGCTGCAGGCCGCGCTGGCGGTGCTGCTGTCAAAGCTGAGCGGCAGCGCCGACGTGGCGGTGGGCTTCCCGATCGCCGGTCGCGCTGACGCCGCGCTGGACGGGCTGGTGGGTTTCTTCGTCAACACCCTGGTGCTGCGGGTCGACCTGGCCGGGGATCCGACCTTCGCCGAATTACTCGCCCAGGTGCGGCGGAGCAGCCTGGCCGCCTACGAGCACCAGGACGTTCCGTTTGAGGTGCTCGTCGATCGCCTGCAGCCGTCCCGATCCCAAAGTCATCACCCCCTGATTCAGGTGTTGCTCGCCTGGCAGAACAACGCCCCGGCCGAGCTGCGCCTGGGTGATCTGCAGGTCTCCACGATGCCCGTCGAAACCCATTCCGCCAGCATGGATTTGGCGTTCTCCCTGGCCGAACGCTGCACCGAGGTCGGCCGGCCCGCCGGGATCGGCGGGGCGGTGGAGTTCCGCACCGACGTGTTCGACGCGGCCAGCATCGAGCTGCTGGTGCAGCGGCTGCAACGGGTGTTGGTCGCGCTGACGGCCAACCCCGCGGCGCGGTTGTCGTCGGTGGATCTGCTCGACGAGGCGGAGCGCACCACGCTGGAGCGGTGGGGCAATCGGGCGGCGCTGCCCCACGCGACGCCCGCCCGGGCGTCGATCCCGGCACTGTGGGACGCGCAGGCGGCGCGCAGTCGCGACGCGGTGGCGGTGGTGTTCGGCGCACGGTCGTGGACCTACCGGGAGGTCGACGAGGCCGCCAACCGGCTCGCGCACCTGCTGGCCGAGCACGGCGCAGGCCCGGGATCTCAAGTGGCGCTGATGTTTTCGAGATCGGCCGAGGCGATCGTCGCCATCCTGGCGGTGTTGAAGACCGGGGCCGCGTATCTGCCGATCGACCCGGCGCAACCGGCGGCGCGGTTGGAGTTCATCCTCGCCGACGCCGCCCCGGTGGCTGCGGTCACCACCGCGGAGCTGCGCCCACGCTTCGATGGCCATGACCTGCTGGTGGTCGCCGTCGAGGATCCCGTCATCCATGGCTACCCGTGCACGGCCCCGCCGACGCCCGCCGGCGACGATCTCGCCTACGTCATGTACACCTCCGGCACGACTGGTACACCCAAGGGCGTGGCCATCACCCACCACAACGTGATCCGGCTGGTGGAGTCGCTCGGCGAGGTGCTGCCACGCGCGGGCGTGTGGGCGCAGTGCCATTCGTACGCGTTCGATGTCTCGGCGTGGGAAATGTGGGGCGCGCTGCTGGCCGGCGGCCGGCTGGTGGTGGTGCCCGAATCGGTGACGGTCTCGCCGGGCGACTTCCACGACTTGCTGATCGACGAGCGCGTCGACGTGCTGACCCAGAGCCCGTCCGCGGCGGCCCTGCTGTCGCCCGACGGCCTGGAGTCGATGGCCCTGGTGGTGGGCGCCGAAGCGTGCCCCGCGGAGTTGGTGGACCGGTGGGCGCCCGGGCGGGTGATGATCAACGCCTACGGCCCGACCGAGACGACGGTGGACGCGGCGATGAGCGCACCATTGACGGCGGGATCCGGCGCCCCGCCGATCGGCTCCGCGGTGGCGGGGGCGGCGTTGTTCGTGCTCGACGCCTGGCTGCGGCCGGTACCACCCGGCGTGGTCGGGGAGTTGTACGTGGCCGGTTCCGGGGTGGGGGTCGGGTACGTGCGCCGGGCCGCGTTGACGTCGTCACGGTTTGTCGCCTGCCCGTTCAGCGTGGGCGAGCGCATGTATCGCACCGGGGACCTGGTCCGCTGGCGCCCTGACGGGCAACTGCATTACGTCGGCCGCGCCGACGAGCAGGTCAAGATCCGCGGGTACCGGGTCGAACCCGGCGAGGTGGCCGCGGCATTGACCGAGCTGCCCGGTGTGCGGCAGGCGGCGGTCGTCGCCCGCGAGGACCGCCCCGGCGACAAACGCCTGGTTGCCTATGTCACCGGCACCGCCGACCCGGCCGAAACGCGCGCGCACCTCGCCGAGCGGCTGCCGTCCTACCTGGTGCCCGCCGCGGTGGTGGTGCTCGACGCGCTGCCGCTGACCGTCAACGGCAAACTCGACGTCCGCGCCCTGCCCGCGCCGGAATACCGCGACGGCAAGCACCACCGCGCGCCGTCCACCCCGGTCGAGGAGATCCTGGCCGGCATCTACGCGCGGATCCTGGGCGTCGAGCGCGTCGGCGTGGACGAGTCGTTTTTCGACCTGGGCGGCGATTCGCTGTCCGCGATGCGCGTGATCGCCGCGATCGACGCGGAACTGGCCGTGCCAATCAAGGTGGCGAGCCTGTTCGACGCGCCTTCCGTCGCCGGCCTGAGCCGGCAACTGGGCGGCCCCTCCACCCGCGACGGCGACCCGCGCCTCGCGGCCGTGCACGGGCCTGACGCCCGCGAACTGCACGCCGCCGACCTGACGCTGGACAAGTTCATCGACGCGCCGACGCTGACCGGCGCCCCGGCGCTACCCGGCCCGAGCGCCGAGGTGCGGACCATCCTGCTCACCGGCGCGACCGGGTTCGTGGGTCGGTACCTGGTCCTGGAGTTGCTCGAGCAGTTGGAGCTCGTCGACGGCACGCTGATCTGTCTGGTGCGCGGCGAATCCGACCAGGACGCCCGACGTCGGCTGCACAACACGTTCGACAGCGGCGACCCGCACCTGCTGCGCCGGTTCAGCGAACTGGCCGCCGATCACCTGGAGGTCATCGCCGGCGACAAAGGCGAAGAAAACCTGGGCTTGGCCGCCGGAACCTGGCAGCGGCTCGCCGAAAGCGTCGACCTGATCGTCGATTCCGCGGCGGTGGTCAGCGCGATCCTGCCGTACAGCGAGCTGTTCGGGCCCAACGTCGTCGGCACCGCCGAGCTGATCCGGCTGGCGCTCAGCGCCAAACTCAAGGCCTACAGCTATGTCTCGACCGCCGACGTCGGCGAGCAAATCGATCCCTCGATGTTCACCGAGGACGCCGACATAAGGGCCATCAGCCCGACCCGCACCGCCGATGGCGGCCCGGCCAACGGTTACGCCAACACCAAGTGGGCCGGCGAGGTGCTGCTGCGCGAGGCGAACGACCTGTGCGGGCTGCCGGTCGCGGTGTTCCGCTGCGGCATGGTGCTGGCCGACCCCACCTACGCCGGCCAACTCAACGTGTCGGATACGGTCAGCCGCATGGCGGTAAGCCTGTTGGCCACCGGAATCGCGCCCGGCTCGTTCTACGCGCTCGACCGCGACGGCAACCGGCAACGAGCGCACTTCGACGGCCTGCCAGTCGGATTCGTCGCCGAGGCGATCGCCGCGCTGCGGCCCCAGGTGGTTGGCTCCCGGTCGCGGCGATTCCAGACCTACCACGTGATGAACCCGCACGACGACGGCATCGGCCTCGATGAGTACGTGGACTGGCTGATCGAGGCGGGCTACCCGATCCAACGCATCGACGACTTTGACGAATGGCTGCAGCAGTTCGAGGCGGCGCTGCGCGCCCTGCCGGATCGGCAACGCCGGCACTCGGTGCTGCCGATGCTGGTGCTGGCGCGCAATTCCCGGCGGTTGCGGCCCCTGGAACCCAGCCGCGGATGCGACGCGCCGACCGACCGATTCCGTGCCGCGGTCCGCGAAGCCAAGCTCGGCCCGGACAAGAAGAACCCCGATATCCCGCACGTTACGGCGGCGACCGTCCTCAGCTACGCCACCGATTTGCGGCTACTGGGACTGCTCGGACCGCCATGATCGCATTGCTTCGGGGGCAATGGAAGTCGATGACGTCGAGCATGCTGCTGCTCGGTGTCGCGACCGTGCTCACCCTGCTGCAGCCATTGCTGGCCGGGCGTCTGGTCGATCGTGCGGCGGCGGGCGCCCCGATCTTCGGGTTGGCCGCCGTGCTGGTGACCATGCTGAGCGGACAGTTCCTGCTGGACGCGTTGGCGCATTTTCGGTTGGACCGGACCGGCGAGAAGATCGTGTTGGAACTGCGGGCCGACTTCACCAATCACGTTGTGCGCCTGCCCATCGGCGTACTGGACCGGGGCCGCACCGGAGAACTGTTGGCGCGCGGAGCAAGCGACGCCGGCCTAGTGCGGCCGATGCCACGTGCCGTCGCCGACGTCGTGTTCGGTGCGCTGACCCTGCTCGGTGCGGGCATCCTCATGCTGTCGATCGACCCGGTCACGGTTGGTGTCGTGGTCGCCGCCATGGGAATCGCGTTCGCCGCGGGCGCACCGTTTCTGTCCCGGATCCAACGGGCCTCCCTGGACCGTCAAGTCGCGCTGGGCGACTACACGGCCGGGCTGGACCGAGCCCTGGGCGCCGCGCGCACCATCAAGCTATTCGGCGCCGAGGACCGTGAAGTCAAATCCATCGGCGCCAGTGCGCAGGCCGCCTACCGGGCCGGTGTCCGCATCGCGTCGGCCACCGCCACCGACATGTCGATCATCCGAATGGGGGTCACCGCCTCGTTTTTGGCGATCATGGTCATCGATGGCCGCCGCGTCGCCCACGGCGGCCTGCCCGTCGGGCAGTTCGTCAGCCTATTCGCTTTCGCGATGTACGCGGTCTTTCCCATCACCGCCGGCATCACCGCACTCAACCACCTGCGCACCTCGGCCGGCGCGTACCAACACCTCACCACCACCCTGCGCGAACTCCCGGAGGGCGACCCGCCGACCATGGGCGCCGCTACGGGAGTCGGCCGGAAAGTCAGCTCGCCGGCGGCCCAAAGCCCTACGCCGCTCGTCGAATTCGAGCACGTCTCGTTCGGTTACGGCGAGACGCCGGTCCTCGACGACGTGTCCTTCACGATCGGCCGGGGTCAGCTGACCGCGCTGGTCGGGCCGTCCGGCTCGGGAAAGTCGACCATCCTGGCGCTGCTATGCCGCTTCCACGACCCGCACACCGGCACGGTGCGCTGGGAGGGTGACGACATTCGCGGCATCCCCCTCGCCGAGCATCGAGGCCGGCTCGGGCTGCTGGAACAGGACGCGCCCGTGCTCAACGGCACCATCGGCGACAACCTGCGAATCGCCGACCCCGATGCCGGCGAGGACGACCTGTGGCGCGTCCTGCAGCAGGCGAACATCGCCGATGAAATCGCCGGTCTCCCAACACAACTCGAGACACCGGTGCTCGAGCGTGGGCGCGGCCTCTCCGGCGGCCAACGCCAGCGGCTGGCCCTGGCCCGCGCATTCCTGTCGCGCTCGCAGCTCATCCTGATGGACGAACCCACCGCCCATCTCGACCGCGCCAACGAGGGTGACGTGATGGCCAATCTGCTGCGCGCCCGCGGTCGGCGCAGTCTGTTCGTGGTCACCCATCGGCTGTCCACCGTCACCCACGCCGACCAAATCCTGGTCCTGCAGCACGGCCGGATCCAGGCCACCGGCACCCACGCCGAACTCATGCGCACGCCCTTCTACCGCGAATTGATTGAGCACCAACTGACGTCGCGCTAGCGAGGAAGATCGAGAAACGACAAAAGGAGGACCGTGCTGCACGGAATGGCGCGACTTGCCATCGCGGCCCCGCGTCGGGTCGTCGCGCTGGCTGTGCTGGTGATGATCGGCACCGCGATCTTCGGCGTCCCGGTGGTCGCGTCGCTGTCGTCCGGCGGGGAACTGGCCCCCGACGCCGAATCGTCCCGGGCCGCCGCGCTGCTGGCGAAGAAGTTCGACCAGGGCGACATGGGCCTGCTGATCACCGTCACGGCGGACGGTGGAGCGCTGGGCCCGAAGGCGCCCGCAGTCGGCGCCGAAATCGCTCAGCGACTGAGCAATTCGCCTCACGTCGGGCAGGTGGTCTCTCCGTGGAGCGTCTCGCGCGACGCCGCGCGCAAGTTCATCAGCAGGGACGGCAAGACCGGATTGATCGTGGCGGCCTTCAACAGCGATTCCCAGGACGCGCAGGTCTACGCCAAGCAGTTCGCCGACCAATGGGTCCACGACCGCGACGGCGTCACGATGCGCGCCGGGGGAGACGCCGCCGTCGCCTGGCAGGTGAACGAGCAGACGCAAGAAGACCTGCTGCTCATGGAGTCGTTGGCGCTGCCGTTGAGTTTTGTGCTGCTCGTCTGGGTCTTCGGCGGACTGGTCGCGGCGGCGCTCCCGGTGGCCGTCGGGCTGTTTGCGATCTTCGGCGCCCTGGCCTCGCTGCGCACGATCACGCTGTTCGCCGACGTGTCGATATTCGCGCTCAACCTGACCGTCGCGCTGGGCATGGCGCTGGCCGTCGACTACACCCTGCTGATCCTCAGCCGATACCGGGACGAGCTCGCCGAGGGCCAATCCCGCGACGCCGCGCTGATCCGCACCATGGCCACCGCCGGCCGCACCGTGCTGTTCTCGGCAATGACGGTCGCGCTGTCCATGTCGGCGCTGGTGCTGTTCCCGCCGTATTTCCTGAAATCCTTCGCCTACGCGGGAGCCGCGGTGGTCGCGTTCACCGCCGCGGCGGCAATCATCGTGACGCCCGCAGCCATCGCGCTGCTGGGTGACCGGCTCGACGCGCTGGACGTGCGCCGCGTCCTGCCCCGGTTCCTCAGGCCCGACCGCCACGCCCAGCCGGTGGAGGAGTGGTTCTGGTACCGGTGGACGAGGTTCGTGATGAGCCACGCCGTGCCGATCGGCGTGGCCATCACCGCCGTGCTGCTGCTGCTCGGCGCCCCCTTCCGGGAGGTGAAGTGGGGCTTCGCCGACGACCGGGTGCTGCCGACCACGGCGTCCGCGCGCCAGGTCGGCGATCAGCTGCGCCACGACTTCGCCGGCGACGCGGTGCCCGACATCACCGTCGTGCTGCCCAACGCCGCCGGCTTGACCCTCGCCGACCTGGACACCTACGCCGCCGCCCTGTCCCGGGTGCCGGACGTGACGTCGGCGTCGTCGCCGCGCGGGACATTCGCCGGCGGCAGGCTGCAACCCGGACCGCCCGCGTCGGCCGCCGGACTGCGCGACGGCAGCGCGTTCCTCACGGTGACGACCACTGCGCCGCTGTACTCGGCCGCCTCGACATCCCAGCTGGACCGGTTGCACGCCGTGCCGACCCCGGGCGGCAAACCGGTGTTGCTGGCCGGCACCGCCGAGGGCAATCGCGACAGCGTGCACGCGATCGCGTCGCGGCTGCCCTGGGTGCTGACCATCATCGCGGTGGTCACCATGGTGCTGATGTTCGCGCTGACCGGCAGCGCGGTGTTGCCGTTCCAGGCGGTGCTGACCAACACGCTGTCGCTGACGGCATCCTTCGGCGCGCTGGTGTGGGTGTTTCAGGAGGGGCATCTGGGCGGGCTGGGCACCGCGGCGACCGGCACGCTCGGCGTGGAGCTGCCCGTGCTGCTGTTCTGCATCGCCTTCGGCCTGTCGATGGACTACGAGGTCTTCCTGATGTCGCGGATCCGGGAGTACTGGCGGGCGTCGCACCGGGGGTGGGGCGCCAACGACCGCAGCGTCGCGCTGGGGGTGGCCCATACCGGCCGGGTCATCACGGCCGCGGCGTTGATCATGACGATCTCCTTTGCCGCGCTGATGGCCGCGAAGGTGTCGTTCATGCGGTTGTTCGGCTTCGGCCTCACGGTCGCCGTGCTGGCCGACGCCACCCTGGTCCGCATGGCGCTGGTGCCGGCGTTCATGCATGTCCTGGGCCGGACCAACTGGTGGGCGCCCAAACCGCTGGCCGACCTGCACGATCGGTTCGGCCTGAGTGAGAACCCCGCCGCTGAAGCGGATCCGGGCCGCTTTCGCCGGCGCGCCCGTCGGGTGCTGTTCGGACAGGCCGCTCGTTGATTCTGCGCTGAGGGCGGCCCCTACTCGAACAATTGCGCCCTCACCGCAGAGTCAATCACCGACCAGCCCCGAGGCGTGCGACAGGCCGTGGTTGGGTAATTCTCTGTCCACCCAGATCGGAGGCAGATGAGCGAACACGTGCAAACCGGAACGATCACAACCCACGTCCCGGCACGCCTGGACCGGCTGCCCTGGGCGAGGTTTCACTGGCGCGTCGTCGTCGGCCTCGGCGGCGTGTGGATCCTCGACGGGCTCGAGGTCACCATGGTGGGCAACGTGTCGTCGCGGCTCACCGAGCACGGCAGCGGCATCGAACTCAACCCCGCGGACATCGGCATGGCGGCGGCGTTCTACATCGCCGGTGCCTGCCTGGGTGCCTTGTTCTTCGGTCACCTGACCGACCGCTTCGGACGGCGCAACCTGTTCATCCTCACGCTGGCCGTCTATCTGATCGCCACCGTCGCGACGGCATTCGCGTTCGCGCCGTGGTATTTCTTCGTCGCGCGCTTTTTCACCGGCTCCGGCATCGGCGGCGAATACGCCGCGATCAATTCGGCGATCGACGAGTTGATTCCCGCGCGGGTGCGCGGTCGGGTGGACCTGATCATCAACGGGACATACTGGCTGGGCTCGGCCGCGGGCGCGGCCGGCGCGCTGGTTCTGCTCGACACGTCGAATTTCCCGGCGAACATCGGCTGGCGGCTCGCGTTCGGGATCGGTGCCCTGTTCGGTATTTTCGTCCTCCTGGTCCGACGCAACGTTCCCGAGAGCCCGCGGTGGCTGTTCATTCACGGGCGCGACGAGGAAGCCGAGCGCATCGTCGGCGACATCGAGTCCGACGTGCTGCGGGAAACGGGTCAGCCGCTGCCCGAGCCGCAGGGAAAGCCGCTGAAAATCCGCCAGCGCCAAACGATTTCGTTCGTCGAGATCGCCAGGGTGGCGTTCACGCTCTATCCGCGGCGCGCGGTGCTGGGGCTGGCGCTGTTCATCGGGCAGGCGTTCTTGTACAACGGCGTGACCTTCAACCTGGGCACGCTGCTCAGTGGGTTCTACGCGGTTCCGGCCGCGAAGGTGCCGCTGTTCTACATCCTGTGGGCGCTGAGCAATTTCGTCGGCCCGCTGGCGCTCGGGCATCTGTTCGACACAGTCGGCCGCAAACCGATGATCACCCTGTCCTATGTCGGCTCGGCTGTGGTGGTCGTCGTCCTCGCGGTGCTGTTCGTGACGCAGGTCGGCGGAGTCTGGGCCTTCATCGCCGTGCTCGCGACGGCCTTCTTCCTGGCCTCGGCGGGTGCGAGCGCGGCCTACCTGACGGTCAGCGAGATCTTTCCGATGGAGACCCGGGCGCTGGCGATCGCCTTCTTCTACGCGATCGGCACGGCGATCGGCGGCATCACCGGCCCGCTGCTGTTCGGCCAGTTGATCAATTACGGGCAGCGCGGCGAGGTGGTCTGGTCGTTCCTGATCGGAGCGGCGGTGATGGCCGTCGCGGGGCTCGTCGAACTCTGGCTCGGGGTGGCGGCCGAACAGCGCCCGCTGGAAGAGCTGGCGTTGCCCTTGACGGTGGCCGACGCCTCAGACGAAAAGGACGATTAGCGCCGTGTAGCGTCCGAGCAATGCCATCCCAGGAAGCCATCGCACAGACCGTCAATCGTTATCTCGAGTTCCTGTCCAAAGGCAGCGCCGACGATATCGCGAGCCTGTACGCCGCCGACGCCACCATCGAGGACCCGATCGGATCCGACATTCGGCGCGGCCACGACGCCGTCCGCGAGTTCTACGCGGCGGTCGAGGGCATCAAGAAGGAAACCGAACTGGTGCACCTGCGGATCGGCGGCAGCGAGGCGGCGTTTTTCTGGCACCTCACCCTCGACGCCGGGGGCAGTCGCAGCCGCTTGTCGCCCATCTCGGTGATGCGGTTCGACGACGACGCCAAAATCACGTCGATGCGGGCGTTTTGGTCGCCGACCGACATGAAGGTCCTTTAGCTAGAAATTCCGTCGCAGCGTCATCGGGGTGACGGCGGGCATGTCACCCGCGGCGATCACCGTGCGCGCGATCGGCGTCAACGCGTCCAGCAACGCCTGAACCTCGGCGTCGTCCAGGCTGTCGAACACACGTAGCGACAGCGCGTCCGTGCTGGCCTCGATGTGGTTCTTCAGGTCCCGTCCGGCGGGTGTCAGGGCGCCGTCGTCGGTGAGCAGGCCGCGGCTGGCCAAGCTTTGCTCGCACGCGCGCCACTCGGCGTCGTCGTAGTGCCGGGTCCGCCTCATGTAGTCCGCGGGCACCGTGCCGGCGGCGCAGTGCAGAACGGTCGACTCCCGGCCCGAGACACCGGCGGCCGCCAGCACCGCGACGTGGCCGTCGCCGCGATGCTCACGCAGCAGCGTCGTGGCATGCCAGAGCGCGGCAATCGGATCGGTCGGCATCGGCAAGGCCAGGTTGGCCGCGAACAGGGCCCGACCGTCCACGGATGCCTGCCGGGCGGCGCTGCCGGCCAATTGTGCTGCCGCGCGGACGGTTTCGTCATCGGTGATGCCGTAGCGCCGCAGCGCGGCCACCGCCGCCGCTTCGCGCGCCGCCAACACCACCTGCGGCCCGGCGATGTCCCACGCCGCGGGCAGGGCTTTGGCGACCCCGGCCGCCGCGAAGTTGTAAAACAGTGCGGTCACCACTTCGGGGGCCACCCGGCCCAGCGGGGCCGAGCGGGCGGCGAAGTAGCCCATCCAGAACCCGCGGAAGCCGAGGTCGTCCATCGCCGCGCGCGCCTCCGGCGCGAAATACGTCACCGCATGAATCGGTTCGAAACGGTCGTAGAGCTGCCGGGCCAGCTCGGGTAGGCGTTGCATCCCTGAAGCTAACCACCGGCCGCACCACGATCACCCCCTGGGCCGACCGCTGCGCAGCTTGTCGGAGACCGCCGAACGCTGTCCTGGAATTTCTTCGTCCACCCCGGCGTTGCCGCTGAGTACAGCTAGCAATACCCAGCACTGTTCTGCGCGAGGGAGCCGGTCGATGCCTGTCAGCACTGCGATGTCCGCCGAGGATCTGGGAATTTTCGAATCCGCCCGAATGGACCGGGAGATGGCACGCGAACTGGGGCAGAACTCGCAGCGGCGCAACAAGACGTCCGCGCTCGGGACGGCGCTGGCGAACGCGTCGACGCCACGCCTGCTCATGCTGCTGAGCGGCGTCCTGCTGCTGGTGGGCGGCTTGCTGGCGCTGCGGTTTCCCGTCTTCCTCGCCGAGTTCGACCAGTGGGGCTTTCAAATCAACTGCGGCACCGGATTCGGCAGCGATTGGACCCAGGCCGCGACCGCGGACGGGGCCGGAACCCACTTCGTGGAGCAATGCCGCGCGGCCGTCACGATCCGTCGGGCCTGGGCCTTCCCGGTGGCGGCCGCGGGGGCGGTGCTGCTGACTGCGCTGCTGATCAGGCCGGCGCGCCGCGAACCCACGCCGGTGCGGTTGTCCTGGCCGTCGCCGTATCGCAGCCGGCGGGTCTCGGCGTAATCCGGGGCATAACCCGACATTTTCGGCCGCCGCTCGGGCATGCTTGCTGAGCATGACGGACCGGCGACACGACAACCTGCTGATCGTGCACTGGCACGACACCGGCCGCTGGCTGGGGGCTTACGGGCATCCCGGCGTCTCGAGCCCCCGCCTGGATCGCCTGGCCGCCGAGGGCATCCTGTTCACCCGCGCCCATGCTGCCGCCCCGCAGTGCTCACCATCGCGCGGGGCGATATTCACCGGTCGGTATCCACACAGCAACGGCCTGATCGGGTTGGCCCATCACGGTTTTGAGTATCGCGAAGGGGTCCGCACGCTGCCGCAGATCCTGTCGGAGGCCGGCTGGTACTCGGCGCTGTTCGGGATGCAGCACGAAACGTCCTTCCCGGCGCGGCTGGGCTTCGACGAGTTCGACGTGTCCGACTCGCACTGCGACCATGTCGTCGCCAAGGCGCAGGAATGGCTGACCGAGAGCGCGCCGCTGGACGGGGGTGACCCGTTCCTGCTGACCGCCGGGTTCTTCGAAACGCACCGGCCCTGGGCGGGGGAGTATCGGCCGGCGTCGCTCGAGGTCGTCGAAGTGCCCGCCTACCTGCCCGACGTCGCGGACGTCCGCAGCGACCTCGCCGACTTCTATGGGGCGATCGCGGTGGCGGACGCGGCGGTCGGCCGCCTGCTGGACACGCTGGCGGAGACCGGTTTGGACGCCAGCACGTGGGTGGTTTTCTTCACTGACCACGGCGCACCATTCCCGCGTGCGAAGTCGATGCTGTACGGCGCCGGCACCGAGATCTCATTGATCATCCGGCCGCCCACGCGGCTGGGCGTCGAGCCGCGGGTCTACGACGAGTTGTTCAGCGGTATCGACCTGCTGCCGACACTGCTCGACATGTTCGGCATCGAAGTACCGGCCGACGTGGAAGGTGTTTCACACGCAAACAATCTGCTGCGGTTCACCGCGGGCGCGGCACCCGTTCGTCGAGAAGTGTTCACCGAGAAGACCTTTCACGACTCGTTTGATCCGATGCGCGCCGTCCGCACCAAGGAATACAGCTACATCGAGAACTACGCGCCGCGTCACCTCGTCGACTTACCCTTGGACATTCAGGACAGCCCATCCGGGAAAGCGGTGTACGAGTACGCGGAAGGGCCGCGCCCGCCGCGCGAGCTCTACAACCTCCTCGACGACCCCGACGAGTTGAACAACCTGCTCCTCGGGGACGAGCGCGACGGATTGGCCGGGGTTGCAGACGAACTCGCGC
Organism: Mycobacterium conspicuum; assembly: GCF_010730195.1. Lineage (NCBI taxonomy): Bacteria > Bacillati > Actinomycetota > Actinomycetes > Mycobacteriales > Mycobacteriaceae > Mycobacterium > Mycobacterium conspicuum. The sequence continues at coordinate 2,683,197 of NZ_AP022613.1, forward strand.
TGCGCCTGCGCCAGTGGCGAGAACGGACGGGCGACGTGTGCCCGTCGGAGTCTGCCGGGCCGCGAATCCTGTTCGAGCGCACCGAAACCTACGTCGAGGCCAGCATGCGGACCCTCGGTGTGCGGCCGACCCCGCGTTCGCCCCGCGGAACAGAACGCGGCGTGCGGCAGGTAACCGGTACCAAGCACTAGCCCGCAAGAATTCCGCAAGGATTCCGCGACCAAGCGGCAAGCGGCTTCCGTCAGCCTAAGTGCGTCGGCCGCCGTCCGGCACGGACGAGGAGAATCGGCCCCGACCTTTTGCTGGGAAAGGATATGAGGTGCCCACAGAAAGGATTTACGATTTGCCCATGTCGCTAGCGGCTGGCCAGGTGTTCGCCGGATACACCATCGTGCGCGTGCTGGGCGCGGGCGCCATGGGCACCGTGTACTTGGTGTCGCATCCGCGGTTGCCGCGCCAGGATGCGCTCAAGGTGTTGCCGGCGGACCTAACCGCCAACCCGGAGTTTCGGGCCCGTTTTCTGCGCGAGGCGGAGCTAGCGGCCGGTCTGTCGCATCCGAACATCGTGCGGATCCACGACCGCGGCGAAGAGGACGGGCAATTCTGGATTTCGATGGCCTACGTGGCCGGCACGGATGCGGGCCGCTTCCTGCGCGAACAGTTTCCGGGCGGCATGCCCCTCGATGAGGTCGCCGCGATCATCGCCGCGGTGGCCTCGGCGCTGGATTATGCCCATCACCGGGGGTTGTTGCACCGCGACGTCAAGCCGGCCAACATCTTGTTGGCCGATCCCGACGCAGGGCTGCGGCGAGTCTTTCTGGCCGATTTCGGGATCGCGCGCAGCATCGACGATGCGGCGGGGCTGACCGCGACGAACATGACGGTGGGCACGGTGAATTACGCGGCGCCCGAGCAGTTGCGGGGCGAGGCCATCGATGGACGCGCCGATCAATATGCGTTGGCCTGCACCGCTTTTCACTTGTTGACCGGGGCAGCGCCGTTTGAAGACTCCAACCAGGCGGTGGTGATCAGCCGCCATGTCAACACCCCGCCGCCGTCGATCGGCGCGCGACGTCCCGAATTGGCGGGGCTGGACGCGGTGTTCGCCACCGCGATGGCCAAAGATCCGTCGCAGCGATTCGTCAGCTGCACCCAGTTCGCCGAGCACCTGCGCCAACAGTCGAGCCCCGGCTTCGCCTATGCCGGGGAGATTCCGGCCCGGCCGGACACCGAAGTCACCCAGCCGTCGTTGAGCGCCGTGGCGCCCACGGTGGTGCTGCGATCGAAGCGGCGGCGCCGCGGTGTGCTGGCCGGGGCCCTGGCCGGCGCCGCGTTGCTGGTCGCCGGCGCGGTTTTCGCGGGTGTCAAGCTCATCGATGCCCCCAAGCCGGTCCCCGTGGCGGCACCGCACGGGTCCAGCGCGGCGCCCAAAGCCGCTCAAGCTTCAGCGCCCAACACGGGTCCGTTCACCGGCGTCTACAACGTCGATTTCGCCCGCGTCACCAGCCTCGAAGGCCAAGTGCCCAAGGGTGCGACGCCGACCACCGAAACGTGGGCGGTCCGCTCGGCCTGTGGCAGCGCCGGGTGCATGGCCACCGCGTCACGGCTATCCGGTGACACCCTGCAGGTCACGTCGATGGTGCTGGACCAGGTCGACGGTAACTGGATCGCGGTGAGCGTCGGCTCTACCAACTGCGGGAAGCTCGACGGCGAAGTGTGGGAAACCTTCACGTTGCAGCCCCGTCCCGATGGCACCCTGGTCGGCGAAGCCACCCAGACGATGGCCGTGGGGTGCGGCAACAAACGAAGCGTCACGTTCACCCGCACCGGCGACGCCGACCTCAGCACCCTTCCCGACCCAGCGACGCTGCCCCCGCGCGTGGTGTCCCCGGCCGAAGGGCTGCGCGGCCGCTACCACGAGTCGGATGTCACGCCGACCGGCTTCAAAGAAGAGGGGGACTACACCGTCCAGACCCATTGCCTGCGCACGGGGGATCGGTGCATGAGCTTCTTCCACGCGCCACCCAGTTCCTGGTGGGCGCTGGTGTTCGGCGGCGGACAGTGGGTGTATGCCCGAGAGTTCGACAGCCGGTGCTCGAAGGGCGGCACGGCGCACGTGAAGGTCAACTCGCAATTCCCGCTGCCGCAGCCGGCGCAGAATCCGATTGCGCTGCTCACCGGGCAGGGCTTCGAGGACGTGCAGTCAGCTAACGGCACTAACTGCGGCAGCACCAGCGTGACCGTCAAATTCGCGCGCACCGGAGACTAGCCGGCAACGGAAGTGGGAGGACGCATGGACACTCGGATTCGGTTGCACGCCACGCGGTTAGCCGCGCTCGCGGCGGCGGGAGCGGTGACAGTGGCCGGCTGTTCGTCACCATCGAAGACACCGGCCACCTCACCGGCTACCTCACCGGCTACCTCCGCCGCGCCGACGTCATCGGCACCCGCCCCGCCGCCCACCACTACGGCGCCTCGGGTGCCCGAGGACCGGCTGAGTTCGTTCCTGCTCACCGTCGACGAGGGCAACGCCATCATGGGCACGACCGGCATGCAAGACCTGGGCGGCCTGTCGACCATGGACACCAACGCCTTCGCGGTGTCGAATCCGGACTGCCTCGGGCCCGCCCACATCGTCCAGCCTCCCGTGTATTCCGACAGCGGATACACGGCCGTGCAGTTCGACGTGCTGCACGAGCCGGGGCAGAGGTACACCCACTCCATCGAGCAAGCCCTGACCACGTTTCCCTCCGCCGACCAAGCCCTGGCCTTCGTGCAAACGTCGGCCGGCAAGTGGAAGGGGTGCGGCGGCCAAGAGATCAGCGAATCGCTCAACGGCACCACGCTGCACTGGACTTTCGGAAACCTGGCGGGGGACCCGCCGAAGATCTCGATCATCATGAACAGGCACAATGCCCGGGGCTGGACATGTCAGCGGGTGCTGAGTGCGGTGCGCAACGCGGTCATCGACATGAAAGCCTGCGCATTCAAAATCTCCGACCAGGGCATGCAGGCCGCCGACAAGGTCGCGGCCAAAGCAACCCAATAACGGGTCAGCAGCGCTCCTCGTCATCGGTGACGGGTTGCAGCCCCTCCCGCGACAGCGCCCGGACGAACCCGAACGCGTGCATGCCTGCCTTGCCCGGATTCTTGACGATCCATTCGTTGATCTTTCCCAGCGCATTGGCCAGGTCATTGCGCCTGACCCGGATGAGGTAGGTCTCTCGATCGTCATCCGGATCGTCACTGGCATCGGCGACGGCGACGGGGTTTTTGAACGCGTAACCGATCCCATGCACGGCGTCGTGGTTCAGCGCCCAGTCAAGTTCACTGGGGCGCAGGCCTTTCACGGCCAGATTGCGGTAGTCGTTCTCATCGCTGGAACTGCTCACCTGGCCGATCGTCCTCCTCTGTGTGCTCGCGAGAAGGTGGAGCACGACGGGCTGAAAGTGCTGTCGCGCGGGCAGTTCGATGGAGACTTCAGGGCGACTCTCCCATCATAGGAAGGTCTGCATGCGCGCGCATGACAACCGACCTGCCGCCGGCCCGGGCGTCGTACAGTAAGCACTCATGACTGAACGCATCGAGGTCCAGCGCACCATCCCGGCGCCGGCATCGGACATCTTCGCGGTGCTGTGCGATCCGCAGGGCCACGTCGCAATCGACGCGTCGGGGATGCTCCAGGACGCCGAGGGCGACCCCGTCCGGGCCGTGGGTGACAGCTTCGTGGTCCACATGGATCGCGAGTCGTTGAACGACTTTCCGCAGCTGGGCAAGTACGACGTGACGGTGCAGATCGCCGAGTTCGAAAAGGACCGGCTGATCGCCTGGACGATTCTGGGCCAGATCCGTCCCCAGATCGGTCACGTCTACGGCTACCGGCTCGAGCCGACTGATGACGGCACCGTCGTCACCTCGTTCTACGACTGGTCGAACATCGACGCCCAGTGGCGCGACGCCAAGATCTTCCCGGTGATTTCCGAGGGCGCGTTGCGGGCAACCCTGGGAATTCTCGACCGCACAGTCCGCCGCGGTTACCCGCGCGCATAGCCGCGAAACCCGGTCTGCTCAACCGGTTCTCGCGATAGCGCGCCGGCTAGCCCGCTTCGTCGTCTTGACCGATGACCAACGGAATCGAGATGGTGCCCGAGCTGCCCGACACCAGGATCAGCCAACGGCCATCGACCGGCAGCGTCACCTCGACGTTGAAGAAGGCAAACCCCGGAAACTTGCCGATGGCGGCTTCGGGTATCTCGAACTCTTGGCGCACCGGCTCGTCGAACGTCGGCGGTCGGAATTCCACGCTGACCCGTCGGTCCGGATCATCCGAGTCGGCTTCCGTCATCAACACCAGCACGAAGCGCGCCAGCCGCTCGGGCCCGACCGCATACCTGGACAGCACGCCACCCGACACGTTGAGCTTGTTGTCCACCGACGCCGCCGCTTCGGCCAGAAAGGCCCACGTGACCGTCATAGTGCAGATACCTTAATTGCCCGGCCTCGGTATGGCCGCTCGGACAGCCGCTCTGGGGGAGCACACATTGGAGTTCCGGACGTTTCGGGAGTCTCGGATGTCGCCGGCAGCGCAGTCCCCGCGAGTGCGCGCCGCCGTGCGCTGCGCGGTACGGGCATGGGCTCCCCGTCCCGCCGCGGCCCGGCTGGCGGCGAAGGATTTTCGGCAACGGCTGGCGCCGGCGGTGTGCGCCGAGATCCGCTGGGCGTTCACGCCGCCGCGCACCTGGCTGATGGGCGTGGTGTTCAATTTCTTTCTTGCCGCGGCCTGGTTGCTGGTGCAGCCGTTGAATCCCGGTCCGCGTCACTACGACTGGGTCGTCCTGATCAGCACGTACTTCTCGTCGTTCATTTTTGCCGACGTCACCACCACCAACCTGCTTGGCGCGGACCACTACCGGGTTCGACAGGCACTCGCCGATGGTGTGCCGCTGCGGCGAATCCTGGTGATCAAGAACCTGGCGCTGCTGGTGATCGTCGGACTGCCGACTTTGGCCACCGCAGTGGCGTTGACGCTGGCGCTGGAAACCCCGGCGCGCCTGGGCATCACGATTCCGACGGTCGCGGTGCCGATCGTGTCCTGGCTGGGGATGGGCAACCTCGTCTCCGTGCTGCATCCGGTCAGCGCTGAGCCGCTGATTCGGCGGTGGCGGCAACGGCGCGACTATCGCCGCACCGTCGGCTGGCTGCTGGCCCTCGCCCTGCCGTATGCGCTGTACTACATCGCCGACCCGATGAACGGCATCGAGCACCGAGTGGTGTGGACACGGGTGCCCGCGTTGCTGTGGCCGATCCTGGGACGCGATGCCAAGAGTTTCTGGCATCTCGCGATTGCCGGAGGAATCTGGATAGTCGGCACCGTCGCGGCCCTGGTGTGGGCCCGGAGGCGCGGATTGCAGATCAGGTAGCGGTCGTCGGCGCCCCGTTCACAGGGGGAGCGGGTCGTCGTCCAAGGCCTGGAGCAGACGGCAGGCAATCGCGTCAACGGAAGACCCCGCCGCGAGCGCCACGATGAGTGCCGCAAGCTGGGTTCGCAGCGGGTTGCGCCACTTTTTCATCCGACTTCGTCCTTTCCGCGCCAAGACGGTGAGCGGGTCCAGGGATGGCCCATTGAAGCGAGATCGAAGGGGCCGGGGCGCTCGCTTGGAGTGTCTGTCTGGAAATCCTTGTCACGATGTCACGGCGTCGGAGCGCCGCGTGCGGCCCGGCCCCCAACGGGCCATCCCTGGATGCCAACGACTATTCCAGCGCGGTTCAACGGCGTCAGTCGGCCGAGCAGACGGTACGCGGGATGAATCGCGCCTCCCCCGATTGGGGGAACGGGCGCTACCGAAACGGGCGGTTCTCCCGCACTCCGCGATACATGCCCCATCGGACGATCCACGGCATCACCACCCGTTCGACCGCCCACGAGGGGAAGCGAAACATCTGGCCAGTGGGCAGAAAGACTTCCAGCCCGTCGGCCTGGATGCCCAGCACCGAACCCCACCGACTGCGCGGGGCCCGGAAGGTGCGCAGCGGCCTGCCCGCGAACTCGGCGCGGATGTTGTGGGCCACCAACGCATCCCCGCGATTGCGGGCGGAGCTGCGCAGCGGGTCGGTCGCCGCGACGTCGCCGAGCGCAAAGACATTCTGCTGGCCGGGCACGCGCAGCTCCGGCGTCACGCGGACGAAGCCGTCGTTGTCGAGCAGCTCCGGGGGCAACCACTCGGTGTTGGGACGCACCCGCCCGATCGCCCACAACACCGCGTCGGCCGATGCCGGGGGCTGTCCGGTGCTCCATTCGACCGGTTCGCTGGTGATCTCGTCGCCGGCGAAGCCGTTGGCGAGCGCGGCGCGGTGGCCAGGGTGCAGGCCCACTCCGAGGTCCGTCAGCCGGTCCTGGATCTGATTCCAGATCCGCGGGTGATGCCCGCCCAGGGCCCGCTCGCCGGGGAAGTACAAGTCGATCCGCTTGCCTGGCCAGGTGATTGCGATGTTGGCGGCGCTGCTGACGGCCGCCGCGCCGCCCCCCACGACGATCACCGATCCGGCGGCGGCCAACCGGTTGTGCGCGGCACGCAGGTCGGCACCGATCTGCGCCGCCGACTGCAGCGTCGGGCGGCGCCAGAAGCCGTTGGTCACGCCGGTCGAGATGACCAGGGCGTCGTACTCCTCGGCGATTGTCGCGCCGTCGTCGCCGCGGGCGAACACGGTTCGGGCAGCCAAATCCACTCCGGTCAGCGACGCCTGCACCGTGCGCGCTTTGTCCAGGGAGCGGAACCGGTCGAATGGAATCCAGTTGTCGCGGGCCCAGTCTTGGGGACGCACCAGCCGAATGCCAAGTTCTTGGCCGCTGACCAGCGCGGGTTTCGCCGAGACACCCACGACGTCGGCGTGCCGCGCCAGGCGGATCGCGGTCAATATCCCTGCGTCCCCCAGGCCGGCGATGACGACTCGTTTGCGCGTCATTTAGGCCCGGTCAGCTTCTGCTGCTGCACTTTTGAAATCCATGCGGACCTCCTTGGCCACCCTCGGCGTGGGCCAAACTGTAACACGTTCTACCGAGGGCTACCGGCCCGAATACGCAGGAAAAGCCGGACGTCGTAGCGGCTTTAATGGTTCACTGGCGCGGTCAACGTGATCTTCATTTCCCGCATCGCCACCACGGCGCGCTCGGCGGTGGTGGGTGCTTTGATCGGCATTTCCAGTGTCTGCCTTGTCGCGGCATGCGGCTCGGCCGGTGAGTCGGCCACGCGGTCGACCCCGGCCTCACCAACGGCCGCCGGCGCCCCCGCGGCACCAACCCGTCCCGGCGGCGTCTACGGCGACCCCGAGGCGGACGCCCGGTATTGGGTGCAGCAGTCGACCGAGGACACCTGCGGGATCGCGTCGGTGGCCGCCGTGGTCGGCGAGGTCACCGGCACCGCTCCCACCGAGCAGCAGGTCATCAAGCTGGCACAGGACACGCCGTCGTCGATCCGTGACGGGGCGATCTATCTTCCGACCGGCGACCCGGGCCACGAAACCGATAAGGGCGGCATCGACATGGCCGACATCGTCGTGCTGCTTGCGCACTACGGCATCAAATCGAAAATGACCTACGACGCGCACCCGGAAGAGGTGGGTCTACCCAAGCTGGAGGAATACCTCGGTGCCAACCGCAAGGTCATCGCCTGGGTCAATTCGGGAACGATCTTGAACTCCAACGATCAGCGGACTTCGCCCGATCACTTCCTCGTGGTGACCGGCGTCGACACCAACAGCGACACCGTTCACCTCAACGATCCGTACGCCGATCACGGCGACACCAAGGTCAGCGTCAGCAAATTCATGACCGCCTGGAAGATCGGGCAGGAGTCCATCGTCGTCACCGCATCCCCAAGCTGACGCGATAGTCGATCTCGAAAGGCATCGAGGGCCTGGAATGCGATGTGCCTTAGGCATCGCATGAGCGCTGCTTAAACATCACCACTTCGTGTGATAGCCCCGCGCCAGTAGAGCCGCCACCCTTGTCAGCGAGCCGGCATCGAAGCCGGACTCCGCCATTCGCGGCCAGCTGGGTCCTGGCCGTGCCCGCCCACGGTTTGGCTGGCGTGCCGCAACTCGAGGCCGAGACAGGAATAAGAGGAAAAGATGTCGTTCGTTATCGCTGCGCCGGAGCTGATCGAGTCGGCGGCCCAGGATCTCTCGAGTATCGGCTCGACGCTGGGTGAGGCCACCAACTCCGCGGCGGCCCAAACGACTTCGATTGCGGCGGCCGGCGCCGACGAGGTGTCGGTCGCGATCGCGGCTCTGTTCGGCAACCACGGCGAGGAATTCCACGCGCTCACCGCCCGGGCGGCCGCGTTCCACAACGAGTTCGTCGGCTTGGTCAAGTCGGGCGCCGGTGCCTATCTGGCCAGCGAGGTCGGTAACGCCGAACAGCTGTTGGCGGGTGCGGCGGCCGGGCCGGCGCAGCCGCTGACGGGTGTCGCCTCGCTGCTGGGCACCCCGGGGCAGGGCTTCTTCAGCCCCGGCAATATCGCAGCAATCGAAGCTCCCTACAAAGCGCTCGTCGCCAATACCGAAGCCAATTTGCAAAGCATCGTGGGCGCCAGTGCCGCCGACCCGCACCCGTTGTTGCAGCAGATCGTTCACAACCAGACCGGCTACGCCCAGACGGTCACGACCGCGCTACAGAACGCCGGCAGGGACATCCACGCCGGATTGCCCGCGCTGAGGGCGAGTTTCCACGCCGCCGGGCAAGCTTTGCTTGCGGGCAACCCCAACGCCGCCGCGGACGACGCCTTGCAGGGTCTGGAAAACTTCATCCTGCCCGGCTTTAACACCTCGGGGACCGGGCCGATCGCCATCACGCCCATGGGGCCGTTGGGCGACCTGCTCCCGATCCTGGGCATACCTGGTCAGATGGCACAGAACCTCGCCAACACCGTTCAGACGCTCACGGACTTCACAACGACATTTGATACCAACACCTTTGGCATTACGTTCGGGACGCCGTTCGCGCTCGCGCTTGACCTGTTGGGCTCACCGATCACCACGATCAGCGCGCTCTCAAACAGCGCCCACGTGATTACCAGCGCGCTGCAAACCGGAAACGTGGTGGGCGCCATCGACGGAGTCCTCGATGCGCCGGCCAACGTCGCCAACGGCTTCCTGAACGGTCAAACGATGGTGGGCCTGCCGCCCATCACCCTGGACATATTGGGTTCGACGATCACGGCCCCGTCCGAAGTCCCCTTTAGCGGGATCCTCACGCCCCTGACGCCGATCACCATCCTCTTCGACGGGATTCCGCTGCAGCTGCTGGCTGGCACGCACATCGGTGGCATCGTTCCCGCCCTCACGCAGTTCCTTCCCGGACAACTCGCACAGGCAATCGCAGGAACCGGCGCCGCGTAGCGAATTGCTTTGCGGCGCAACACCATAACCGCGTGTTATCGACTCTCGGCTGGTTGCCGGGTGAACGCTTGCTGAAGGTGCGCGATGATCTCGCGGCGGGCGCGCTGCGCTCCGCGGTTGGCTCCCGGTGTTGCGATGAATGCGTGTGCGGCATGGGGGTATTCGGTGAGCGCCGCGAGCGCGCCGACGTCACGCAGGCGATCGGCGTAGGCGGCGGCTTGGTCGCGCAGCGGATCGAAGCGCGCGGTCTGCACCAACCCGGGTGCCACGCCGCGCAGGTCCGATGCCAGCAGGGGCGAAACCAACGGGTCGGCGGGGTCGTTGTCCCGCAACCAGATTCGCCGGAAGGCCGCCAGTGTGGTCGGCGTCAGGATGGGATCGGGGTTTTCCAGCGCCGACGGGTAGGACAACATCGCGTCGGTGAAATCCACGACCGGGTAGATCAGCACCTGAAGCGCCACATCGATGCCGCGATCGCGAGCATGTAGGGCGGCGACGGCGGCCAGGTTCCCGCCCGCGCTGTCACCCATCAGCGCCGGGGGGCCGGGACGGATGTTGAGCTCCGATCCCGCACCCCGCAACCAATCGAGGGCGTCGAACGCATCCTGCGTGGATGCGGGGAACGGGTGTTCCGGGGCGAGCCGGTAGTCCACCGACACCACCAGCGCCGGGGTGCGCGCCGCGACACCGGAATTCAGCCAGTCGGTTTGCGCGGCGGTGCCCAACGCGAACCCGCCGCCGTGGAAATGCACCACCAGAGGTAATGCGCCGTCGTGCCGTGACGGCCGATATACCCGCATGGACAGCGTGCGATCGCCCAAGGGCAGCGCTCGTTGCTCGATGGCGACATGGCGATGCGGAAACCCGGTAATGACGCGCGCGGCCTTGCCGGCGCGCAGCCTGTTCAACCGATCTCGCGCGGCGATCAATTCGTCGTCGGTCAGCTCGGAAAGCGGTTTTGTCGATCGGCTCGCCAACCCGAGTAAGCGAACTCCCAGGGGTGGGTTCGGTGGCACCGACGGATCCTAACGTGGCTTGCTCGCGAAATTCGCCTCGGAACAAATGGGTCGCGACACGGTCTCGGATGCATACCTTTTCGCAACTCACCGGTCACAACAGCCTCGTTGATCACTATCGTCACATGGGCCGGCTATGGGCGTCAATGAACTTCAAGGGACATCACAGTGGCGTTCGTGGCGTTCGTGGCGTTCGTGGCTTGGAAACCGGGAAAGGTGTGGCATTTGAAGTCGCAGTCGGCGATTCCGCGAATTATGTCGGTGGTTGTGGCGTCGACGGCCGCTGCTGGGCTCACCGTGGCGATAGGCATCGCGCCGCCCGCGAGTGCCACGCCCTGTGAGGCGCCCGAGGCGAACATCGACCCCCCAGCCAATTCGGCACCCATGCCCGCGCCCCAGCCGGTCGTCCGGCCGCCGACCGGTCGCCGGCCGCCGAACGCGAACGACCGCGCGCCGCTGCCCAAGCTCGGTCCGCTGATCTCCTCGCTGCTCAAGCCGACGACAGGCACCCAATATTCGGCGCCGATGACACATCAGGCGGAGGTCTTGCCGCCCGGTCCGAATCCTCCCGGTGCGGGTAACGCACCGCCGGCGAACGCCAACCAGTTGGCGCCCAACGCGGCCCCGGTGCATCCGCAGCCGGCGCCGCAGCCGGCGGCGCAACCGGCGCCGCCTCCCGGTCCTCCCGCCAATATCGGCGGGGCTCCGACCTCGCTCGTCGACTGGATCACGGGCACCAACGGCCCGAACAAAACCCTCGAGCGGTTCGGCATATCGGGAACCGACCTCGGTGTCGTCTGGGACAACGGCGACGCGTCGAATCGCCAGGCGCTCATGGCCTTTGGTGACACCTTCGGCTATTGCAAGGTCCACGGCCAACAATGGCGATACAACGTCCTGTTCCGCAGCTCCGACCGCGACCTGTCCAAGGGCATCCACATTGGCCCCTCGTCGCCGTCGGACAGGTACGCCGGTTCGCCCGCATGGCAATCGGGGCTGTCCAAACAGATCATCAACACCCCCAGGGTGGCGCCCAAGGAGACCGGGCTCATTCCGACCTCCGGCATCTCGCTGGGGGGAACCCAGGTCATCAACTTCATGTCCATCCGGGAGTGGATCCGCGATGGCGACTGGTCGACGAACTACTCGGCGATCGCGCTATCCCGCGACAACGGCCAGAACTGGTCGGTCCAGCCCAACTCGATCCGCCCGTCCTCGCCGGAAAACGTGCCGGGTGGCAGGTTCATGCCGGGCAACGAGAACTTCCAGATGGGCGCCTTCATGAAAGGCAAAGACAACTACCTGTATTCGTTCGGGACGCCGTCGGGGCGCGGCGGTGCCGCGTTCCTGTCGCGGGTGCCCCCGCGCTTTGTGGCGGATCCCTCCAAATACGCGTACTGGAACGGTGATTCGAACTCCTGGGTTCCGGGCGATCCGAGCAAGGCCACCCCGGTTTTCCCGGGACCGGTGGGCGAGATGTCGGCCCAATACAACGACTATCTCAAGCAGTACCTGGTGCTCTACACCAACGGCGGCAGCAACGACGTCGTCGCAAGGACCGCGCCGTCCCCGCAGGGACCATGGAGTCCCGAGCAGATGTTGGTCAGTTCGTGGCAGATGCCGGGCGGCATCTACGCGCCGATGATTCACCCGTGGTCGTCGGGGCGGGACCTCTACTTCAACCTGTCGCTGTGGTCGGCATACGACGTGATGTTGATGCACACCGTGTTGCCCTAGCCGCAACTAGGCGCTGGGTTCGAGCCGAGACGCACCGCCGGGAAGCACGTGCGCAAGTTCGCCTCGCGAGCGGATGCCCAGCTTGGCGAAAACCTTGCGCAGGTGGTACTGAACGGTGCGCGGGCTGATGAATAGCTGTTCGCCGATTGCGTTGTTGGACAAGCCTTCCTGAGCGAGCCGCGCCACCTGCAGCTCCTGTGGGGTGAGGTCGTCGCCGGTGTCGACGGAACGCTTACGGGCCGATTCGCCGGTGGCCATCAGCTCGCGGCGAGCGCGGTCGGCAAATGCCTCGGCGCCCATGGCCGCGAACAGCTCCTCGGCCACCCTCAGCTCGGCGCGCGCATCGATGCGCCGATTCTGGCGGCGCAACCATTCGCCGTAGATCAGATGCCCGCGGGCACTCTCCAGGCCCACCTGAGTGCGACCGAGGTGATCGAGGGATTCGCGGTAGAGGCCCTCCGCCGCATCGTCGTCGCTCAACAGCGCGCGAATGCGGGAGTCGATGCCGAGTGCCCATGGGGTCGGAGTCGTCTGCACGCGCGCCGCCATCCAATCACGGGCCGCGACAAGCACTTCGACGTTGCCGGTGCGTGACGCGGCCTCGGCCAGCTCCGGGATCACCAGGGCGCCCATGCCGACGTGGTCGTGGTCGAACACCGGTTTGATGGCGGCCAGCGCGTCTGCGTGGCGGCCGAATCCGTTGGTGAGTACCGCGCGTCCGTACGAGGCGAAGTCGGCGACCTTGCACTTGCCCCCGGCCTCGGCGGCCGCGAGTGTCTCCTCGATCAATTCGCAGGCCTGCTCGCGCCGACCGCGCCACGCGGCCAGCAGCAGCTTGCCAAACCTCAACGGCGGGTTGCCCGTCGCGGCCGCGACCGCGCAATCCTCGTCGACCACCGCGGCCGCCTTGTCGAATTCGCCGCGCAGCATCAGCGTCCACGCCAGGTAGTGCAGCGCGAACTGCAGGTGGATGGGGGCGCCGGTGGTCCGGTCGAATTGTGTCTCGCGCAACGCCAGTGCATACCAGGACCGGGCGTCCCATACCTCGGCGGCCAGGGTGGCGCCCATCTTGGAGCGGGTGATGGGCAGCCAGCTATCGGGCTGGCCGGCAACGACATTCGCAGTGAGCAGCATCTCGATCGCGCGGTTGAACAACGGCGCCGCAGCCGCGTAGCCCACGGTGAACCGGGCGACAAACGCGTCCAGCAGCACGTCGACGGCCCGCGGCGGTTGCGGGCTGGCCGGGCCGGCGGCGGCTGCGGCGGCCGTTGCCAGGATGCTGTTCGTGTCCGGACCGTCGGGGCCGGCCAGCCACATCGCGGCGTCCAATGCGCGCAACCGCGCCTCGCGGGATGACTCGGCGCACAACGATTCGAAGCGCCCGGCCGCGCTCTGCAGCAGTTGGGCCGCTTCGCGCACGCGCAATTGGTCGAAGGCAATCTCGCCGCGCAGGTATTCCACGTGGGCCGCCTGCAACGCGTCTTGGGATCCGGCTTCGGCCCCCACCAAGAGCCCCAGGGCAGCGTCGAGGGCGCCGGCGTCGCGCTTGGCCCGCGCGGCGGCCAACAGGCGCGCCGCGCGGTGCTCCGCCCCCGGCGTCAGCATCGCCGCGAGCTCCAAGAACGCCGCGCCGGCGGCCACACCGCCGCGCGCCAAGGCCCGCTCCGCCGAGCCCTCGAGGTCCGCGGCGACGGTCTCGTCGGGCCCGGTCGCCGCCTGCGCCAGATGCCAGGCCCTGCGGTCGGGATCGGATCGCGGGTCGGTTGCTTCGGCCAACGCCCGATGTATCTTGCGCCTGTCGGCCACCGGCGTCGAGCGGTAGACGACGGAACGGATCAGCGGGTGACGAAACTGCACCCGGGTGCCGAAGTCGATCAGCCCGGCCTCGATCGCCGGGGTCGCGGCTCCAGGATCGAGCCCCAGGCGCGCCGCGGCGTCCCACCGCACCGCCGGCTCACCGACCGGATCGGCGGCCGCCAGCCGCAGGACGTCCCTGGTCGCTGGCGGCAGGGCTTCGAGGCGTCGCATGAAGCTCTGCTCCAGTCGGCCCGTCAAGCCCGTTGGAGGCATGGCAGGCAAGGCAAAACCGCCCGCCAGCTGGGCTGGCGTTATCCCGCGCGGCAACTCCAACAGCGCCAGCGGGTTGCCGCGGCTTTCGGTCACGATCTGCTCGCGGATCACCGGATCAAGCGGCGCGGTCAGAGCCCGATCCAACAGCGTGCGGGCATCGTCGGTACTGAGTCCGCCCAGGCGCAGTTCGGGCAGTCCGGACAGCTCCGCGGTGACCAGCTGGGTAGCGAAGATCAGGCCCACCGACTCGTCACCAAGGCGGCGCGCCACAAAGGCCAGCGCCTGCGCCGAAGCCCGATCGAGCCACTGTTCGTCATCGATGAGGCAGATCAGGGGCTGCTGCCTTGCCGTGTCGGCCAACAGGCTCAACACGGCCAGGGCGATGAAGAATCGATCGGGGGCCGCGCCCTCGCGGAAGCCGAAGGCCATTTGCAGCGCGTCACGCTGGGGCGGCGGGAGCTCGTCGAGCCGGGACAGGACGGGCGCGAGTAGCTGATGCAGGCCGGCGAAGGCCAGCTCCATCTCCGCCTCGACCCCGGCGGCACGCAGCACCTGGCAGTCGCCGGTTTGCTCGGCTTGCCGCGCCAGCCAATTCAGCAGCTCCGTTTTGCCCAACCCGCACTCGCCGCGCAGCACCAAAGCCCGGCTCCGAGCCGACCGGACATCATCGACGAACTCGCCCAACGCACGCGTTTCGGCGTGCCGACCGATCAGCCCGACGGCTGGCATTGTCGTATCGGGGCCCCCATCCGCATAGGTCGAAGTTACACGCACGCCAGTTGTGACGGCTGGCCAATGGCGGACTCGAAGGGGCATTCCCGGCTCCGATACTCAACAGCGTCGTTCGTATTAATTCGTCTGGAAGGTCGCTCGTGACGCCGCCGATTCGCGGTCGCGATGAAGAACTCAGAGCGGTTCGCGAGTTCGGTAGCTCCCTCGCCAAGCGCCGCGGCGGCTCAGCAACAAGCCTGGACACACGCGTCGTGATCGTCGAGGGTCCACCGGGCATCGGCAAAACGCGGCTGTTGCAGGAGTTCATCGCGCGTGCCGACAAGGGTGTGCGGTCGTTGTCGGGACAGGCCTTCGAGTATCAGCAAACCGTTCCGTTTGCCCCGTTGTTCATGGCGACGCTGCGTGCCGATCCGCCGATCGGTCAGGCCTCGACGCTGCGCCGCGTGCACTCGGCCGACTTGCGCTACCTGGTGGTCAACGACTTGCAGGCCGCGATCGGCGCGGCGGCGGCGAAGACACCGATCCAAATCGTGCTCGACGACATCCACTGGGCCGACCACGCGACGCTGATGGCCGTGCGGTCGTTGACGACGGGCCTTGCCGGCGCCCCGGTGTTGTGGGTGCTGGCCACCCGCACCGGCGCCGGGGGACCAGCGGTCGGCACGACCGTCAACTTGCTGCACCACGACGGCGCCCGGGTGCTGCGGTTGGGCGCCGTCGAGCCGACCGCGGTCGCCGACATCGTGGCCGACGTCGTGCGCGCCGAAGCGGACGCGTCGCTACTCAGCCTCGCCGACAAGGCCCACGGCAACCCGTTCCTGGTGATGGAGCTGATCCTCGGGCTGCAGGAAGAGGGCCGAATCAGCGTGGCGGGCGGGCGCGCCAGTGTCAGTGGGCGCGAGCTGCCGCAGCGGCTCACCGCCACCATGCAAGAGCGGCTGGACCGCCTCTCGGCCGATGCGCGCCGTGTCGTGCAGGTGGCTTCCGTTCTGCCCGACAGCTTCTCGGCGGGGCTGCTGGCCGAGATGCTCGAACGCCGCCCGATCGGGTTGCTCTCGGCGGTAGAGGAGGCGGTGCGGGCTGACCTGCTCACCGAAGACGAGGACGGGCTGCGGTTCCGCCATGACCTGCTGCGGCAAGCGACGCGACAGTCGATGCCACAGTCGCTGCGGAAAGCCATGGAGCGGGACGTCGTCGCCGTTCTCCTCGCCGGCGGAGCGGCGCCGGTCGAGGTGGCGACCCAACTCGCGCGCAGCGCCGAAGTCGGCGACAAGGCGGCCATCCGGGCGCTGCGACAAGCCGCGCAATCCCTCGCCGCCTCCGATCCGTCGACCGCGGCCGACATCAGCAAACGGGCCCTGCAATTGCTGCCCTGGCAGCATCGCGCGCGCGGGCCGTTGGTCGCCGAAACCGTGGTGCTGCTCAACCAGGCCATGCGTTACGGCGAGGCGCAACAACTGGCTTCGGCAACGCTTTCCGCCGGCATCTCGGCGCAAGAAGAGGCCGACGTTCGGCTGGGCTTGTCCATGTTGTCGCCGCGCCCGGCCGGTCAACGCGCCGAGGAAAACCGGCGAGCGCTGGAGTTGGCCAGCATCAACGACCTCACCCGGACACGGCATCTCGGCTGGCTGGCCTACAACCTGGCGATGGACGGCCAGACCGGTGACATCCGCCGCGCCGTCGATGACGCCCTGGACGCGGCGGCGTTGACCGATGACGTGCTGACCAAAGTGCTCGCCGAGGCTTCGGCGGCCATCGTGGATTGCGCCGACGGGTACGCCGGGCGCGCCGAGCAGGCACTCGAACGTCTCGCCGTCCTCACCCGCAGCGTCGAACCCGGTCCGGTGCGGCACCTGGCGGCGATCAATCGCGCCATTGTGCTCCTCACGCTCGGTCAGCTCGATGACGCCGCCACCAGCCTCGCGGTGAGCCTGCGCCAGGCCCGCACGCAACGTAACCAGATGGCGGTTCAGCTCCTCACCCAGATACACGCGCTGATCCATCTGGCCGCCGGCCGGCTGGAGACCGCGCGGGCCAGCGTCGAGTCGCTGCCCGAGCCGGAACGGATGACCTGGACACGCATCGGGGGACGGATCGGCCTGATGGTGCTCGCCCGGGCGGGCGCCCACACCAACGACCGCGCCCTGCTGCGCGAGGTCGCCATTAACGCGCGGGACGCGCATTCGGCGGGCGGACCCGGGCACCGACGCGAGGCGATGGCGGCTTTGGCGCATCTGGCATGGCAGCGCGGCGACATCGCCGAAGCGCAGCGCTGGCTCACCGACGACTTCACGCTCATGCAGACTCCGCTCTGGGCGGTCGACCTCGATCACATCGTGTTGGCCGCGCGGGTCGCGGCCGCCGCCGGTGACGCGGGATTGCGTGCACAGGTGCTGCATGCCGTGAAGGTGCTCACCCGCGAAGAGCCGGGGGCGCCGTTGTTCAACGCGGTGGCCCAGCACGCGCGGGCCATCTTGGAACGCGATCCCGACGCACTGATCGCCGCGGCCAAATCCCTGAGCGAGCTGTCGCGACCGCTGCTGCACGCCGCCGCCGCCGAGGACGCCGGCACGGAACTCGCGCGCGCCAACCGCACCCCCGAGGGCCTCGACCAGCTCAACGTCGCGTTCGAGACCTACCTGCGCTGTGGTGCGACCGCCGATGCTCAGCGGATCGGCCAAGCCCTTCGGGCGCATGGCATTTCACGACGCGTGGTCGGCAAGCCCCGCCCGCAGACCGGAATCGACAGCCTCACCGACAGTGAGCTCAAGGTCGTCCACCTGGTGGCTGCCGGTTCGACGAATAGGGAAGTGGCACAACGACTTTACCTGTCACCGCACACCGTCAACTCGCACCTGCGTAGCGCGTTCGCCAAGCTCGGAATCCGGTCGCGCCGGGAGTTGAGCCGCCTCATCAATGCCCACCATGAGCCGGTGGCTGACGAGCCATCGCCGAATTAGGCGCTGCCCAGTCGGTGGACACCTTGCGGTGCTTGATCAACCAGGTTTCGCCGTCAGGCACCAAGACATCGCGGTAGCGGCCGAAATGATCCAACCCGATGTGGGTCACCACGGTGAAGTACGACGAGACGTGCGCCTGCTCAGGCGTCAACTCGGTGAACAGCACGTTGGCGACGTTGTGTCGGACGATCCGCTTGACGTCAGCATCGGCGACGACGTTGCTTGTCACGTTGCCGAGGAAGGCGGCGATTTCGGATCGCCCGCGCAGGGGCGCCATGCCGCGGATCTCCAGGACGCCTTCGGCGCAGAATGTTTCGGTCAGGCCGTCAATCCGCCCGGCGTCACCCGACCAGTTGTATCGCGCAAGCGTGTCCCGGATCTGTTCTCGGGCAACCAATTCCCAGATCTGCATGGCCATCGTGGCTATGAGCCGGCGTCAATATGCAGGCGGACCATGCGCGTCGTGCTGCTCTCGTCAAGGTCGACGAGATCGCTGCGCGAACGCAGGAAGTCGCTGAAGGACTTGAACCCCAACGACTTTTCGCTGAACGACGGGTCCATGCGCTTCATCTGGGCCTTGACCGCGGAGTTGTGCAGCCAGTCGGCATCTTCTTTTTCCAGCCCGATGCGCAGAGCACGCTCGAGCAGCCCGGTGGCGGCGGCCTGCGGATCGGTGGCCGGCGGCTCGTCGTCCGGCTCGGATGCTTTCGTGCGCCGGCTGCGTTTGTCGGCCTTGGGAGCCGGGGCGCTGCTGGGTATCCCGGGCAGCGCGTCATAGGTGACGAATTCGTCGCAGGCGGCGGCCAGTGACCGGCTGCTGGCGCCGGCGACCCCGATGCCCACCACATAGCGGCCGAGGCGCTTGCAGCGCTGGGCGAGCGCGATGTAATCCGAGTCGCCCCCCACGATGACCACGTGGGTCAGGTCGGGCAACCGGAACATGTCCTCGACCGCATCGACCGCCAGCCGGATGTCGGCGCCGTTCTTGCTGTAACCCGACGCCGGAAAGAGTTGCACCAGGTCGACGGCGCGGCCGACCAGCTGGCCGTGGTAGGCGGCGTTGACGTCGGCGGACCAGTCCGCGTAGGCGCGGGTGAGGACGAGAGTGCCGAAGGACGAAGCGAAGTCGATGACTGCGCCGACGTCGACGGTCGCCATCTTGAGTCGCTCGTCGTCGAGGCCTTTCGCCTTGTCGCGGTGAAACGAGTTGCGCCCGTGCACCTGGTCGTACCTCGAGATCACGATGTTGTCGAAATCGAGGTAGACCGCCACGCGCGTGGGGCCCTGTTCGGTCATCCGCTCATGGTGCGCCACCGGCGCGAGCAGACGCAAAAGCCCCTTCACGCTCGGCGTGTCGGGGCTGTTTGCGTCTGCTCGCGCTGGCGGCCGAGCCGAGGCCGGCGCGTCCATATCCGGCATCTGCCGCGGTCACGCGGTCTTGGCCAGGTCGGTACGCCCAGATACGCTGTCGCCCTTCGCCACTCGTCGGATCAGTGTGCGAGTGGCCTTCTCCAGGATTTCCTGGGCGGCCTCGGGTCGGCGGGCGCGCTCGGCGCGCCGTGCGGCGGTGGCAATGGTCATGCCCTGCTCGTAACCGGTGACAACCCGCGGGTCCACGTACGAGCCGCGCGCGACCGCTGGGGTGTTGCCCAACTCGTCGGCGACCTCCCGCATCACCGCGGCCGCAACGCGCTTGGCGACCCGCTGGGAGACCGCGGGATCTGCGTCGGCGAACGCCGCGGCGGCCAGCACCGTCCCGTGCCAGGTTCGCAGATCCTTGACGGTGTAGTCGTCACCGACGAGCTGTTTGAATCGAGCGTTGAGGTCATCGGCCTGAATGTTGACCCAGTCAGAACCTTTGCGGCACACCAGAAGACGCTCGGTTCTGCCGGTGCGGCGCAGCAGCGACCGAACCGCCCGGAGGACCTCAGGATCCTCGACTTCAACGGTGCGCCGGACCCCGCTCTTGGCGGGGTAGTCGAATTCGACCGCGTCACGGCGCACCGTCACGTGTTCACACAGCAGGGTGGCGATCCCGTAGGACTCGTTCTCGTCGGCGTACTCCTCGCCGCCGGCGCGAAAGTAGCCGCGATCCAACAGGCGCAGTGCCAAGGCAAGCACCCGTTCCTGCGTCAGGCCCCGGCCGGCAAGGTCGCGGGCGATGCTGGACCGCCACGCCGGCAACCGAGTGGACAATCGCAGGACCCGGTCAAACTTCTCCTCGGCGCGTTCCTGCTGCCAGGCCGGGTGGTAGAGGTATTGCCGGCGCCCGGCCGCGTCGGTGCCGACGGCCTGAATATGGCCGTTGGGCTGCGGCGAGATCCACACCTTCTGCCAGGCCGGTGGAATCACGAGACCTTCGATCCGCGCCAGAGTGGTGTCGTCGGTCAGCCGTTCCCCAGCCGGCCCGTAGTAACAGAAACCCTTGCCGCGGCGCTTGCGCGTGATTCCCGGCTCGCTTAACTGACTGCGCCGCAATCGCACATCCGCCTCCCGTCAGGTGATCCCGGTCGCATCCGCGATGACGGACCGCATACCCGCCCGAAGACGACGCCAATCGATGCCAGTCCATCATCGCGTGCCGAGATCGATTAACTGAAAGCCGGTTTTAGCAGCGCTTTCAGCGGGTATGACCGGTCGCATGGTTAGCGGGTATCAGCTCGGGGGTTGGCGTTATCCGCTGGCTCATAGCAAACGGGGGACCAACAGGTGATCGATGAAAGAACACTGAAACACTGGCAGCGAGTCGGCCCTCCGCCGATCTCGGGGCGTGAACTCATCGACTCCCACCTGCAGGCCTACGGCGAGGTGCGGCGCCTGCGCAGCGCGCTGGCGGTCGTGCTGGGCACCCTGGACGCGGTCGACAGCGGGGAGTTCGACAATGCCATCGAGGGGCTTGTCAAGCTCGATCGTTTGAATTGATCACCGACCGCTTCGGATGAGACCAAGCGCCCTGCGCGCAACGGAGGCGAGGCGATGGATGAGCAGCGTCCGCTGGCTCAGCGCTTCCCTCCGCACGTCCTGAGGCAATATGCCGTACTCGCCGACGGGGAGCGCGGTGTGGTCGTCGGCCCCCGCGGCGACTACTGCTGGATGTGCATGCCACGCTGGCACGGCGCAGCGGTGTTCGGCACGCTCCTCGGCGGCGCCGGCGTGTATGCCGTAGCGCCGGATCTGCCTCGGTTCGTGTGGGGCGGACGGTACGAACCACGGTCGTTGATCTGGCGTTCGCGGTGGGTCGCGACCGACGGAATAGTCGAATGCCGCGAGGCGCTGGCCCTCCCAGCCGATGAGCACACCGCGGTGCTGCTCCGCCGCATTCACCCCGTCGACGGGCGGTCGCGGATGCGCATCGCGGTGGACGTCCGCGCCGATTTCGGCGGCCACCCGATGTCCGACCTGTCTTGCGCTGAGTGCCGGGGCGAGCCGGTGTGGACCGGGAGGTCGGGCCCGTACCGATTCCGGTGGGCGGGAGCCGCCGACGCCCAGGTGTGTGACGACGGCTCGCTGCAGGCGGTGGTGGATGTCGCTCCAGGACGTGACCACGACCTCGTTCTCGAGATTTCCGAGCATGAGCTGCAGGAGCAGCCGCCCCGCGCGGAGGACGCCTGGAACGCCACCGAACACGCTTGGGCGCAAGAGGTTCCGGCGATCACGAACACGCTGGCCGACGTCGACGCTCAGCTCGCCTACGCGGTGCTGCGCGGCTTGACGAGCAGCCGCGGTGGGATGGTGGCCGCGGCGACGACATCCTTGCCGGAACGGGCCGAGCAGGGCCGAAACTACGACTACCGGTACTGCTGGATTCGAGACCAGTGTTACGCGGGCCAGGCATTCGCCGTCGGCGACTACCCACTGCTCGACGACGCCGTGCGCTTCGTCAGCGAACGCGTGCTGGCGGACGGTTCCAAGCTTCGGCCGGCCTATTCGGTCGACGGCGGTCCGCCGCCGCGTGAACAAGACCTCGATTTGCCGGGTTACCCCGGCGGCCATGCCAAGACCGGCAACTGGGTAGCAGACCAATTCCAGCTCGACAGTCACGGCGAGGCGCTGCTCTTGTTGGCAGCCGCGGCCGAGCGCGACCGCCTGGACGGCACGCACTGGCGAGCCGTCGAGACTCTGGTGCGGACGATCGAACAGCGATGGCGTGAGCCCGATGCCGGCATTTGGGAATTGGACGATCGGCATTGGGCGCATTCCCGGCTGACGTGTGCCGCCGGGCTGCGGCGGGTAGCGGCGGTGGCACCGCCACGGCAGGGTGCGGGGTGGGACCATCTGGCCGACCAACTCGTGACCGCCACTGGCTCGGATTGCCTGCATCCGAGCGGCAGATGGCAACGTGCTCCGGACGATCCAGGAATCGACGCGGCACTGCTGCTGCCGTCGGTTCGTGGCGCGATCCCGGCCGACGATCCGCGCACAGTCGCCACGCTGGAGGCGGTACGCACGGAGCTGTCCGAGCAAGGATTCGTCTATCGGTTCCGTCCGCACGGGCAACCACTCGGTACGGACGAGGGGGCCTTCCTGTTGTGTGGATTCCTTGCGGCGCTGGCGGATCATCAGCAGGGCAACGATCTGGCCGCGGTTCGCTGGTTCGAACGCGGCCGGACGGCCTGCGGCCCGCCCGGCCTTTTCACCGAGGAGTATGACGTGGGACAGCGCCAATTGCGCGGGAACCTTCCGCAGGCCTTCGTGCACGCGCTGATGCTCGAGACGGCGCATCGCCTCGCCGGACCCGGCCCGAAAGGCGTTACCGGCCAGGGTTCCTGAAGGTTGCCTGTAAGTATCGGCGCGGGTGGTTAACGCACGTCAGGCAGGGTACGCGGACAGCTGTGGGCGCTGTGATTCAGCGGGCGTGGCGCCGTAGCCGGATGTACCGCATTCTGACGTTCAACGGCTATGTCGCCTTCAATGTGCCGCGGTTTGTGACCGCGTTGGGTAGCGTGCTCCTGCTGGCTCTGGCCGCGGTGCATGCCTACGTCCTCGTCACCACGACACCGGTGCCTCCGTATTTCACCGTCTACTGCGCGGCTCTGATCACCGGGTGTGTCTGCGCCGTGGTCGCGATCGGGCCGGCAGTCAAACATGTTTTGCCGCAACATGGTTGGCGTCTGGGTGGTCTCGTCTGCGTCCTCTACGTCGGCGTCTACCTGGCAACCAGGGCCGTCAGCCTGCCCGCAGTGGCGGCGCTGACCGGCAGGTGGGATTTCGCTCCCGGGACGCTGGCGTTCGCCTGCGCCGGTGGATTCATCGCCCTGTACGGGTCGGTGCTCGTGGGCATCAATGTGGCTTATCCGCAGCGGCAGGATTGGCGCGACTGATGGGAGCCGAACGGACAGCCGAGAGGGCCTCGACATGACGCCCCTCGACTTCCCGGCGTGGTTGCGAATCGACCACTGGCTGAACGTGTTGTTCGTGACGCTGGTCATCCGCAGCGGAATCGAGATCCTGTCTACCCACCCGAAGTTGTACTGGAACGAGGACAGCAAACCGGGCACCGAATGGGCACGGTTCACCCGCAAGGTGATGCCGACCGACAGGCTCTACGACACCCTCGACGAAGAGGAGGACTACCACCCGTTGATCTCGTTACCCGGGCGGGCGCAGCTCGGGATGGGCCGGCACTGGCACTTTTTCGGGGTGATCGGCTGGATTTTGGTGGGGCTGTCGTACTACATCCTGCTCTTCGCCACCGGTCAATGGCACCGGTACTGGCCCTACTCGTGGGCGATCTTTTCCGACGCCTGGAACGACATCGTCACGTACATGACGTTCAGCCTGCCGCCGCTGCTGCCCGGCGAACCGCTGGATGCCATGCAGAAGCTGGCGTACGCCGGGGTGGTCTTCGTTTTGGCGCCGTTCCAGATCCTGACCGGGGCCGCGCAATCCCCGGCGATCGAGGCGCGGTTCCCGTGGTATGTGCGGATGTGGGGTGGCCGGCAATGGGCCCGCTCCCTGCATTTCATCGGTTTGCTCGCGTTTCTGTTGTTCATCGTGGTCCACCTGTCGATGGTGTTCTTCTGGGGCTGGGGGCGGCCCACCGCAACCATGATCTTCGGCTCGGCACGCAACACCCACTGGGCGACGGCGCTGTCACTGGTGATCATCGGCGCGATCATCGCCGTCCACGTCGCGGCGACCCTGTGGAGCCTGCGACGGCCCATGTCGGTCCAGCGGATACTGGGCGCGGTGGTCACCCACGCGCGACTGATCCTGTTGCGGCCCTTGAATTCCCGGCAGAACTATCCGAAGAGCAAACTGACGCAAGACCATCGGGTCAACGGCAAGCCGCCGACCGCCACCGCCTACAAGGTCATGGCGGTGCACAACTTCGTGGATTGGCGACTGCCGGTCGGCGGGCTGGTGGAACGGCCCGTGACGCTGGACTTGGCGGCGCTGCGTGGCCTGGCGGAGCAACAGACGCAACGGGTGCTGCACAACTGCGTTCAGGGCTGGACCAGCATCGGCGAATGGAGCGGAATCCCGCTGGCCCAACTTGTCCAGCTGGTGCGACCCTTGCCGCAGGCCCGCTATATCTGCTTCCTCACCATGCAGGACAACAGCACCGACGAACCCAGCTCGCACGGCGGGGGACAGTTCTACGAGGTCATCGATCTCGAACTGGCATACAAGCCGCAGACCCTGCTCGCCTACCAGATGAATGGCAAACCGCTACCGATCAAGCACGGCGCACCCTTGCGGTTGCGTGTGGAAACCCAGGTGGGTTTCAAGATGGCCAAATGGATCAGCCAGATCGAGTTTGTCGACGACTACTCCGGCATCGGCAAGGGCAAGGGCGGCTGGCGCGAGGACAACGTCTACTACGACAAGGACGTGGAGATCTGACGCCATGGGTGACGAAATCATGGTGCGGCCCGAGTTGATTCGCCTCGACCCAGCTTCGCGGGAGCGGGTTTTGCGGCAGATCGCCGCCAAGGGCGGCTACTGCGGAAGCTGCCGAGCGACGGACTTCGACGTCGGAGACGCTCTCTACCTAGGGTTTTTGTTCCTCGACGAGGATCCAGACGCGTACATGGTGGCCCTCACGTGTCGTAATCCCGAATGCGCCGTGCCGCGAACGGGAATCGTGTTGCGGGACAAGGACTTTCTCACACGCGCCGCAGACGCCGATGCGGCGCACTAGCGTCGCCCGCGAGGCGAGGGCGGGTAAGCCTGAACCGTTCGATGAGGCCGGTCAGCTCGTCCAATTCGTCACGCAGCGCCTGAAACTTCGCGGCATCGGCCTCGGCCAGCAGACCCAGTGCACTGTAGTGCGCTAGCCGTCGTACCCGGCCGGCCAGCACGGTGCCCCATCGGATGCTGAAGTCGTAGATCTCGTCCTCGCTCACCGATCCTCGCCCGCCCAGCTCGCGCAGCGCCGTTATCTGTCGTTTGATCAGGGCCACGTCGTCGTCGACTCCAATCGCCGTCTGGTGCTCCGGCTGCGTGCTCATCGGTTCTCCTCGGTGCCTCGAAACTGACGTGTTATAGGCGCGGCTTGCCCACACTGATCACGAACGGCTGCCCCTTCAGGGTCAAATACACCCGGTGCTGCGCAACGGCCATGCCCGACAGGGGCGCGGTTTTGGCCGGCCCGGGGGGCATCGACGTCCGATAGTCGATGGTGCGAAGCGTCGTGATTTTGCCGTGCGGGTAGCCGGTCACCGTTGCCGAGTCGAACACCACCACGCCCGCGTCCGTCGCGGCGTAGATCCGGGTGTCGTCGGTGCCCAGGTAGCGAATCGGCGACGGCACCTGCGCGCGACCCACAACCTGCAAGCCTTCCCCACCGCGCCGGGAGTCCACCGCGTAGAGCACTGTGCGGCCTTGATCGGCGACGTAGCTCCGCGTCACCTTGGTTCCGTCACCTGCCGCCGTCGCGACGTCCAGGTCGAGATCGCCACGCTTCTCCGGGGGCGACGACGGCCCTTTGTAGAAGCGGATGCCCGATGGCCCGTAGAGGTGGTATTCGATATCGCGGCCACGGTTCGCGCCGTCGATGGCGGTGGCGGGTTGGCCGAACCTTGCGGTCGCCAGCTTGCGGAAGCCCTCGACGTCCACCGGTGTCACCGACGATCCATCCGCGGACAGGGCCAGCAGGATGCGCATGCCGCGGTCTTCGGCGAGAACGGCCGGGGCGGGACCCGCATCGAAGTCTTCGACCTGCTGCAGGCTGGCCAGGTCGACGACAGCGACGCGGTTGCGGGCCGGCTCGGGCACAAAGACGCGGCTGTTGTCGCTTCCGCTGATCTGGATGTTGCGGCCCACGGCCATGGGCGCCGAGAGCCGGGTGTGGGCCTCTGGCGCACCGAGATCGCTGATCTCGGCGAGTCGGTCGTCGTCGGTGGGTGCGATGACCGTGTGTCTGGTGTACGACCACACCGGATCATGCAGGGTCGTCTGAATCCGCGTAACGGCCACTGCGGGTTGACTTTCCAGTGTGGTTCCCGGCTGTGCACAGGCCGCAAGCACGAGGGTCGTTGATAGGGCCGCGGTAAGCGGTCGCACTCGGCGGCCTCTGCACTCATCCACGATCGCCGCACCATCCCTTGCGCTCGTACAGCTTCGCTGTGGATACCCGGGCATCGCCGGGCTACACGCTGCGCCCCCGGTTGCCCTCCGCCGAACCGGGTACCCGCCGGGAACGCGATGAAGGAGTGGGGCAGTGAAAGAAGTGAGTGAAGCCGGCACCGGGGTGGCTGAAGAGATGGCTGACCGGGCCGGGCAGGAGGCCGACACGTACCGCGGCGACAACCCCCGGCCACTGGGCGGGTATGTGGCGGTTCTGATCCTCTACACCGCGCTGGTTGCCGTCACGACGGTGGCGGCTGCGGTTACCGGGCGCAAGTTGCCGGAGCGGTGGCGTTTACAGGACCTGATCACGGTCAGCATGGGTACCCACAAGCTTTCGCGGACCCTGACCAAAGACGCGGTGACCAGCCCGTTGCGGGCGCCATTCTCCTATTACGCGGGGACCGGCGGGCCGGCCGAGGTGCAAGAAGAATCCCGGCAATCGGGGCAGTTGCGGCACACCCTGGGTGAGCTGCTGACGTGCCCCTTCTGCCTGGACATGTGGGTGGCCACCGGGTTCGCCATCGGATTGATCTTCGCGCCCAGATTCACCCGCCTGATCGCGGGCAGCTTCACCGCCCTGGCCGGAGCCGACTTCCTTCAGCTGGCCTATGCGATAGCGCAACGATCAGCCCAAGGCTGAGACAACGTGAGGAGGTTTTGATGCCGAAGACAACGAAGCGTGGTACGGCAAAGCAAGACGAATTGCCCAGCACGTTGCGCCGCTCCAGCGGCAAGGCGCAACGGACCTTCGCCAAGGCTCACGATTCAGCCGCCGAACAATACGGCAGCGAGGAGCGGGCGCATCGCGTCGCCTATGCCGCGGTCAAGCACAGCTTCGAGAAGGTCGGCGACCACTGGGAAGCGAAAGAGGAGCAAGGCCCTTCCGATGAGCACGCCGAGCGCGGGGGCTTGCGCAACCCGTTGCCGACGGCCGAAGGTGTCGACGCCAACGCCAGCAAGAAGCACCTGCTCGAGATCGCGCGCCGGCTCGATGTTCGTGGTCGATCCTCGATGACGAAACCCGAACTCGTCGACGCGATCAAAAGGCACAACCGCCGTGCCCGCGGCCGCTGAGCCGATAACGGTTTCGTCACGAATTGAGATCACGAATGCCTAAGAATCGGCCAATGTCTCTGAGATTTCTTAGGTTTGGCGCACCGTCTTGCTTACCCGCTTAGCAAACTGCGCCCGTTTGCGTGGCCCGGATCACGCTGCCCACGATTAGCGGCGTTCGTCGACAGCGAACGTCGGTAGCGCACGGTTTCGGCTCAGCTACTTTGGATTTCGGGGGTTCGGGCGCCTCACCGAACGTGTTCGCGCATTCGAAGGAAATAACTATGAAATTCAGCAATACATCCGCGCGCCGGCGAATGGCCGGGGTTGGTGCCGGCCTGCTGCTCGGCGGGCTGGCACTCGGTGTCGGCGCTCCGATGGCGGCCGCAGCACCCGATTGCAGTCCGGGCGGGGTGAACGCGACCGTCTCATCGGTCACCGGCGCGGCGCAGCAATACCTGGGCGCTCACCCGGGCGCCAACCAGGTAGTCACGGCGGCGTACGGACAACCGCGTCCGGCCGCGGCGGCCAGCTTGCGCAGCTACTTCACCGCGCACCCGCAGGAGTACAACGACCTGCGCGGGATCCTGGCTCCGATCGGGGACACCGAGCGCCAGTGCAATGTGACGGCGCTGTCGCCTGAGCTGGAGTCGGCTTACCACGAGTTCATGGCCGGCTGATCCAATCGTCTGTGGCAGGCGTCTCGCACGGCGGGGCGCCTGCCACAGTCGTGAATCCGCTTGGTGCTCGTTACTTCTCGACGTTATAGAACGAGTCGCCGTCCTCGGGGGCGCCGTCGATCTGACCGCTTGCGCGGCCGTGCGCGGCGACGTCGATGCGGTCCAGTTGTTCGTCGCTGACCACGTCGAGCGCACCGCCGGCATCGGAGTCGTGCGCATCGCGCGACGGTCCGTCGTCGTCCGCCCTGTCCGGGGTTTCCGCCGCCAATTTTTCGTCGAGCGACTCGCTCTCGCCGGCGTCGATCCACCGCTCGGGCGGATCGACCACCTCATCGCCGTCGTCGTTGCGCACCTCGTCGGAGTCCAGGCTCTCGCTCTGCTCCAACATGTCGTCACTATCGTCATTGTCGCTATCCACGAGTGGCCGATTGCCCGCCCGGCCAGGTGTTAAAACGCTTACTGCTAAGCCGCGGTGGCTTCGACCAACCAGCAGGCGGCTGTGTACTCGACGGAGTCTCCTACGATGAATGGTTGGTACGCCTCCCGCAGCGCGCTGATTACCTTGGTGCGGGTCTCGGCATCGACGCTCGGCAACGCCTTCGCGATCGGCCCAATCTGGGTCAGGTAGGGCAAGAGATCAACGATAGGCAGCGTGCATGTGACGTCGGCGGCTTTGACGCCGATCGCGCTCCAGCCGGCAGCGTCGAGGATCCTCCGGATGCGCTGTCGGTCGGCGAACGCAGCGGGTCCGGGTCTCCCGACCGCTCGCGGTTCAAGAGCTGGTAATAATGTCCCGGCCACGCGCTCGGCAGTGTTCATGAAGGGGTTGTCGTCCGGATGACGCCAGCAGTAGAAAGCAAGCCGGCCTCCGCTACGGGTGGCGCATCGCAGGTTGCCAAAAGCTGACACCGGATCGTCGAAAAACATCACGCCGAAACGAGACACGACGTGGTCGAAGCGCGCGTCATCAAATGAATGCGTCTGGGCGTCGGCGACGATGAATCCGACCGGCAATTGCCGCACGCGGGCGCGGTTTTGGGCGGTAGCGACCATTGGCTGGGAGATGTCGATCCCAGTGCAGCTGCCGTGCTCGCTCAAACGCTCCGCAATAGCCAACGTCGTGGCGCCGGTACCACAGCCGACATCGAGAACCCGCTGCCGCTCACCAGGTGTAACGCGAACACTATCAGCAAGAAGATCCTCGAAAGGTTTGAACATCGCATCGAGAGTGTCCTGCAACGCAACCCATGCTGCGCCGTTGGGACCGTTCCACGCCTGCAGCTGTTGCGTATTGGCAGTGCTGGGCATCATGATCCTCTCCCTTGGTCACCATCTAAGTTAAGGAGGACTATCGCAGTTCAAGTCGACTTGAACGCAAGGGGAAAAGGGTGGATCTTATCGACATTTCAGAAGTCGCGCGCCGCTGCGACATGGCACCTTCAGCGTTGCGGTTCTACGAAGAGAAGCGATTGATTACTCCGGTTGGGCGACGTGGCCAACGCCGAGTCTTCGAACCGAAGGTCCTTGATCAACTGGCATTCATCAGCCTCGCACGGGCCGCTGGGTTCTCACTCGACGAGATCGCAACTATGCTCTCACCGGGCGGAAAGATCCGAATTGATCGGTCGGCGCTGATTGCCCGAGCAGCCGAGATCGATGACACTGTCCGCAAGCTCGCAGCGATCAGCGACGGTCTCAAACACGCAGCAGCTTGCCGCGCCGCCAACCACTTCGAGTGCCCCACCTTTCGGCGCTATCTCGACCTTGCAAGGGCGGGTTCGTTGCAACCCATACCGCGCAAACACCCGTAGCCGGTCAGGGCGCGGCAGGTCGATTGGTCCATTCCCGGTCGGATCGGCGCGACGAGCGGAACCATCCACCCGCGGCGCCCGTG
This sequence comes from Mycobacterium conspicuum, assembly GCF_010730195.1. Classification (NCBI taxonomy): domain Bacteria; kingdom Bacillati; phylum Actinomycetota; class Actinomycetes; order Mycobacteriales; family Mycobacteriaceae; genus Mycobacterium; species Mycobacterium conspicuum. Next base: position 2,713,309 of record NZ_AP022613.1, read on the forward strand.
CCGCCGTCGGTCGGGATCGTGTGACCGGTGACGAATGCCGACAGGTCTGAGGCCAAGAACAGGATGACGCTGGCCTGGTCTTCGGGCAGTCCCATCCGTCCGACCGGAACCCACTGCGGCCACTGCGCCTGCTCGTCGGCGGTCAACCACTGCGAGTAGGGCACCTGCAGCGATTCGGTGACATCGGGACCGATGGCGTTGACCCGCACCCCGTCATGGCCGACCTGGACGGCCAGGCTGCGGGTGAAGTGGATGACGGCCGCTTTGAACGCGGCGTAGACCGGATCCTCGGGGTAGCCCCGCAGTCCCTCGACGGACGAGACGTTGACGATCGCCCCGGCGCGGCGGTCGAGCATCGCCGGCAGGAACGCGCGGGTGACGAGGAAGACGTGGTGCAGGTTCACCCGGTAGAGCTCGTCCCAGAGCTCGGGGTCGGTACTGGCAAAGCCGCCCGGATGGCGCACCCAGTGGCCGACGTTGTTGACCAGCACATCCACCCTGCCGTATCGATCCAGCACCGATCGCGCCAACTGCGCCACCTGGTTGCCGTCGCGGACATCGGTGACGACCGCGAAGGCCGAACCGCCCGACCCGGTGATCTCCTCGGCGGTACGCCGCGCCAGCTGTTCGTCGATCTCGGCGATGACCACGTGCGCTCCGTGCTCGGCGAACAGCCGTGCCGTCGCCGCGCCGATGCCGCCACCTCCGCCCGTCACTACCGCAACCCGGTCGACCAACAGGGGTTCGATCAACGCAACCTCCCGTTCCCGTTTCGTCGGTGTCCTGGTCGCATTATGCCTACTTCCGATACGCGCGGTAGCGGAATATGGTGAGCGGATGACGACGGTCGAAGACGGCAAACATCTGCGAACGTGCCCGCTGTGTGAGGCCATGTGCGGTTTGGAGATTCACGTCGAGGACGGCCGCGTCGCCGGCATCCGTGGCAACCGCGACGACGTGTGGAGTCGCGGCCACCTATGCCCGAAGGGCGTCTCGCTGGGCGCGATACACGACGACCCGGATCGCATCCGCACCCCGCTCATCAAGGTCGACGGGCGCTGGCAGGAAGTCAGCTGGGACGCGGCGTTTCGCCGCTGCACCGAGTTGCTGACGCCGGTGATCGAAAAGTACGGGATCGGCGCGGTCACCGCTTACACCGGTAATCCACTGGCGCACTCGTTTTCGCTGGCCCGCTACGCGGGCGTGCTGATGGGCATGTCCGGAATGCCGGTCACCTATTCGCCCGGCACCGTCGACCAGTGGCCGAAAAACCTTTCGTCGCACCTGATGTACGGCCTGTGGTGGAACTTCCCGGTGCCCGATATCGAGCGCACCGACCTGCTGGTCATCATGGGCGCCAACCCCGCCGCGTCGCAGGGTTCGCTGCTGGCCGCGCCCAACGTGATGGGCCTGATCGACGCGATCCGCAAGCGCGGCAAGGTGATCGTCATCGACCCGGTGCGTACCCAGACCGCCGCGCGTGCCGACGAGTGGCTGCCGATCGTGCCGGGCACCGACGCGGCGCTGCTGCTCGCCGTCGCGCACACCCTGTTCGCCGAGGACCTGGTCAATGCGGGTCCGCACGTCGACGGGGTCGACACCATGCGCCGGGTCGCCGCCGACTGGCCGCCGGAGCGGGTCAGCGCCGTCACCGGCATCGACGCCGAACGCATCCGAGGGCTGGCCCGAGAACTCGCCGGGACGCAGAGATCGGTGGTATACGGGCGAATTGGGTTGTGCAATCAGGAGTTTGGCAGCCTGGCCAGCTGGCTGGTGGACGTGATCAACATTTTGACCGGCCACTTCGACACCCCCGGCGGAGCGATGTTCCCGCGGCCGGCGGCGTGGTCGATCACCACACAGCCGCTGCCCGGTCTGGAGGGCGGCGTCGCCGAATTCGGTCGCTGGCACACCCGGGTGCGCGGAGCCAAAGAGGTGCTTGGTCAGGCGCCGGTGTCGTGCATGGCCGAGGAGATCGCCACGCCCGGCGACGGGCAGCTCAAGGCGCTGATCACGGTCGCGGGCAACCCGGTGCTGTCCACGCCCGGTGGCGACAAGCTCGACGAGGTGCTGCCGATGCTGGAAGCGATGATCTCCGTTGACCTTTGGCTCAACGAAACGACGCGGCACGCCGACGTCATCCTGCCCGGACTGTCGCCGCTCGAACAGCCGCACCACGACGACCTCATCCTGCTATTCGCGATCCGCAGCATCGCGAACTACTCGGCGCCGGTGTTCGACCCCGGCGACCGCCCGCACGAGTGGGAGATCCTGATCCGGCTCACCGGCCTGTGCACCGGCACCCCGGCCGAAGACGTCGATGTCGCGGCGATCGACGACGGCTTCTTCGACTACCTGGCCTTCACCGCGGGCGTCGACGGCGCGGAAATCCGCGAGCTCTACGATGCGGGCGGGCCCGAGCGGATGCTGGACCTCACCTTGCGGACGGGGCCGTTCGGGGACCAGTACGGCAAGAATCCGGGTGGGCTCACCCTGGACATGCTCAAGGCCAATCCGAACGGAATCGACTTCGGGCCGATGGTGCCGCAGTTGCCCGACCTGCTCGCCACGCCTGACAAGAAGATCCGGCTCGCCCCGCAATACCTGCTCGACGACCTGCCCCGGCTGGCCGCGCGCCTGGAGCGGCCGGCGGAGCCACTCGTCCTGGTCAGCCGCCGGCACCTGCGCTCGAACAACACCTGGCTGCACAACGTCCCCGCGCTGATGAAGGGCAGGGACCGGTGCACGCTGCTGATCCACCCCGACGACGCGGCGCGCTGCGGTGTCGGTGAGGACGATGTCGTCACGGTGAAATCGGCGGCCGGCGAGATCAGGGTGCCCATCGAGATTACCGACGCGATCAAGCCGGGCGTGGTCTCGATGCCGCACGGCTGGGGTCACAACAAACCGGGCACCCGCATGTCGGTGGCCAACCGTTCACCCGGGGCCAACACCAATGCGCTCTCCCCGCCGGAATTCGTCGACGAACCGTCGGGCAACGGTGTGCTCAATGGGATCCCAGTAATCATCAGCTGACGCTCGGAATCGCCCACGGGCCTCCGCCCAGCCGGCTAATGAGCCCCCTAATGAGCCTTGGCGCAGATTTTGAGCCTTGGCGCAGATTTAACGACGGGAATACCCCTTTTTCGCGCCTAAAGACAGTGAGATTCGCAACTGTAATGCCGAGCTAACGCGCGGTTTTTGACCCTTGGCGGCCGGGTATCCGCGTTTACTTCAGAAAGTTGGAAGCCAATGGTATTACAACACGATCGTCGTCGGACCTTTCCCCGCAAGGCGATGCAGCGCCGAATTCACCATCGGCACAGCCCGCAATCCGTCGCCGTTTCATGGGCCACTCGGTTGATCGTCAAGAATGCGGTGCGCGCCTGGACGGTGCGGCCGAATCTGCCGTGGCCATGGGAACGCGTCGACGGTCTTGCCGGCCTCATGCCACGGTTTGGCTCGTCGGCCCACATCGAACCGGTACGGCTGGAAAACTGTTCTGCCGAATGGGTTCGCGCGGCGGGCGCCTCGTCGGACCGGGCGATCCTCTACCTTCACGGCGGAGCATTCCTTACCTGCGGACTCAACACCCACCGTGCGCTCGTGACGCGCCTATCGCGGGCCGCTGATGCCGCCGTTCTGACGGTGGGATACCGCAAACTGCCGTCCCACCAGATAGCCCACGCGATCGAAGACGGGGTAAGCGGATTGCGCTGGCTGCAACGGCACGGCTACGACGGGGACCGCATCGTGATAGCCGGTGACTCGGCGGGCGGTTACCTCGCGTTCATGACCGCGCTCGTCGCCATCCGCGACCGTGTGTTGCGGCCGGCCGGAATCGCGACGGTCTCGCCCTTCACCGAGGCGGATCCGACCCGGAAACTGAAGCACCGCAATGCCCGCAAGTGCTCCATGTTCACTCGTGGGGCGCTGTCGGTGTTCGCGCGCTATCTCAGTGAGGCTCATCTTTCGACGAGTGACGGTGATTCCTCGGCTCGTGTGGTCTCACCGGTTGACGCCGATCTGTCCGCGTTGCCGCCGGTCACTATTCATGTGAGCTCCGACGAGTTGTTGCTTCCGGACGCCGAATTGATGGCGGAGCGTTTGGACGCCGCCGGAGTCCGCTGCGATCTGCACCTGTGGGACGGACAAATTCACGACTTCACGTTGGCGGCCGACATCTTGCCGGAGGCCAGACGCGCCATCCGGTACATCGGCGATTTCGTCAAGCAGGTCACCGGTGGTGACGGTCTGGATCGCAGTGGGACAGAGAAGCTGGCCACAGCGGGTTAATCGCTAGCAAGCCTAGGGGTCAGGTTCTTCGAATTCCGGGTCGATCGGAATCGGTTCCTGCTGTTCGTGCCAATCGGGGGCGGCTGCTTCCAGCGGCACATCACCGTCGGGCTGCCGAGATGACGGGTAGTCGTCGTCGGACGCCAAATCGGCGACCGGGCGCTGTTGCTCAACGGCGTCGGCGACCGGCACGTCATCGGGTAACGCCTCGTCGCTGTTCTGCATGGACAGCCGTCTACCCGCTGCGCCCCGATCAAAAACAAGCGTCGCGAAACGCCAATCGCCCGAACGACTTCAGCGCAACCCTGACGCGCGCTGGCGAAATATGTAGGGGGATAAGAAGATTGGCGAAGCTAGGCCGGTCGCGTCACGCGCCCTTGCGGTCCACCAAGTCGGCGGCAGCGCGCATCCGATCCGACAGTTGGAGCAGGTTGTGCTCGCCCACCCCGTCGGGCAGCGTGTAGGCAAGCTGCCGCACCTCCACGGCGTAGTTGCGCAATTCCTGGCGAAGCAGCGTCTCAACGGTGTGCATGGCTTGTCCCTGTGCGAGTGGGCTGTCCGGAACGGCGGCGGTGCGACCGGCTCATTCAACGCTACGCAGTCCGTTGCCCGTGCGCGAGGTTGCCGAAGGGTTTTTACGGGAGGTTGACAGATCCTTTACAGTCCGGACCCCTAGAAACAACCACGAAGTCCCGCTCGCCCGGCGGCGGCGCTAAACCGTGTCGTCGACTTGCTCGGCAGGCGGCCGCATTCCCGATACAGTTGGTGCCCGTGAGCACATCCGCCCCACCTGTGCTGACGGTGCGGTATGACGCATCGCAGCGCACGTTCGCCGCAGGCAACGACGTCGTGATCGGGCGTGACCTACGTGCCGACGTTCGCGTCGGGCATCCGCTCATCTCTCGCGCGCACCTGATCGTGCGATTCGACCAGGGCCGATGGGTGGCGATCGACAACGGCAGCCTGAACGGGATGTACGTCAACAACCGGCGCGTGCCCTACGTCGACATCCAGGACGGCCAACGGATCAACATCGGCAACCCTGACGGTCCCGCGTTGACGTTTGAGGTCGGTCGCCACCAGGGCTCGGCGGGACGTCCGCCGCTGACCTCGTCGATACCGTTGGCCACCGCGACGGGTGCGCACCCCGCGCCGCCGCACGTGGATCGGCCCGGACAGCCCCAGCAGGCGATGCCGACGACGCGGATGCCGCCTGCCTTCCCGCCCAGCGGCCCGCAGGCCGCCCACCCGCCCAGCGGGCCGCAGGCTGCCCATCCGCCCAGCGGGCCGCAGGCGGCCCACCCGCCGAGCGGACCGCAGGCGGGATACCCGCAAAGCCCCTCGCAGCCCGTCGGGCTTCCGCCGCAAGCCCCACAGATTTACCGCAGGCCGCCAGCCGAGGCAGCGGCGGGCGGACGCCAAGGCGGCGATCTCGCGACGTCGATGATGAAGATCCTGCGGCCGGGCCGCGCGCCGGGCTCCGAGACACCCGGGGCCATCAAGGTCGGCCGCGCCAACGACAACGACATCGTCATTCCCGACGTGCTGGCCGGCCGCCACCACGCCAGCCTGGTGCCCACTCCCAACGGCACCGAGATCGTCGACAACCGCAGCATCAACGGCACCTTCGTCAACGGCACCCGCGTCGAGCACGCGTTGCTGCGCGACGGCGACGTCGTCACGATCGGCAACGTCGACCTCGTCTTCTCTGGTGGCACGTTGGTACGGCGTCAGGAGACCGCGGCGGCGACGGGCACGGGCGGGCTCGACGTGCGCGGGGTGGCGTGGACGATCGACAACCGGAAGCTGCTCGACGACATCTCCCTGATCGCGCGGCCGGGGATGCTGACGGCGGTCATCGGTCCCTCGGGTGCGGGCAAGTCGACCTTCGCCCGGCTGGTGGCCGGGTACACCCAGCCGAGCGCCGGCACGGTGGTATTCGAGGGGCACAACATCCACGCCGAATACGCCTCGCTGCGCAGCAGGATCGGCATGGTGCCGCAGGACGACGTGGTGCACGGTCAGCTGACCGTGAAACAGGCGCTGATGTACGCGGCGGAACTGCGGTTGCCGCCGGACACCACCAAGACCGACCGTGAAGAAGTCGTTGCCCGGGTACTCGAAGAGCTCGAGATGACCCAGCACCTGGAGAAGCGGGTCGACAAGCTCTCCGGCGGTCAACGCAAGCGTGCGTCGGTGGCGCTCGAGCTGCTGACCGGTCCGTCGCTGCTCATCCTCGACGAGCCGACATCCGGTCTCGACCCCGCGCTGGACCGGCAGGTTATGACCATGCTGCGACAGCTGGCCGACGCCGGGCGCGTGGTTCTTGTGGTCACCCACTCGCTGACCTATTTGGACGTGTGCGATCAGGTGCTGCTGCTGGCGCCCGGGGGCAAGACCGCCTTTTGCGGGCCGCCAAGCCAGATCGGCCCCGCGATGGGAACGACGAACTGGGCCGACATCTTCAGCTCGGTGGCCGACGACCCGGACGCGGCGAAGGCCCGGTACCTGGCGCGCACGGGGCCCCAGCCGCCACCACCACCGGTGGAAGAACCCGCCGAGCTCGGCGAGCCGACGCATACCAGCCTGTTACGGCAGTTCTCCACCATCGCCAGGCGTCAGGTCCGGCTGATCGTTTCCGACCGGGGCTATTTCATCTTCCTGGCGCTGCTGCCGTTCATCATGGGGTCGTTGTCGATGTCGGTGCCCGGCAACGTCGGGTTCGGCATGCCCGACCCGTTGGGCGACGCGCCCACCGAGCCGGCGCAGATCCTGGTGTTGCTTAACGTCGGTGCGGTCTTCATGGGGACCGCACTGACCATCCGAGATCTCATCGGCGAACGCGCCATCTTCTTGCGCGAACAGGCGGTCGGCCTGTCCACCAGCGCGTACCTGCTGGCAAAGGTCTGCGTCTACACCGTGTTCGCCATCGTCCAGTCGGCGATCGTGACCGTCATCGCGATCCTCGGTAAGGGCGGGCCGACCCGGGGGGCGGTCGCGCTGGGCCAACCCGAATTCGAGCTGTTCGTTGACATCGCTGCCACCACCGTCGCCTCGGCGATGCTGGGGTTGTTGTTGTCGTCCCTCGCCCGGTCCAACGAACAGATCATGCCGCTGCTCGTGGTGGCGGTCATGTCGCAGCTGGTGTTCTCCGGCGGCATGATTCCCGTGACGGCGCGTATCGGCCTGGACCAAATGTCTTGGGCCACACCGGCGAGATGGGGCTTCGCGTCGTCGGCCTCCACCGTCGATCTGCTCAGTCTGCAGGACAAGGTCAAGCAGACGCCGCACGATTCGCACTGGCAGCACAGCGCCGGCGCGTGGTGGTTCGACATGGCGATGCTGGCCGTCATCAGCGTGTGCTACCTCGCCTTCGTGCGCTGGAAGATCCGCCTCAAAGCCGGTTGACCACGTCGCGCTAACCGCGACCGTGCGTGGCTGTGCGGCGACACGCCGCCATCCACGCGCGACTATGCACGCGGGCGGCTCCGTAGCCGTCAACCGCCGCTCTGGGCGGCGAAGAGCGGCTTGAGCCGCGGGGCGAAGGACTGCAAACCCCACACCAGCGCCTCGCCGTCCAGTTCGTTCGTAACGGTGCCATCGCCGCGGATCTCGCCGAAGTGGGCGACCACATCATCGACGGTGGGCTCGACGCCCAAAAGTGACCCCTTGGTGTGGCTCAGCGCGAAGCGGGTGAAGTAGCCACCCGTGGCGGAATAGACCTCGGCGGTCACCGGGCAACTGCGGTGCAACAGGGCCAGCGCGAGCGGGGTGACGCGGCTGGCCGTGTACAGGCCCAGCAACTCGGCGCCTTCCAGCGAGGCCTGCAACTCGGGCGGTCGGCCGGTCAGCGTCGCGTCGTGCTCGGGGTCCATCACCGCATACAGTCGGCTATCGAAGGCCGCCGGGGCGATCGCGTTTGCCTTGATCCCGAACCGCATGCCCTCCCATGCGATCGAACGGGTGAAGCCGATGACGCCCATCTTGGTTGCCGCGTACACCGATTGTCCGAAGGCGCCGCACAATCCCGACGCCGACGTGACGGTCAGAATGCGTCCGCCGCCGCGGTCCTTCATCGCCCGGTAGACGGCCTGCACGGTCCGAAAGGCGCCGCGCAGGTTGACGTGCATGATGTCGTCGTAGTCGGCCTCGCTGACATTCTCGAAATGGTCGGCGCGCAGAATCGCGGCATTGTGGACCACCCCGTCCACCCGGCCCCAGGTGTCCAGCGCCAGTTCGACGAGCTGTCGCGGACCGTCCGCGGAGGCGATGTCCTCCGTGCTGGCGATGGCTTGTCCACCTGCGGAACGTATTTCGTCGACCACTGCCGATGCCATCGCCGGGTCGGAGCCGCCGCCGCGCGGACTACCGCCGAGGTCGTTGACCACCACGCGCGCGCCGCGCCGGCCGAGTTCGGCTGCTTGGGAACGGCCGAGACCGCCCGCCCCGCCGGTGACGATGATGACGTCGCCATCGAATTCGACTGTCATGCAATGCTCCTTGCTTACAGGTCGGGATAGTCGGCGGGGAACAGGCCGGGGGGAGCGGCGCCGTCGACCTCAAGTAGCTTGCCGGTCACCCATGATGACGCCGGTGACGCGAAGAACGTCACCGCGGCCGCGATGTCGGCGGGTGTTCCGTTACGCCGCATCGGCGTTTTGGCGTGCATCGACTCGCGCACCTGCGGTGCCATCTCGAGGAAGCCACGCAACGCATCGGTTTCCGTGGCGCCGGGAAACACCGCGTTCACCCGGACCCGGGGCGAGAGCTCAATCGCCAACAGCCGGGTCAGCTGCGCCAGGGCCGACTTGCTCAGGCTGTAGGAGATGAAGCCGCGCTCGGCCATCAAGCCCGCCATTGAGCCGATGTTCACGATCGACCCGCCGCCCCGTTGCAGCATCTGCGGCATGGCGAGCCGGGTCAACTCGAATGGCGTCGACACGTTGAAGTGGAATGCGTATTCCAGGCTCGCGACCGTCGTCGTCTGGATCGTGCCGAGCTGGTCGGTGCCACCGGCGTTGTTGACCAGGATGTCCAACCCGCCAAGCGCACTTACCGTTTCGTCGACCAGATGCGGCAGCCCGGCGTGGTCGGTGACGTCGCCGGGTATCGCGACGGCCTGGCGGCCCAGCTCGCGCACCTGCTTGGCGACCGCTTCGATGTCTTCCTTGGTGCGCGCCGTCATGGCGACGTCGGCACCCGCCTCGGCGAGCGCGACGGCGATTCCCGCGCCAATTCCCTTACCCGCTCCGGTGACCAACGCCACTTTTCCGTCCAACCGGTAGTGGTCGAGGATTCCCGCCATCAGACGGTGATTCCGAAGACCTCGGCGGCATTGCCGCGGCAGATCTGGTCGACTTCGTTGGCGGGCACGCCGTCGAATTGCTTTTCGATCCACTCCGCGGAGAACGGGAACGACCCCTCGTGGTGCGGATAGTCGTTGCCCCACATCAAGCAGTCCAGGCCCGTGAGGTCGCGGTTGCGGATGGCCAGCGGGTCCCACATGAACGTCGCGTGCGTTTGGCGCTTGAGGTAATAGCTCGGGTGCACGTCGATCTTGGCCGGGCCCATCAGGTCGTCGATGCCGAGTTGGTGCAGCCGGCTCTGGCTGAAGTGGTGGTCGTAGAACTGCATGGCGAAGGCCAACCAACCGGCATAGCCCTCCGTACAGATCACGTGCAGGTTGGGGTAGCGCTCGAATACGCCGCTGTATGTCATCCAGCCCAGCGTCTCGCCCATGCCGCAGCTCTGCACGTACCAGCCGATGTCCTGCCGGCCGGGGTAGGCCATCAGGCCGGGTCCGACCAACGGTTGGCGTAGGCCGCCGACATGCATGGTGATGGGGACCCGCAGGCTATCCGCGGCCTCCCAAAGCGGTTCCCACTCTTCCATGTAGTAGGGGCGCTCGAAGATTCCGTCCGGCAGCAGTGCGGGCCGCAGGCCCAGGCCCGCGGCACGTTCCAGCTCGGCCACCGACGCGGCAACATCCTTGAACGGCAGGTGGATTCCGGGCGCGACGCGATGGAGGTAGGGGCCCCAGTGGTCGGCCAACCAGTCGTTGGCCACCTTGCAGTAGGCGATGTCGGCATCGGCGGGGATTCCGTTGGGCATGTCGGCGATTCGGCCGATCAGCACGGCGCCGTAGACACCGTCGCGCTCGAGGTCGGCGAGTTGCTCTGCGGCGTCCAGGCTCATGCGCGCCTCGCTGACGACGTTGCCCTCGGCGCCCGTCGCGTCGGCCTGGATGTCAGAGGTGCCTTCGCCACTCATCATCGCAAGTGACACGATGTGGCCGAGCTTGTACACGTCCTTGCCGTGCTCGTCCTGCTCGATCCGGGGGAAGTACTCGCGGTAATGCTCCGGCAGCTCGTTGACTATCGACAGTGGCGGAGTGATGTGACAGTCGGCCGTGATGAGCTTTTCAGGCACCATGGTGTTGCTCCTGCAGCTCGGAGAGTTCAGGGTTCACCGGGCCACCCGGCATCATCGGGAAGGACCGCGAGTCCCAATAGTCGCGATTGTGGACGATGCGGCCATCGTCGTCCGTCTCGCCGACGGACGTTCCGCGACAGGCGAATTCAATGTCGAATGCCGTTCCCGACATAGTCCATTCCACCATGTATCGATTGCCGTTTTGCATGCCGCCATGGTGAGTGAACTTGCAGTTCGGCACGGCCATCAAGGTGATCTCGACCATGTTCTTGACGCCGTCGTGTCCCTGGAACTCGATGTGGCCGGAGACGTCTTCCCATTTGACTTCGGGGGAGCAGATGGCCACCATCGGCTCGACCTCGTGCGTGTTGAACGCGTCGATGAATTGTTCGCTCCACGACATCGGAGTCTCCATTTCGCAACACCCGCAGCTAGACGATCGTCTAGGCTTAATAGCACCCTAGACGATCGTCTAGTGATGTCAATAGCGCGGACCGCGCGGCGTCGAAACCGGATGTGCAGAAGGCGAATTCAGGCGTAGTCACGCCGAGGCGCGTTTGGGTTATCGGCCTGTTCGGCGCTTGGAGACCGCCGCCGGCAGGCCGACAAGCCGCCGCGCAGTCTCCAGCAGTTGGGCGCGCAGGGTGTCGTCGTCCAGGTCGCCAACTAGGGGATGGGAGACCGTACCGCCGATGACGCAGGTCAGGGCCGCGAGGCGGACCTGCGTATCAGGTCCGGGCTCGTCGCCGACGAGCATCCCGTAGAGCCGCTCGATGAAGTGCTGAAACGGTTTGTGCTCGGACAGCAACCGCACGACCACCGGATCGAACTGCAGGGTGTTCGCCCCGCGGCGGTGTTCCACGGCGTGATCGATCACGAGATTCAGCAGCAGTTCACGCGCCTCGGTGCGGCGGTCCAATGCTTCGGCGGCCTCAAGTGCGTCTTCAAGCGTGGCCAGCTCCATTTCCGCCACGGCGATGATGAGCTCATCTTTGGTATTGAACTGGTGATAGATGGCGCCTTTGGTCACTCCCGTGGCGTCAGCGATCATCTGGTAGGACGTAGCCCCCACGCCATATTCGGCAAACAACTCCAGCGCGGCGCGCAACGTGCGCATCTGCGAAACCGTTCGAGGGGTGGAGCCAAGCCGCGTGGGCTGCGTGGAGGACGGCATCGGACAAGGGTATCCCGCCAGGAATCGATCAGCTAGACGGTCGTCTAGCTCGGCTACACGATGTTTGCGCGGCGCCAATGTGGGGCACGTCACAAGCAGGGTCTCGGGGCAAGTAATCCATCAAGCCAGTAGCGTAGCGCGGTTCAGTGAACAGGCGATCTAATTTCGCATGGGACAAAATCGCTTAAATCAGTTTATACTAAGGAAGATTCAATCGCTTACTTGATGCCGGTGAACGACTGTGTACCATAAAAATCATGGCTGAGCGCGGCGCCCAACCCAACGTCCCACGGGGTCGCCGTCTGTTCTTGCGCGCGGTGCGGCGGCTATTCAGCCCGCTGCAGCCCGACGATTACCTCGAGATGATCAACCCGCTCTGGACCACCAAGGAACTGCGCGGGAAGGTCGAACGGGTCGAGCAGCAGGGCTCGGAAGCTGCGAGCATCCTGATTCGGCCGGGGTACGAATGGCCGGGGCACAAGCCGGGGCAATATGTCCGGCTCGGTGTGGTGATCGACGGCGTCTACCACTGGCGCGCGTACTCGCTGACCTCGGATCCGTCGCCGGAGGACGGCCTGATCAGCGTGACGCCCAAGAAGGTGGACAGCGGCATCGTGTCGCCCTATCTGGTGCAGAAGATCCAGCCGGGCGATCTGGTGCGGCTCGGCGAAATCGAGGGCGTGTTCACCCTACCTACGCCGCTGCCGTCGAAGCTGCTGTTCATCAGCGCCGGCAGCGGCATCACTCCGATCATGAGCATGCTGCGCAGCCTGGATCATCGCGGCGAACTGGACGACGCGGTCGTCATCCATTCCGCGCGCACCCGCGACCAGGTCATGTTTTTGCCCGTCCTGGAGGACCTGGATAACCGCAACGAGCGGATGCGGCTCGATCTGCGCCTGACGTCCGAGCGGGGCCGGCTGTCGCCGGGTGACCTCGACGAGGTCTGCCCGGACTGGCGCGAACGCGAGGCGTTCTGTTCGGGGCCAGAGGAAATGCTCGACGCGCTGATCGCACACTGGGAAGCCAACGGCGACCCGGATCGCCTGCACTTCGAGCGCTTCCAGCCGAAGATCGGCGGCGGGGCCGGCGCCGGCGAAGGCGGCGTGGTGAACTTCCTCGACAGCGAAAAGACGGTCGAATGCGACGGCGGCACATCGATATTGGAGGCCGGGGAAAAGGCTGGCCTCAATCTCGCGTATGGCTGCCGCATCGGAATCTGTCACACCTGCGTCGGCACGCTCAAATCGGGCAAGCTGCGTGATCTGCGCTCTGGTGACGTCATCGAACCCACTGAACAAGACGTGCGGATCTGTATCCACACCGCCGAAGGTGATGTGGAGCTCGAACTGTAACGAAAGGAGTCGCGATGACTTCTACGCTGGAACGCCAACACAACCCAATCGCCCACCTCGGCGAGCAAGAGCGCGAGAAGCTTGCCAAGGAACTCGACGCGATTCACGACGAGGTGTTCGCCGACCTCGGCGAGCGCGACCGCCGATACATCAAGACGGTGATTTCGGTACAACGCCAGATCGTGGTGGCCGGACGTGTGCTGCTGCTCGGGTCACGGTCGAAAACCGCGTGGGTGCTGGGCACCGCGTGCCTGGGTATGGCCAAGATCTTGGAGAACATGGAGATCGGCCACAACGTGATGCACGGCCAATGGGATTGGATGAACGATCCCGATATTCACTCCTCGGTCTGGGATTGGGACACGGCCTCGACCAAGGAGGCGTGGAAGCATTCGCACAACTACATCCATCACACCTACACGAATATCCTTGGCAAGGATAAGGATCTCGGCTACGAGATCATGCGAATCGATCCCAACCAGAAGTGGCACCCGCGCTTTTTGGGGCAACCGCTGTACAACCTCCTGCTCACCGTGCTGTTCGAGTGGGGCGTCGCGGTACACGACATGGACATCGAAGCGATCCGGGCGGGGGAGAAGCCCTGGTCGGAGGTGCGCAAAGACCTGAAAGGCATTGGGGGAAAAGCGCGTTCGCAGATCATCAAGGACTACCTCGGTTGGCCGCTGATCAGCGCCGGCGCATTTGGGCTGGTGCAGTTGGCGCTGCGGGGCCGGCTCGAGCAACCGGCGGAGTCCCGTACCGGCAGATTGCTTCGGAGGGTTTCAAGAACGGGCCGGCTGGGCGCCACGGCGGCTTTCCTCGATCGGGTGCTACCCGGCGTGGAAAGCACCTACCTGCGCACCTTGGGAGCCGACGCCCTGGCCAACGTCATCCGCAACGTGTGGGCGCACGCCATCATCTTCTGCGGCCACTTTCCCGACCAGACCTATACCTTCACCCAAGAGGAGACCGAGAACGAGACGCGCGGGGATTGGTATCTGCGTCAGTTGGTTGGCGCGGCCAACATCGACGGCAGCCCGCTCTTTCACGTGATCAGCGGCAACCTCGGCTATCAGGTTGAGCACCACCTGTATCCCGACATGCCGAGTAGCCGATACTCCGAGATCGCGCCCAAGATCAAGGAAATCTGTGAGCGCTACGAGTTGCCGTACAACTCCGGACGGTTTTCCAAGCAGTGGTTCACGGTGCACCGCAGCATCTTTCGATTGGCTTTCCCCGGCGGGAAGCCGCGACCGAAGCCCGGTCCGTACCGCAGCGAGGAGCGCCGCCCGGTAACGCGGGAGCCCGGTGAAGCGGACCGGTTCCGCGGGCGCGTACCGGCCGAACATCCCGCGGCGGGCCCGGAGCACAAGTCCGGTGGGGTCGAGGTGCAGCCGCCGCCGCGTGGCAAGGACTGATTTAGGACTGAACCAAGACTGGCTCAAGCCTGACTCAACTGGCGCCCGCAGGATCGGGGGCGGCATCCGGGGGTTCGCCGAACCGGGCCAACACCAGCGTCGCGGCTACCGCTATCACAAATCCGGTGATCACCAGCCAGCCGTAGCCGGGGCGGGCGCGGTCACCGAGCCACACGGCGCCGACGAGCGCGGGGGCGACCGTCTCACCGACCACCATGGCGGCCACGGTCGTGGTGACCGAGCCACGTTGTAATGCCGAGGTGAGCAACAGGAATCCGGCGGCCCCGCCGGCCGCCGCCGCATACAGCGCCGGATTGGCGTAGAAGGCGCGCTTGGTGGGGTCGATCTCGTCGAGCAGGCGCACCCCGATCTCGACGACACCGAAGCCGGTGCCCGAACCGAGACCCAGCGCGAGCGCGCGCTCGCGTTCGGGCAGCCGGCCCGCAACGGCACCGGCGACGAATATCGCCACGACCACGCCCACCAGCGCCCAACCCAATCCCGCTGGGGCACGGCGGAAGTGGCCGGGCCCGGCTGCGCACGCGAGCACGAATAAGCTCACGCAGACGACGCCGACGGCCGTCCATTCGGCTCGGGAAAGCCGCGCCGAGAGCAGCCAGGCGGACACGATGCCGGTGACCGCGATCGAGGCGGCCAACGCCGCGGCGACGACGTAGATGGGCACCAGGCGCAGCGCCACTACCTGAAGCAGAAAGCCGAGGCCGTCCAGACCAATGCCCGCGACATAGCGCCACTGTTTACTGGCGCGGATCAGCAGCGCGGGGTCGATGCCCGAACCGCTGCCGGATTCCACCGATCGCGTCGCGACGGCCTGCAATACCGAGGCACTGCCGTAACACACCGAGCAGCCCAGAGCGAGAAGGAAACCGATCAGCACAGACCGACAATACGGTCAACCCGCGTGGGCCGCTCGCTTCCCGAGTGTCTAGCCGGTGGGGGAGAACAGCACCGCGGTGGCCATGGCTGCGAGATCATCGGCGAACGTCGGATCGCTTTGCTCTCGCCCGATGTGGGTCATGTTGTGAATCACCGCCAGCGCGGTGTGCACCAACACCCGTGCGGCCTGCTCACCGACCGCGGGCCGCGAAGCACGCAACAGCGCCACCCATTCGGCGACATATTCGCGCTGCCGGTTACGCGTGACGTCGTCGATGTTCTGTTGCTCGGACAGCAACAGCGAGGCCAAAACGGTTCGCTCCAAGGCCAGTTCGATGTAGCCGCGGACCAGATCGTGCAGGGCCTGCGCGGCCCCGTCGTTGGCGCGTAGTACCCGGTTGAGCAGCAACCAGAGCGCGCTCACTCCGCGTGCAGTCGCGGTTTCGAGAATGTCGGCCTTGCTCGCGAAATAGCTGTAGAGGTTGGGGCCGGTCACGCCGGCGGCCATCCCGATCTCGTTGAGGGAGGTCGCGTCGAAGCCGTTGCGTTCGAACAGCGTTATGGCGTGCGCCAGCAGGCTTTCGCGTTTGGACACCGGTTCGAGCGCAGCGGTGCGCGGTCGCGGCAGTTCCGCTGCGGGTGGACCCAATTCGGCCGCGCACAGCGAGCGGCACGCCACCGTCAGCAGCGCCACGAAGTCCGCATGCGGCAACTTCGTGGCGTGGAAGCTTGGACTGGCCATGATCGACTGAACCCCCCACGCCAACCGCTGCGTCTGCACCGCGGGCAAATCGGGGCGCTGCGCTTCGATCAACGCCTGGTAGGAGCGATTGTTGTCGCGGAGCCGCCGACGCAGCCGGGTCGCCGTATCGCGTTCCAGGTAGCGTGACTCCCGCCACCACAGCGCGCCGGTGTCACGTCGGGTCACCGCCTGCTCGCAGGCCAGTGCCAGCACGTCCGGCAGGGTCAACTCGCGTTGGCAGGTGACCGCGACCGCGTCGTCGAAGCTGCTGTCGATCACCGCCCCTAGCAACACCGCCTTGTTCGCGAAGTGCCGGTACAGTGCGCCCGCGGTGATCCCCACGGCCTCGGCGATCTCGGCCATCGACACATTGCGGTAGCCGCGCGCAACGATCAGTTGCCGAGCGGCCTCGACGATTTGATCTTTGCGATCCTTGGGCCGCCGGCGAATCCCGACGAGCTCGGCCGCGGGACCGGCGGCCACTTCACAGGGATCTGGCAATGATCTCTTTCATGACCTCGTTGGCCCCGCCGTAGATCTTCTGCACCCGTGCGTCCTCGTACATGCGCGCGATTGGGTACTCGCGCATGTAGCCGTACCCGCCGAAGAGCTGCAGACAGCGATCGATGACCTGGCATTGCTGCTCGGTGAGCCACCACTTGGCCATGGCGGCCGTCGTCGCGTCGAGCTCACCGCGCAGGTGCCGTTCGATGCACGAGTCGAGGAAGACCCGGGCCACGTGCGCCTGGGTCTGGCATTCGGCCAAGGTGAACTTCGTGTTCTGGAAATCGAAGATCGTCTGGTCAAAAGCGTTGCGGGACTTGGTGTACGCGATCGTCTCGGCGACGGCCACCTCGGTCGCGACGACGGCGCTGGTGGCGATGGTGAGCCGCTCCTGGGCGAGCTGAGTCATCAACTGCGCGAAGCCCTTGCCCTCGACGCCGCCCAGGAGATTGTCGGTCGGCACCCGGGCGTTCTCGAAGAACAACTCCGAGGTGTCGGCGCCGTGCTGGCCCACCTTGTCCAGGATGCGGCCCCGGGTGAATCCGGCCAGTCCGGCGGTCTCGGCGATGATCAGCGAGACCCCCTTGGCGCCGGCCTTGGGGTCGGTCTTGGCCACCACCACGATCAGATCGGCCACCGACCCGTTGGAGATGAAGGTCTTGGCGCCGTTGATGATGTAGTCGTCGCCGTCGCGCAGCGCGGTGGTCTTGATGTTTTTCAGGTCGGAGCCCGCGCCGGGCTCGGTCATCGCGATCGCGGTGATCATCTCGCCGCTGGCCATCTTGGGCAGCCAGCGTCGCCGCTGTTCCTCGGTGCCGTAGGCCAGGAAGTAGTGCGCGACGATGCCGCTGTGCACGGAGTTGCCCCAGCCGCTGTCGAGCGCACGACCCTGCGCCTCGATCACGGCCAGGTCGTGAGCGAAACTGCCGCCGCCACCGCCGTATTCCTCGGGGATCGAGCAACACAGCAACCCGAGCCTCCCGGCCTCCCGCCACACCTCACGATCGACGTGCTGTTGTGCTTCGAACCGGTCACGATGCGGGACCAGGGATTTGGCGAAGAACTTGTCGGCGAGTTCGCCGAGTGCGTTGACCTCGTCGTCGCGCCACGCGCTGGTGTAAGTCGTGTTCATCGTGATCAGGCCTCGAATCCGCCGCCGGCGACCAGGAGCTGCCCGCTGACGTAATCGGCCTCCGGATAGGTCAGCATCGCCACCGCTCCGGCGGCCTCGTCGGGGGTACCGGGGCGCCCGAGCGGGATCATCATTTCCGCCGCCGCCAGCAGGCCGGGGTTGACCCCGACCTTGATCTCGCGGCCCTCGATCTCGATGGTTGAATTGCCGTCTGCCGCTGCGGAAGTCAGCCGGGTCTCGATGAACCCGAAGGCCACCGCGTTGACGTTGACGTTGTAGCGACCCCATTCCTTGCACAAAGTCTTGGTCATGCCGATGATGGCCGCCTTGGCCGAGGAGTAGTTGACCTGCCCGGGATTCCCGGTCAGACCGGCCACCGAGGAGATGTTGACCACCTTGCGGTAGACCCGGGTGCCGGCCTCCTTCTCGGCCTTGGCCGCCTTGCTGATCACCGGTTGTGCGGCGCGCAGGATGCGAAACGGCGCCTTGAGATGAACGTCGAGGATCGCGTCCCACTGCTCGTCGGTCATCTTCTGGATGACCGAATCCCAGGTGTAGCCGGCGTTGTTGATGATGATGTCGAGGCCGCCGAACTCCGACGTCGCGGTGCCGACGAACCGTTCGCCGAAGCCCTCGGCGGTGACGCTCCCGGCGCAGACCACCGCGTTGCCACCGGCTTTGGTGATTTCCTCGACGACCGCGTTGGCCGGGTCGGTGTCGAGATCGTTGACCACGACGTTGGCGCCTTCGCCAGCGAGCTTGAGCGCGATCGCGCGTCCGATGCCGCGGCCCGAGCCGCTGACTATGGCCGTCTTCCCGTCCAGCTTTCCCATTCTGGGTGTCCTTTCGTTGTTCAATCGAGTGCGACGACGGCGCTGCCGAGCAGCGTCACCGTGCCGTCGGGCAGGCTGACCTGGAGGTCGAGAGTCGCTTGGCGCTCGCCGTCAACCTCGTTGATCGAGGCAACGGTGCCGGTACAGGTCGGCCGGCCGTGCACCGGGGTGATCGCGGCGAACCGCACCTGGAACGAGCGAAGTTGTTGTTGCGGAACAACGTTGGTGAGCAACCGGGCCAGGTAGGCCATCGACAACATGCCGTGCGCGAACACGTCGTCGAGCCCGGCCGAGCGGGCGACGTCGAGGTCGATGTGAATGGGGTTGTGGTCGCCGGAGGCACCGGCGAACAGCGCCAACGTGGTCCGCGAAATCGGATCGATCGCCAGCGGCGGCAATTCGGCGCCGACCTCGGGTACAAATGACGCCATCAGTTCGCCCGCCGGTTCTGCACCACCGTCGAGCTGCGCATCACGGCAACGACCGCACCGTCCTGATCGGTGACGGTGGTCTCGCGCACGACGAATTCGAGCAGTCCGCCCTTTTTCTCGTAGATGTCGGCGATGCGGCTCACCGCGGTCAACTCGTCGCCGGCAAACGCCATCCGCCGATAGTCGAACTTCTGCTCTCCGTGCAACACGGTGCGCAGGTCCACCCCGAGTTCGGTGACAAAGGCGAATGGATCCGGCGCCTCGAGTTCGATCCCGAAAAAGAAGGTCGGCGGGACTGGCAGGTCGCGGTACCCGGCCTGCTTGGCCGCGTCGACGTCGGTGTAGACGGGTTGATCCTGTCCGGTTGCCTTGGCGAAGTTGCGCAGCCGACTGCGGGTCACCAACAGCGACACAGGCGGAAACTCGCGGCCGATGAAAGAACGATCAATGCTCATCGATCAGCTATCTGAGGTTGAATCCCCGTATACATAGCGGGGCAATTCGCGCCGTTACCCGGCATTCTGAGCGGGAGCCTCTCGTCGGTGAGCAGATAGTGGCCACCTTAACAGATATTTACTTATAGGCAAGCGCCCCTGACCTGCGGGGACGGCGCTGACATGGTCGCGCGACGCGGCCGGTGTGGCTCTCGGAACAGCCGCTGACGGGAGGTAGTCCTCATCGCATCTCCGCTGCAGGCCCGGGGTTTCCTATCATTTGGTGATGAGCGTCGGCGCGCGGGATAGCCTTCATGCCGGGTCGTCGCCGGCCTTCGCCGCGCAGGATGCGGTCAGGTTTCGCGCGGCTGGCTGGTGGTCGGACTCCACGCTGTCGGACGCGGTGCGTCGTAACGCTCAGCGGTCACCGGATCGGCTAGCCTATGTTGATCACCAGGGTTCGTCGCTGACGTGGCGCGAATTCGACAGTGCGGCAAGCGTTCTGGCGGGACAGCTGGCCGGCGTCGGTATTGCGCCGGGCGACCGGGTCGCGGTGTGGCACGGGGATTCGGCCGCCCTTCACGTGCTGTTCGTGGCGGTTGAACGCTGTGGGGCTGTCGTCGTCGGCATCGGGGCGCGCGCCGGCACCCGCGAGGTTGCCGCGATACTGGCGAATTCGCAGCCCAAGGTACTGATCGTCGATCAGCAGCGCAGCGGTACCGCCGCCTCCGCAGCCCTGGGTGTGCCCACGCTGACCATGGGGCACGCGGCCGACGCCGCGCGCCTTTGCACCGAGGTGGAGCCCAAGGCGGTGGGGGTCGAATGGCAACTCGGCGCCGACGACGTCTTCCTGATCAATTCGACTTCGGGCACGACGGGCCTGCCCAAGTGCGTCGTGCATACCCAGAACCGCTGGCACTACTTTCACCAGAAGGCCGTCGCCAACGGCCTGCTGACGGCGGATGACATCTTCTTGCCGGTCATACCAATGCCTTTCGGCTTCGGAATATGGACCAGCCACACCACCCCGATCTATCTGGGTGCGACGTCGGTCATCTTGAACCGGTTCAGTACGCGGGCCGCGTGCGAGGCGATAGCCACCCACCGGGCAAGCGTATTG
This sequence comes from Mycobacterium conspicuum, assembly GCF_010730195.1. Classification (NCBI taxonomy): domain Bacteria; kingdom Bacillati; phylum Actinomycetota; class Actinomycetes; order Mycobacteriales; family Mycobacteriaceae; genus Mycobacterium; species Mycobacterium conspicuum. The sequence goes on from NZ_AP022613.1 coordinate 2,734,077, forward strand.
TGCTGTGTCAGCACGCAATTGACGATGCTGATGACCGACCCGGCGTCTCGCGACTACGATTTGAGTTCGCTGCGGGTCGTGTTCGCCGGCGGCGAGGCGCTACCGTATCGGCCGGCCGCCGAGTTCGAGGAACTCACCGGTGCGAAGATTCTGCAGTTTTATGGCTCGAACGAAACCGGCCTGCTGAGCGGGACCACGCTGGACGATCCGCTGCAACAACGGCTGCGCACCGGTGGGCGGATCGTGCCGGAAATGTCGGTGCGGCTTTTCGACGGCGATCGGGATGTCACCGCCACCGGACGTGGCCAACCCGCGTGCCGGGGGCCCGCGACGAGCCTCGGCTACCTCGGGGGCACCGACCACGACAAGCTGTTCACCCGAGACGGGTGGATGCGGATGGGCGATATCTGCGAGATCGACGCCGACGGGTATTTGACCGTCACCGGCCGAACCTCCGATTTCATCCTGCGCGGCGGCAAGAACATCAGCGCGGCGCAGGTCGAGGACGCCGTCACCAGTCATCCAGCGATCGCGGTCGCCGCGGCCGTCGCGATGCCCGACCCGGTGTTCGGCGAAAAGGTCTGTGTCTACACCGAACTCGCTCATTCGCGCACCATCGAGTTGCCGGAGCTCGTCGAGCATCTCCTGGCGTCGGGGGTCTCCAAGGAACTGCTGCCCGAACGGCTGATCATGGTCGACGAACTACCCCGCTCGTCCGGTGGGAAGATCGCTAAAGGTGAGCTCCGTGAGGATATCCGGATCAGGATGGAGGCCGAGCATGAATGCTCCTGACGCGCGGCGCGGCGGGCTAGAGGTGTGGGCACCGTCGGTGGTCCCCCCAATCGGCGTCGAGTTGTCCGACGAACAGGCGCTCGCGGTGGCCTTTCGTCATCTGGCCGCCATCGGCTTCGCCGAAAACATGGCCGGACACATCACCTGGCAGCCCGACGGACAGACCGACATGTTCGTCAATCCGTGGGGCCTGTGGTGGGCCGAGCTCACCGCGTCGGACATCTGTGTGGTGGACGCCGACGCGCGGTGGTGCGCGGTCGGTGGGACGTCACCCCGGCGATCCACATCCACACCGAATTGCATCGGGTCCGCGACGACGCCCGGGTGGTGATCCACAATCATCCGTACTACGTGTGCGTGCTCGCCGCGCTGGGCCGGCTGCCCGAACTGGTGCACCAGACCGGTGCGCTGTTCCTCGACGACATGTGTCTGGTCGACACCTACGACGGCGAGGTCGACAGCGCGGCCCGGGCCGCCGAACTCGCGGCCCGCATCGGCGGGGCCAAGCTGACGATCCTGGCCAATCACGGCGTCATCGCCACCGGCCGCAGCCTGCCCGAAGCCGTCTACCGGGCGGCGTCGATCGAACGAGTTTGCAAACTGGCCTATGACGTCATGCTCACCGGCCGCGAACCGGTGCAGATGAATTGGTCCGACATGGCGGGCATGCAACGGTCGCTCATCGAACGCGCCGCGGACGTCTACTGGGCGGGCGCGGCGCGGATGACCATTAAGGCGGACCCCGATGTGCTCAAGTAACCCCGGCTGCTCGCGCCACCAAAAGGAGGGTGACGAGTGAAATCGATCGACGAGCTGGCCGCCAACCTGACCTTCACCAAAGCCAAGACCGGCGACGATCGTTCGGTCACGTTTCTGCCTGACCCGCCGCGCGCGCACCGCCGCTACACGGTGATCTCGGTCGACGACCACATCGTCGAACCCCCGGACACCTTCACCGGCCGGCTGCCGCGCAAGTTCGCGGACCGCGCGCCCAAGGTCGTCGACACCGACCGGGGCGGCCAGACCTGGGTCTACGACGGACAAGAACTGCCCAACGTGGGATTCAACGCCGTCGTCGGCCGCCCGGTGTCCGAGTATGGCTTCGAACCGGTCCGATTCGACGAAATGCGCAGGGGCGCGTGGGATATCCACGAACGCGTCAAGGACATGGACCTCAACGGCATCTACGCCTCGCTGAACTTCCCGTCCTTCCTGCCGGGTTTCGCCGGCCAGCGGCTGCAGCAGGTAACCAACGACCGCGACCTCGCGCTGGCCTCGGTCCGCGCCTGGAACGACTGGCATCTCGAGGTCTGGGCAGGCTCATACCCGGACCGCATCATTCCCTGCCAGCTGCCGTGGCTGCTGGACCCCGAACTGGGCGCAACCATGATCTATGAGAACGCCGAGCGCGGGTTTCATGCCGTCACCTTCAGCGAGAACCCCGCGATGCTCGGCCTGCCGAGCATTCACTCGGGTCACTGGGATCCGATGATGGCCGCCTGCGCCGAGACGGGCACCGTGGTGAACCTGCACATCGGCTCGTCGGGTTCGTCCCCATCCACCACCGAGGACGCGCCCCCGGACGTGCAGGGCGTGCTGTTCTTCGCCTACGCCATTTCGGCGGCGGTCGACTGGCTGTACTCCGGCCTGCCCAGCAGGTTCCCCGATCTCAAGATCTGCCTGTCGGAAGGCGGAATCGGTTGGGTCGCAGGATTGCTGGATCGCCTCGACCACATGCTCAGCTACCACGCGATGTATGGCACCTGGCAGGCGTTGGGTGAAACATTGACTCCCGCAGAGGTTTTCACGCGCAACTTCTGGTTCTGCGCGGTGGAGGACAAGTCGTCCTTCGTCCAGCGTGACCGGATCGGGGTGGACAACATCATGTTGGAAGCCGACTATCCGCATTGCGACTCGACCTGGCCGCACACCCAACAAACGATCCACGACGAAATCGGCGATCTGCCGCACGACGTCATCCGCAAAATCACCTGGGCCAACGCCGCACACCTGTATAGCCATCCGGTGCCCGTCGAGGTTCAGCAAGACCCCAACGCCTTTTAGCCTGAAATGCCGGACAAAGTAGCGGGATTTTCCTACGGTTGCTGAGTGCAGGCATCCGTGCTCGCGGGACCGCAGGCCATGTTGGCGGCCGCCGCCGACGTGGCCGACGTAGGTTCGGCGATCAACGATGCCAGCGCGGCCGCCGCCGGCCCCACCACCGGTGTGCTCGAGGCGGCAGCGGATGAGGTTTCGGCATCTGTCACGGCCCTGTTCAACTCCTATGCCCGCGAGTACCAGGCCCTCATCAAGCAAGCCGCGGCGTTTCACGGCACGTTTGCCCGGTTGCTGGCCGCCGCCGGCAACGCCTACGCGGCGACCGACGCGGCGGCCTCCAAAGCGCTGGCCGGCCCCCTGACCGGCGGCGAGCCGATACCCGTCGGGATTTCGTTGATCATGGGACCCACCGACATACCGACACCGACACCGCGGTACCTGAACGAGGTTTACCGCCTTTACATTTCGCCCAACTTCACCACCACGAACCTCCAGGTCCTGACCACACCCAACCAACTGTTTCCGATCACCGGTCTGCGGAGCATGACCCTGGACCAGTCGGTGCGCCAGGGCCTCGCGATCCTCGACAAGGCGATATTGCAGGCGTATGACGACGGGATCACCCCCATCAACGTCTTCGGCTACTCGCAGAGCGCGGTTGTCGCCTCGCTGGAAATGCCGAAACTCGTGGCGGCCGGCATCCCGAGCCCGGACGTGAACTTCGTGCTGGTCGGGGATCCGATGAATCCCAACGGCGGCATGTTCACCCGCTTTCCCGGCCTGGGCCTGCCGCATCTGGGCGGGATGTATTCGGGCGGGACCCCGTCGAACGACTACCCGACCGTCATCTACACCGGGGAATACGACGGCTTCGCCGACTTCCCGCGCTACCCGATCGATGTGCTCGCCGACGTCAACGCCCTCATGGGTGTCCTCTACGTGCACAACCTGTATCCGACGTTCACGGACGCGCAGCTCGCGTCGGCGGTCGAGTTGCCCACGTCGGGACCGACGATGACCACCTACTACATGATTCCCACCGAGAACCTGCCGCTGTTGGAGCCGCTGCGCGCCATACCCGTCATCGGCAACCCGATCGCAGACCTGCTTCAGCCCGACCTGAGGTATCTCATCAACTGGGGTTACGGCGATCCGGCCTATGGCTATTCGACAGGTCCGGCGAACGTGGTCACCCCGTTCGGGTTCCTGCCGCCACACTCCGCGACCGTTGCGCTGCAGCACGATCTGGTCATCGGAACCCAGCAGGGCATCGCCGATGCCGCCGCCGACCTGCGGGCCGAGGGATTCCCGACGCTGTTTACGGTCAAACGGTGACGGTCTGCGTATCTCGGGATTGTCGCGGCCACGACGCCGCCGGAGTGTTCGAGATCGGGGCGTCGCCATCATCAGTTGTGTCCCACGCGCTTTGCACGGGAGGGGAAGCGAACATGACGGCAGCGAAAGTTGACTTCAGCTCGGTCAGGTGGGGCTCGGTGGAGTGGACGAACCTGGTCACCCTGTACCTGCGCGCGTATGAAAGCCATTCGCACCGACCAATTCTGGGTGACCAGGCAGCCGCCGAGGCCCTCGATCGCATCGACTACGACTTTAAGCGCATACATCGGAGCTCGCTGCCGGCGTCCAACCAGTACCTGGTCGCGCTGCGGGCAAGGCAGCTCGATGACTGGGCTACCGCCTTTCTCGCGCGTCACCCCGATGCCGTCGTCGTGCACCTGGGTTGCGGCCTCGACGGGCGAGCATTTCGGATCGCGCCACCGGGACTTTGGTTCGACATCGATCAGCCGGCCGTCATCGAGCTGCGTCGGCGGCTGTACGACGACACCGACCGCTATCGGATGATCGGCTCGTCGGTGACCGATCCGCAATGGCTCGACCAAATCCCGACCGGTCACCCGACCTTGGTCATCGCTGAAGGATTGCTGATGTACCTGTGGGAGACCGATGTTCGTCAGCTGGTCGAGCGCCTGACCGACCGGTTCGCCTCCGGCGAGATGCTCTTCGACACGCTGCCACCGATCGCGCCGCGGATGTCCAAACTGCTCACCAAAGGCATCACCAAATGGGGCATCCGCGACGCTCGCGACATGGAGAAGTGGAACCCGAAGCTCAAATTCCTCGAGCAGACGTCCGTGCTCTCCGGCTACCCGAAGATCCCATCGACGCCAGTGCGCTTGATTTACCGCCTGTTCGCCGCCCTGCCCGTCGCGGCCTACGACGTGCTCAACCGCTTCGAATACGGGCGTCGTTGAGTCCGCCAGGCCGACCTGACAGGATGCTTCACCGTGAAGCGACCCAACTTTCTGGTCATCGTGGCAGACGATCTCGGCTATTCGGACATCGGCGCCTTCGGCGGCGAAATCAGCACCCCCAATCTGGACCGGCTGGCCTACGCGGGCACCCGGTTCACCGATTTTCATTCGGCGCCGGCCTGCTCGCCCACCCGGGCGATGTTGTTGAGCGGAACCGATCACCACATCGCCGGGATCGGCACGATGCTCGAAGTCGCGGGCCCCGCATTCCGCGGCGCCCCCGGCTATGAGGGCTATCTCAACGACCGGGTCGCGGCCCTGCCCGAACTACTGCGCGACGCCGGCTACTTCACGCTGATGTCCGGCAAATGGCATCTCGGTAGCACCATCGACAGGTCTCCGTGGGCTCGTGGATTCGAGCGTTCGTTCGCGCTGCTGCCGGCAGGCGCCAGCCACTACGGAGGCGCCGCGGCAACCGGGTTCTCCATTGTGCCAACGCTTTACACCGAGGATGACCAGTTCGTCACGGTCGGCGACGAGTTCTACTCGTCGGACTCGTTTACCGACACCCTGCTGCGCTACTTCCGGGAGCGGCGCCCTGACGACGAGCGGCCATTCTTCGCCTATCTGCCGTTTCAGGCGCCGCACTGGCCGCTGCAGGCCCCCGACGAATCCATCGCGACCTATCGCGGCCGCTATGACGCCGGCCCGGACGAACTGCGCGAGGCCCGGTTGGACGCGCTGAAGCGACTCGGCCTGTGCCCACCGGATGTGGTGCCCCATCCCGTGGTGGCCGACGGCGCCGCCGAGTGGGCCGACATGACGCCCGACGAGCGTGCGCTGTCGGCCCGCACCATGGAGGTCTACGCCGGGATGGTGGACCGGCTGGACTGGAATGTGGGTCGGGTGATCGACTACCTGGCCGAGACCGGCGAGCTTGACGACACGGTCGTGATCTTCCTGTCCGACAACGGCGCGGAGGGGGCAATCGTCGAGGCGATGCCGCTGCACGGCGCCCAGATCGCCACGCAGATCGAAAAGCACTGCGACAATAGCGTCGACAACCTTGGCCGCCCCAGCTCGTTCATCTGGTACGGCCCGCGCTGGGCACAGGCCGCCACGGCGCCGTCGCGCCTGCACAAGGCGTTCACCTCTGAGGGCGGCATCCGGGTGGTCGGGTTCGTCACCTGGCCGGGCTTCGCCCGCCAGGGCGAGATCGGCACCGCGTTCACCACCGTCATGGACATCGCCCCGACCGTGCTGGAACTCGCCGGCGTCGCCCATCCCGGCACGAATTACCAGGGCCGCGAGGTGGTGCCCATGCGCGGCCGCTCGCTGGTGAAATATCTCTCGGGTGCCGCCGAGGCGGTGCACGACGGTGCCACCGGCACCGGCTGGGAGTTGTTCGGCCGCCGCGCCATTCGCCAGGGCGACTGGAAGGCGCTGCACCTGCCCGAGCCCTACGGCCCGGGCGCCTGGCAGCTCTACGACCTGTCCGTCGACCCGGGAGAGATCAACGATCTGGCCGCCGCGCGGCCCGACAAGCTCGCCGAACTGCTCGCCCTGTGGGACCGCTACGTGGAGGAAAACGGCGTAATCCTCGATCCCGTCTCGGTTTTCGAAGCCGATCAATGACCAGCCCTGTCTCGACCGACTCTTTTCCTGCGCACCCGCACGGCGAGGTAGTACCCATGCCGCCGGGTGCGGTCGACGGTATAGCTGATCGCCCTAGAGACACCGTCGGTGTCGTATTCCAACCAGCGTTCGGTGCGCTGGCGCTCGAATTCGGACCAGGACACCACGGTGAACCGTTCGAGGAACATGTCGGGCTGTTCGACACTGTGATACAACCGCCAACTGTGGCCGCCGGTTCGCAGCCGTGACTGCCTGACCGTGCTCATCGCGGCGATGAATTTTTCGCGTTTATCCGATTGCACTCGGTAGCGGACCGCTACCAGCACCGGTCCATCGTTGGGACAGGGTTCGAACACGAGCGTCGGTGTCGGCCAGGCACTAGAAACCTCGATGCTGACCTTCCCGGTGGACCGCCGCAATGGAAGCACGAAGACGCTGAGCGCAACGGCGCCCAGCACCGCCGCCGACCACAGCAGGGCTGTGTGCAATCCAGCCCGGGTGGCGATGCTGCCCCAGACATACGCGCCGATCGCCTGAGACCCCGTAGAAACCAGCAGATATATCGACAAGCCGCGGGCCATAACCCAGCGGGGCAAGGACAATTGCGCCGCCGCGTTCAACGTCGTCAACGTCATCAACCATGCGGTCCCCGATAACAACAAGAAGGGTGTCGCCGCGGCGAACGGCATCCAGACCACCACCGCCGTCGCAACTCCGTACGCGGCAGCGGACACCGCCAGCAACACGTTGTCTGATGCTTTGCGGCGCAAGGGAGTCGCGATCCCGACGGCGACTATGGCGCCCAAGCCGACGAACCCGAGCGCAGCACCGTAGCCGGCGGCCCCCAAGTGCCATTCGCGCGCGGCGGTCACCGGCAGGAGCGCTAATAGGGCCGAGGCGGGAAACAGGAAAAGCGCTGTGCGCAACAAGATCCTACGGAAATTGGGAGCGTTGCTCACGTAGAGCAGTCCGGTGATGACGGCCTGACCGAGGTGTTCTCTTTCGATGGGCGCGATTTGTCTGGGGCGTTTCCACTGCGTCAGGGCAACGATAATCGCCGCGAACGACAGCGCGTTGATCGCGAAGACCGCCGCCGGACCGACCAGCGCCACGGCAACGCCGCCGATTGCCGGTCCAATCGCTCGGGCAGAGTTGGCCGACACGCTGGCCAACGCGGCGGCTGCCGGAATCTGCTCTCGCGGTACCACTTCGGGCTGAATCGCCTGCCATGCCGGTCCGGTCAGCGCGGCGGCGCAGCCGATGGCCAAGGTGTAGAGCAATAGTGCGGTCGGACCAAGGGCGCCAACGTACGTCTGCACCGCCATGGCGAGCGTGACGATCACCGCGTAGGACTGCAGAACGATCAGGTACCGGCGCCGGTCGAACAGGTCGGCAAGCGCCCCGGCGAACACGCCCAAAAGCAACGTCGGACCGAGACTCGCCGTCTGGACGAGCGCCACGACGACGTCGCTGCTGTGCTTTTCCACCAGGAACCATTGCGCGCCGACACTTTGCATCCACGTCCCGATGTTGGAGACGAACTGCGCGACGAAGAGGTTTCGGTATACGCCGCTGCGCAACGGCGCCCACGGTGACGGTTGCGCACCGCCGGTGCGCTCGTTTTCCTCGGTCACTGACATGCGGGCAATGCCTTTCGCGCTGGAAGAGCTAAAAGTCTAAGACGACGAACGCAGACCGGTGCTCCGTGCTTCCGGCGGTATGGCTCGGGCGCAACCTGCCGGTGAAAGTGCACGTCAGGGGGATATGGCGAGTGCTCACGCCCGCCGGGGTGCTAGCGTCGGCTGATGTCTGTAAACGGAGACGCCCCGCTGCGGATCGGCATCCTGGGTGCGGCCAAAATTGCACCGTTGGCGCTGGTCAACCCGGCGAAGGAAAACAGTGAGGTCGTCGTGGCCGCCGTCGCGGCGCGCGACGCCGCGCGTGCTCGGGCCTTCGCCGACAAGCACGACATTCCCCGGGTGCACGACGACTACGACAAGCTGATCGCCGACCCGGACCTCGATGCGATTTACAACCCGCTACCCAACGGTCTGCACGGCCGGTGGACCCGGGCTGCGCTGGCCGCCGGAAAACACGTGCTGTGCGAAAAACCGTTCACGGCCAATGCCGCGGAAGCCCGTGAGATCGCCGAACTGGCCGGGCAATCGGACCGCGTGGTGATGGAAGCGTTCCACTACCGCTACCACCCGCTGGCCCTGCGGGTGGAGGAGATCATCGCCTCGGGAGAACTGGGCAAGTTGCAGCGGATCGAAGCAGCGCTGTGCTTCCCGCTGCCGAAGTTCTCCGACATTCGCTACAACTATGCGCTTGCCGGCGGCGCGACGATGGACGCCGGGTGCTATACGATCCACATGGTCCGTACGTTCGGCGGTGGAACCCCGGAAGTCGTTTCGGCGCAGGCGAAATTGCGCGGTCCTCAGATCGACCGGGCGATGACGGCCGAGTTGCAGTTCCCCGCCGGGCACAGCGGCCGGATCCGCTGTTCGATGTGGTCGGCGCGCCTGGTGCAGATCGGCGCCCATGTCTTCGGCGAACGTGGCGAGTTGCACGTGCTCAACCCGGTGTTGCCGCATGCTTTCAACCGTCTCTCGGTGAGATCGGCCAACGGCAAACGGCACGAGCGTTTCCCGCGTCGCGCTTCCTACGCCTATCAGCTCGACGCGTTCGCCGCCGCGGTGCTGCGCGGCGAACCGGTCAAGACGACGCCGGAAGACGCGGTGCAGAACATGACCGTCATCGATGCGATCTATCAAGCCGCGGGACTTCCGCTGCGGGAGCCCAGCTGAGGGGATCACCGTCACCCAGGGGCGGTCAGGCAACCTCCGACAACAACCGGCGTGCGGCGTCGACACAGGGGCGCACCCGATCGATGGGGCTGACCCCCTCTAACGCCAGGGATCGCCTGGGCACCTCGATCTCGAGCACGACGTCAGCGGGAAGCAGCGGAAGGATTTCGCGCAGCGGCAGCTCGCCCTCGCCGGGAACCATGCGCTCAAACATGGCTTCCTCCATATAGTTATCGAGACGGGGCGCCAGCGTCGTGTCGTTGAGCTGGGCGTAGCCGATCAGGTCGGGGTCGATGGCGGCCAGATCGGCGGGACCGGCCCCCGACCGCACCAGGTGCATCGTGTCGATCAACAACCGAAAGTCCGGTCGTCCGACATGTTCGAGCGCAGCCAGTGCCGTGGGGAGGTCGCCGACGGTGAGACCGGGCACTGGTTCGACCGCCGTGCGGATGTGCCGTTGCGCGGCAAGCTCCGCCAGCGCGGCGAACTGGTCGAAGGTGCGGTCCAGGTCCGGGTCGAGACTGACGGCGTTGATCCAGGGCACGCCGAGTTCGGCCAAGGCGTCGAGATCCGCGGCGAACGTACCCATGTCGGCGCCGGGCAGCACGAGAAACCCGTCGCCGAGCGAAATCGTCACGCCACGGTGATCCATTGCGGCAAGCAGATTCTGGCGAAGGGCCACGTTCTTCAGCGAGTACGACGGAAAGTCCAGCGGCACCAATGGCTGTCCCTGGACCACGGTCGAGATGTATCGGCAGCCAAGGTCAGCGGCGAGATCTACTAAATCGATTGGTGGAAGCGCGAATACGCTGAGGAAGCCAATGCCGAGGCGGTCCATGCTCAGCAGGCTCCGCTGGGAATCCCGCGAACGGGCGTCGTTTCTTGCGTGGGCATCGTCTGCGGGTAGGGCACCCGATAGGGTCGTCCGTCGCCCAGGTACGCCGGCACGATGGAGGTGACGCACTGCGACAGTTTCGGCAGGGCCCGCAGAAATGGCTGATCCAAGTTCGGCTTCGACGAGTTGGGCGGGACAGAGAAGTTGAAGGTCGACGTCATATCGCCGGTCACGCTTCTGCGCCACGGGGTCAGGTTGGGAACCGGCACCCCGAACCGGGTCTCCAGGAGCCGCAGCTGTGAGGTGTGGTCGAACGTGTCGTGAGCCATCAGCGGCCCGCGACTGTAGGGCGAAATGACCAGGCAGGGAACCCGAAAGCCCAGTCCGATCGGGCCGCGTATGCCCGCCGAACCCGGAACCGAGTTGATGTCGGGCACGGTGATGTATTCGCCGGGCGTCCCGGCGGGAGCGGTCGGCGGCACGACGTGGTCGAAGAAGCCACCGTTTTCGTCATAGCTGATGATCAACGCGGTCTTCTCCCAGACCGCCGGGTTGGACAGCAGGATCCGCAGCGCGTCCACGATCGCGACCGCACCGGACGACGGCGGCAGCGAGGGATGTTCGGACGCAAGGAAACCCGGAACCAGCCAGGACACGTGCGGCAGCTTGCCGGCGGCGACGTCGGCGATGAAATCCGCCGGGTACTTCGGAGCGAGACCATAGCGGGCCAAATCCGATGCCGGATTCGCCGCTTGCTTGAAGTTCGCGAATATCTCGCCGTAGCCGACGACCGTGTCGACGACCGGGCCGAATCTCTTCGTCTCGTACAGCTTCCAGCTCACACCGGCGGCGCTGAGATGCTCGGCCATGGTGGTCCAGCTGAACTGGTGAATCGGCGGGATGTAGGGGGTGGTCAGCTGCGGCCCGCCCTGCGTTCCGTCGAAGCCCAGCGCGGCGCTCACCCAGTACAGCCGGTTCGGGATGGTCGGCCCCAACACCGAGCAGTGGTAGTTGTCGCAGATCGTGAACGTGTCGGCCAGCAGGTAATGGACGGGGATGTCCTGTCGCGTGTAGTAGCCCATGATCGCCGCGACATTGGCCGCTGGAAGGCTGGACGCCTGCGAGGGCAACCAGTTGTTCATGGCGCCGTTGTTCCACGACGTGTGCATCGGGCCCCAGTCGTGGTTGGGGTCGTTGACGCATTCGCCGTTCAGCAGCGGCCCCCGGGTGGTGTCAAACCGATAGGGCAGCGTGACACCGCTGGGATCGAGCGTTTGCGTCTTGGGATTCCACCCCGCTTGCTGAAATAGCGGGGAAGCGGTGTTGAAGCCATTGGTACCGGAGAGCGTGCCGAAATAGTGGTCGAACGACCGGTTCTCCTGCATCAAGAACACGAAGTGCTCGATGTCGGACAAGTGACCCGAACACGGACCGGCCCCGTAGGCCTTCTCGATCACCGGACCGGCCAGCGAGAGCAGGGCCCCGGCGCCGCCCGCGGCCGCCCTGGCCAGAAATTCGCGACGCGAAACCCCGTCGAATTGGCTGTCGGTCACCGCGGCGGCCTCCCGTTGAGCCTCCTGTCGGGCGTCTCAGCTCAAGGTAAGGGACCGGAGCCATCCGTCGCGGCGCCGGAAGCGGCGTGTCGCGGGGGCACTTTACTCACACTACGAATATAGAGTAGCCTCGTGACCCAACATTCTCCGATGCATGTCCGTAGGCACGAAAGCTACCCGCATGGCCCGACACACTCCCGCGCAACGGCGAAAGCCCAATCCCGCCGAGCGTCGTCGGGACTTGTGTGACGCCGCCATCCAGCTGCTGGCCGACGACGGGGCCAAGGGGCTAAGCCATCTGAAGGTCGACCGCAAGGCCGGCGTGCCCGACGGCACCACCTCCTTCTATTTCCGAACCCGCTCCGCGCTGCTGCGCGCGGTGGCCGAACGGCTGGCCGAGTTGGACCTGGCGACCCTGCAGTCGGTGGCCGACAGCGCCGACGGCGGTGTCGACGGCGATCCCTCACCCTCGCCGTCGCGGCTGTCGCAGGTTGTCCTGCAGGCCGGCAGCGAACCGCAGTTCTCCCACACGAAGGCCCGCTACGAGCTGACGATGCAGGCCACCCGCGACCCGGCGGTCGCCGCCATCTTGCAGCAAGCCACGGACGAGTTCACCAAACTGCACCGGGAAATCCTGGTGCAGCTCATGCCGCACGGCGCCGAGCTGGAGTCGGCGGTGGTCGACGACCTCAGCAACATCACGCTGACCTTCATCAACGGTCTGCTGCTGCGGTTCGCTCACGGCGACCGGATCATCGACAGCCCCGAACAGCTCGACCGGATCTTGTCGGCCATCGCCGCCGGCGTCCTCAAGAGTCCCGACAAGGGGCGGCTGACCCAACCGGACGATGTGCGCACCGCTCGGCGCAGGCACAGGTGAGGCAGAGGTGAGCTAAGGGTGAGCCAAAGGTGAGCATGCACTTGCGCCGCACTGGGTCTTGCCAGAGCACCCGCCATGTGATTCTCTACGCACATAGAGTAATCCGGCGGCCAGCCGTCCCCAAGCATGTTCCAACCCAGCCCGCGTGCTCGTCAGAGCAACATTTGGAAACATCACCGGCAGGAGGATTTTCGTGACCGTGAGCACTGCGAGCACGGACAGCTCGATTCGCTTCGACCCGTACGACGTCGAGCTGATCGCCGACCCATATCCCATGTTCGCGCGGCTGCGCGACGACGCGCCGCTGTACTACAACGCGGAATATGACTTCTTTGCACTGAGCCGATTCGCCGACGTCAACAAGGCGTTGATCGACGTCGGCACCTACAGCTCCGCGCGCGGCGTCATCCTCGAGCTGATCAAGGCCAATCTCGAAATCCCCTCGGGCATGCTGATCTTCGAAGATCCGCCCATTCACGACGTGCACCGCAAGCTGCTGTCGCGGATGTTCACCCCCCGCAAGATTGCCGCGCTGGAGCCGTTGATCCGCGACTTCTGCGCGCAAGCGTTGGATCCGCTGGTGGGCTCGGGACGGTTTGACTTCGTGACCGACCTGGGCGCGATCATGCCGATGAAGGTCATCAGCATGTTGCTCGGCATTCCCGAGGACGACCAGGAAATGGTTCGGGATCGGGTCAATGCCCAACTGCGCACGGAGGCTGGTAAACCCATGGAGCACAAGCATGGCTTGTCCGTGGGGGAGCAGTTCGAGGCCTACATCGACTGGCGTGCGGAACACCCGTCCGACGACATCATGACCGAGTTGCTCAACGTCGAATTCGTCGACGAGACCGGCACCACGCGGCGGCTTACCCGGAACGAGATCTTGGTGTACCTCAACGTCGTTGCCGGGGCGGGCAACGAAACGACGACCCGGCTGATCGGCTGGGCGGGGAAGGTGCTGGCGGAGCACCCGGACCAGCGTCGCGAACTCGTCGAAAATCCCGGGCTCATCCCGCAGGCGATCGAGGAGTTGCTGCGCTTCGAGCCGCCCGCGCCCCACATGGCGCGCTACGTAACCCGCGATGTCAGCATCTACGACCAGACGGTCCCCGAAGGCAGCGTGATGCTGATGCTGGTGGGGGCGGCATGCCGCGACGAACGCCAGTTCGGCCCGGACGCAGGCGAATTCAAAATCCATCGCCCACCCCGACCGCACCTCACATTCAGCGTGGGTGCGCACTTCTGCCTGGGCTCGGCATTGGCGCGGCTGGAGGGTCGGGTGGCCCTGGAGGAGATCCTCAAGCGGTTCCCGGAGTGGGAGCTGGATCTAGCCAACTCCAAACTCAGCCCGACGTCGACGGTGCGGGGCTGGGAAACCCTGCCGACGGTGGTGGCGTGATGGCCGGGCGTGTGGAGGGAAAGGTCGCACTGATCAGCGGTGCCGCGCGGGGGCAGGGTCGCAGCCACGCGGTGCGGTTGGCGCAGGAGGGCGCCGACATCATCGCCTTTGACATCTGCGGACCGATCGACAACATGGCGTATCCGCACTCGACACCGGAGGACCTCGCCGAGACCGTGGAGCTGGTCAAGGCGCAGAACCGCCGCATCGTGGCCGAGCAGGCCGACGTGCGTGACTTCGCCGCGCTTAAAGCGTTGGTGGACAACGGCGTGGAACAACTCGGCCGGTTGGACATCATCGTCGCCAATGCGGGCATCGGCACGTTCGGCAACAAGCTGCACAAGATTCCCGAGCAGATCTGGCAGGACATGATCGACGTCAACCTGTCCGGCGTCTGGCACACGGTGAAAGCCGGTGTGCCGCATATCCTCGCCGGCAAGCGCGGCGGCTCCATTGTGATGACCGGTTCGGTGGGGTCGCACAAGGCGATGGCCTACACCGGCCACTACATCGCGGCCAAGCACGGCGTGCTGGGCCTGATGCGCAGTTTCGCCGTCGAGCTGGGCCAGTACAACATTCGGGTGAACTCGGTGCATCCCAGCCAGGTCAACACGCCGATGACGATGAACGAGATCACCTACCGGTTGTTTCGGCCGGATCTGGAGAACCCGGGACCGGAGGATTTCGCGCCGCACTCACAGCAGACGCACACGTTGCCGATTCCGTGGGTGGAAGCGATAGACATCAGCAATGCGGTCCTGTTCCTCGCTTCTGACGAATCTCGTTACGTCACAGGCGTTTCGCTGCCCGTCGATGCGGGCGCGTTGCTCAAATAAGCATTTAATCGATCAAATAGAAGTGGAGACGACACATGCCTGAATACGACTACGAGAAGCTGAAGAAGGAAGCCGAGCAGTACATCAAGTTCCAGAAGGACAAGAAGAACAGGATCGCCTACATCACCTTTGATCGTCCCCAGGCGCAGAACTCCACCACCTTGGGCATGCGGCAGAACTACGCCGACCTGATCCATAAGTGCAACGTGGACGACGACGTCAAGGTCGTCGTGATCCGCGGCGAGGGCCAGGATTTCGGAAGTGGCGGGGATCTGCCCGAGCAGCGGCCGATGCTGGAGAACCCGGGCCTACCGCTGCACCACGAGCTGGCGATCAACGACGACGACGTCAAGTACCCGCCGGGCGGCTCCTACCGCTACCTGTCCACCGTCACCGACTTCTACGCCAAGGCCCGTGCGGGAAACCGCCCCCTGCAAGAACTTCGCAAGATCAGCATCATCGAGGCCAAGGGCTACTGCTACGGGTGGCACTTCTATCAGGCGGGCGATGCCGACCTGGTGATCTCGTCCGACGATGCCCTGTTCGGGCACCCGGCCTTCCGCTACGTCGGCTGGGGTCCGCGGCTGTGGTGGTGGGCCGAGACGATGGGCCTGCGCAAGTTCTCCGAAATGCTGTTCACCGGACGGCCTTTCAGCGCCAAGGAGATGTACGACTGCGGCTTCGTGAACAGCGTGGTGCCCCGCGACCAGCTGGAAGCCGAGACCGAGAAGTACGCGCTGGCGTGCTCGAAGTCGCGCCCGACCGACACCGTCGCGGTGCAGAAGACGTTCCTGGAGCTCTACAAGCAACACAAGGGCGAGTACTTCGGCAGCCTGCTCACCGGGATGGTCGAGGGCATGTTGCCGATGATCCAGAACGACGCGCAAGAGGTCGACCTCACCGAGGGCACCTTCGAAAAGGGACTGAACAACGTCGTCAAGGACAACGACCTGAACTTCCCGCCGGAGTGGCGCTTGAGCCGCTCGGGCCGAAGCAAGCCCTGACCGCTTTGGGATTGCGGGCATGTCGGCGCTGACCGGTTTCAGGATCGTCGAACTGGCCGGGTCGGTCGCGGGGGAGTACTGCGGCAAGCTGCTGGCCGACTTCGGCGCCGACGTGATCAAGGTCGAGGCGCCCGGGTGCGGTAGCCCCACCCGGGCAATGGCGCCGATCCTCGGTGCGGGTACCGAAGGCAGCGCGCTGTTTGCGTACCTCAACACCAACAAGCGCTCGGTGGTTGTCGACGGCGAGCAGCTGCAGCGGCTGATTGGCACCGCCGATGCGGTGATCGACGACCGCGACCGGGGCTGGGCCGACGGGCATCCGGGCGTGGTGTTCTGCTCGATCACGCCGTTCGGTGAGCTGGCCGATGCCGAGTTCGACAATGCCAAGAGCATCAACGTGTTTCACGCCAGCGGCTGGGGGTTCCACACCCCCAGCCATGCCGATCCGGCCGAGCCGCCCCTGCAGGGGCCCGGCCGGTTCCTCGGCGACTACGAGGCCGGACTGGAGGCGGCGCTGTGCGTCGCCTCCTCGCTGTTCGGGCGGCTGCACACGGGGCAGGGCGATGCCATCGACGTTTCGCAGCAGGCCGTGCTGGTGTCCCGCGCCGATTGCATCGTGGGGCGATTCATTACCGGCGAGGTGCCGGCCGAGGGCGGCCGCGACGATTTCGACCAACAGGGCCCGGCGTCGTTTTTCGCCTGCGCCGACGGCTTCGTGTACCTGTACATGACCAGCCGTGCGCATTGGCTGGGCGTCAAGGAGTTGTTGGGGCGCCCGGAGTGGCTCGACGACTTCGACGACGACTGGCTGGAGTTCTCCGTCACGCCGGAAAAGGTCGCCGCGTTCCAGCGCGGGTTTGCGCTGTGGGTCAAGGACCTAGCCAAGGAGGCCGCGGCCGAGGAGGCTCAGCGGCTGGGTGTGCCGCTGGTCCCCGTCAACGACGCGCCGGATTTGCACAGCTCGGCGCAGTACCGTCACCGCGGCTTTTTCCGGGATGTGCACCATCCCGTGCTGGGTACCGCGGCCTATCCGACCGCCCCGTACACGCTGAGCGCGTCGCCGGCTGAAATTAGTTCTGCTGCACCGGCTCTCGGCCAGCACACCCGGTTGGTGCTGGATTCGCTCGACACACCGCGCGCGGCGCCGCTCGTCAAGACCGGCCAACTGAAGCCGGCCAGGAATCCGCGCGGCGGACCGCTGCAGGGCGTCCGTGTGGTGGAACTGACCAAGGTGTGGGCCGGCCCGTACGCAGGCAAGCTGCTGGCGCTGCTGGGCGCCGAGGTGATCAAGGTGGAAACCGCGTCCCACCCCGAGGAGATGCGTGCCTACGGCGGCACCGATATCAACCACGCGCCGTTCTTCCTGAGCATCAATCCCGAGATCCTCAGCGTCGACCTCGACATCAAGGCGGCCGACGACATGGCGCGGCTACGTGCGCTGATCGCGCACAGCGACATCGTGATCAACAACCTGCGTCCCGGCGCGATGGAGCGCCAGGGCCTGGGGTACCAGCAGCTCACCGAGCTCAAGCCGGACATCATCTCGGTCTCGATCAAGATGTGGGGCAACGACGGTCCGCTGGGGCATCAGACCGGTTATGCGCCGTGTTTCGCCGCGCTGGCCGGACTCGCCTCCCTGGTCGGCTATCCCGGCGGGCCGCCCTTGGGGGCGAGCATGCGCTACGGGGACTCGACCGTCGGCGCGGCGGCGGCATACGCCGCCGTGGTGGCGCTGCTGCACCGTGAGCTGAGCGGCGAGGGTCAGTTCGTCGACGTGTCGGCCGTCGAAACCCTGTCGACGATGATCGGGGACTGCCTGCTCGAGCAGAGCCTCACCGGAAAGCCGCTGGCGCCCAGTGGCAACCAGCACCCCGACCTGTGCCCGCACGGTTGCTATCCGTGCGCGGACGGCTCCTGGATCACCATCGCCGTGGCCGACGACGTCGAATGGCGGCGATTGTGCGACACCCTAGATGCTGCAACACTTTTCACCGACCCGCGCTACCTCAGCCTAGACTCGCGGCGCGCGCATGCGCGGGCGCTGGATGCCGACCTCTCCGCACTCACCCGCAACCACGATGCCGAGCAACTGGCGCACCGCCTGCGGGCGGCGGGTGTGCCGGCCGGCAAGAGCGCCACGTCGGTCGATGTCATTGCCGATCAACGATTGTGGGACCGCGAGTTGTACCGCTTCGTCAGTGATCACCGCGAGGGCCAGCGTCCTATCCTGGGACCGTCGTGGCGGATCGCGCGCAATCCGGCGCGCATCGAGCGTGGCGCCCCCGACCTTGGCGAAGACAACGAGTACGTGCTCCACGACATCCTGGGCGCCGGATCACCGACGAGAGGCCGACTATGACGCAGACGCTGGCCAACACCGCCGCACTTGTGACCGGTGCCAGCAGCGGTATCGGCGCGGCGACAGCGAAGGCGCTGGCCGCGCAAGGCGCCGCGGTGGCCCTGTTGGCACGACGCGCCGAACGGCTGACCGAGCTGAAAGCCGAGATCGAATCCGCGGGCGGCACAGCGCTGTTGGTGCCCGCCGACGTGACCGACGCCGAGCAGGTGTCGGCGGCGGTGCAGCGCACCGTCGCCGAGCTGGGGCGGCTGGACACTCTGGTGAACAACGCCGGGACGATGCAGATGGGTGTGGCCGCCGAGGCTTCCCTGCGGGACTGGGACGACATGGTCTCCGTCAACGTGCAGGGTGTGCTGTACGCCACCCGGGCCGCACTTCCACATCTGATCGACGCGGCCGCCGACTCACCGCGCGGGGTGGCCGATGTGGTGACGATCAGCTCCACCGCGGGCTGGGTGGCCCGCCCCGGTACCGCGGTGTACGCGCTGACCAAGTTCGGCGTGAACGCCTTCAGTGAGGGCATCCGCCAGGAGCTCATCGGCAAGCGGGTCCGGGTCGGGGTGGTCGGCCCGGGGACCGTCGACACCGAGATCTTCACCCATTTAACCGAGTCGTCGCGGGAGACGTTCGAGCGGCAGACGGCCGGCATGGTCAAGCTGCGGTCGGAAGACATCGCCGACGCGGTGCTTTTCATGGTGACAAGGGATCGCCGGGTGGCGGTCAATCACATGCTGGTGCGTGCGGCCGAACAGACATGGTGAACCGCTGGGCGGCCGGTGATCAGTTCGGTATAGCCTTTCCCGCCGATGCCGCCGCGTTGCGCGCCGCCGGGGCCCCGTTTCTCACCGATGCCTTTCGGGCGGCCGGCGCGCTCGACGGTAACCGCGTCACGCGCATCGCCGATCTGCGCGAGGTCGCGGGCGGCAGCACGGGACGCAAAGTCGTCTTGTCGGTCGAATACGACCAGGCTGCACCGGGATTGCACACCGACTTGTTCGTCAAGTTTTCCCGGGATTTCGACAACGCGATTCGTGACCGCGGGAAGACCCAGATGGAGCCCGAGGTGCGGTTCGCGTCGCTGTCGCGGGCAACCGGGTTCCCCATCGCGGTACCCACGGTCATGTTCGGCGACTATCATGCGCAGACCGGCACCGGAATACTGATCACCGAGCGAATTGCGTTCGGCTGCAATGGGATCGAGCGGCAATACCACAAGTGCCTGGACTACGAGATGCCCGAGCCGCTGGAGCACTATCGATCGCTGCTCACCGCACTGGCCCGCCTGGCCGGCGCGCACCGATCCGGGCGTCTCCCGGCCGACCTGATCGCCCATTTCCCGCTGGACGTGCAGGCCGCGACGGTGGGCGACCGCGTACCCCAGACCCGCGACCAACTGGACCGGCGGTTGCGTCAGCTGGCGGAATTCGCCGAAACCCACCCTGGACTGCTGCCCGCCAATGTTGGCTCGCCCGAGTTCTTGACGCGGTTGCGCACGGACGCGCCGCGGATCGCAGCGCACGAGCGGTTCGTCGCGGCCCAACTGGCGGCCGATACCGACTATGTCGCCCTGTGCCATTGGAACGCCAACGTCGACAACGCCTGGTTTTGGCGCGACAGCGCCGACGCCGGCGGCCTGCACTGCGGCTTGATGGACTGGGGATGCGTCGGCCAGATGAATCTGGGCATGGCCCTGTGGGGAGCGATGTCGGGTGCCGAAACGTCCTTGTGGGATCGGCATCTCGACGAACTGCTGCAGGTATTCGTGACCGAAATCGCGCAAAGTGGGGGCCCGGTTCTCGACCCCAACCGATTGCGCCGCCATCTCCTGCTCTACGCGGCGGGGATGGGCGTGGCCTGGTTGCTCGATGTACCTGCGCTGATACGCAAGCGGTTTGGTGAATCCGTCCCGGGTGACCGAACCGACCCGCGCATCAAGGACGACGAAAGCGTGCGCGCGCCGCTGCAGATGCTGTCGAACCTGTTGAATCTGTGGGAACGGCATCGCATCGGCGATCTGCTCGACGCGGCTCTCGCCGAAAGCGCCGGCTAGTCGAACAGGTCCGCGCCGGGAAGGCCTGGCGCGGACCTGTCTTTCCATGGTGCGTCGGCGTCCCGCTCCGCCGCCGCTGCGTTCGCTCTCAGCGAACTCCGCTCCCGGATCAGCCGCGCAGGAGCGTCGTCAGCAGTTGGTTGAGCCAGTCGCGCGCCGCCGTCGTGTCGTTGTCGAGGAGGAGCTGCACGGTCACGCCGTCGTAGGCCGCGACCACCGCTCGGGCAGCGTCCGCGACGGTGCCCAGCGGCCACGGCGGATCAACTGAAGCAACCGCGGCCGTGGCCGCCAGCCGCCGTTCGATCGCCTCGCGCAGCTGGGCTCGGTGATGTAAAAGCCGTTGCGCGACATGGGGATTGCGCGCAGCGTGCATCAGGAAATCGGTCTTGATCAGCAGCCAGTCACGGTCCAGCAGCAACGTAGCGGCGACACGTTCGAGCGCCGCTTCTATCGTGTCCGGGCCTTCCACGTCGGCCAGCGCCTCGCCGACCTGCTCGGTGATGAGCAATGCGCGTTCGTCATAGAGGCTGAAGAACAATTCGTCGAGGCTGTCGAACTGGGAGTAGAACGCGCCGCGGGTGTAGCCCGCCGCCGTGCAGACGTCCTCGATGCGCGTGCGCCCAAACCCCTTGTCGGCGAACACCCGATACGCGGCAGCAAGTAACCGCGCCCGCGTCTCGGCGCGGCGCTTGGTGACCCTGATCGGCTTCACTGTCACGTCCATCACTCGCCGAATACTACATTGCATCCGATACTTTAATGTATTCGTTATGCAATTAGTTTTGGAGGATGCCCAATGGATGCTGACGTGATCGTGGTCGGCGCCGGCCTGGCGGGCCTGGTCGCCACCCACGAACTCACTAGCCGCGGCAAGAAGGTGGCCGTCGTCGACCAGGAAAACGAGGCCAACCTCGGTGGTCAGGCGTACTGGTCGTTCGGCGGCATCTTCCTCGTCGACAGCCCGGAACAGCGTCGGCTGGGCGTGCAGGACTCCTTCGATCTGGCCTGGAACGACTGGCAGGGCAGCGCCGCGTTCGATCGCCTGGATGGCCCGGACGCCCAAGACCACTGGGCCAGTCGCTGGGCGCGCGCCTATGTCGAGTTCGCCGCCGGCGACAAGCGCGCCTACCTGGCGGGGCACGGCATCACGTTCCTGCCCACCGTGGGGTGGGCCGAGCGCGGCGACCTGAGCGCTGCCGGCCACGGCAACTCGGTGCCGCGTTTCCACATCGCGTGGGGAACCGGGACCGGAGTCGTCGGACCGTTCGTCGACTCCGCACGCCGGGCCGCGGCCCGCGGGCTGGTCACCTTCCACCATCGCCGTCGGGTCGACGAGCTGGTGTTCACCGGCAGCGCGGTGACCGGGGTGCGGGGCACCGTGCTGGCCGCCGACGACGCCCCCCGCGGCGCCCCGTCCAACCGCGAGCGGGTCGGCGACTTCGAACTGTCCGCTCAGGCCGTCGTCATCACGACCGGCGGGATCGGCGCCAACCACGACATGATCCGCCGCCACTGGCCCGAGCGCATGGGCACCCCACCGAAGTCGATGATCACCGGCGTCCCGGCCCATGTGGACGGCCGCATGCTCGACATCGCCGCGGATTCCGGTGTGCGGCTGGTCAACCGGGATCGCATGTGGCACTACACCGAAGGCGTCATCAACTGGAATCCGATCTGGCCCGACCACGCCATCCGCATCCTGCCCGGACCGTCGTCGATGTGGTTCGACGCGCTGGGTCGCCGCCTGCCGCAGCCGTTTCTGCCCGGCTACGACACCCTGGGCACGCTGCGCTACCTGCGCACCACGTCGGACATCGCGCAGTACGACCACTCGTGGTTCATCCTGACCCAGAAGATCATTGAGAAGGAATTCGCGCTGTCGGGCTCGGAGCAAAACCCCGACATCACCTCCAAGAGCAAGAAGGCGGTGGTGCGGCAGCGCTTGTTTGGCAGGGGGGCGCCCGGCCCGGTGGAAGCGTTCAAGACCCGCGGGGCGGACTTCGTCGTGGCGGACAATCTCGACGAGCTGGTGGGAAAGATGAACGCGTTGACCGACGAACCCTTACTCGACGCGAGCGCGATTCGCCGCCAAATCCACGCCCGCGACCTGCAGTTGGCCAATCCCTTCAGCAAGGACGCCCAGGTTCAAGGCATCCGCAATTCGCGCAAGTTTCTCGCCGACCGGCTCGGCCGCACCGCCGCTCCGCATCGCATCCTCGATGCGGACGCCGGCCTGCTCATCGGGGTCAAATTACACATCCTCACCCGAAAGACATTGGGCGGCATACAGACCGACCTCTCTTCCCGCGCGTTGGGTCTGGATGGGCAGCCCATCGGCGGGCTTTATGCCGCCGGCGAAGTCGCCGGTTTCGGCGGCGGCGGGGTGCATGGCTACAACGCGCTGGAAGGCACTTTCCTCGGCGGCTGCATCTTCTCCGGGCGCACCGCAGGCCGAGCCATTGCCGACGCGCTCTAGTGTGCTGGCCAGACCGGGCTGTGCGTCAGCACTTCCGCACCGCCGGCGCCGACATGGACGGTGTCGCGGCGAAATACGGCGCCGACGCATTCCTGCCACACGTAGGCCGTCACCGCTAGCACCATCCCGGGATCGAGGCGGTCGTCTTCGCCTGCGGCCGAGAGCGTTTCGGAGACGACGGGCGGGTCGAAGCCCAGCCCCAGCCCGTACGCGATCGGCATCGGCGGAATCGGTTCGCCGGCGGAGTCGTATGCCGCGAGCAGCTCACGGGTGGAGGCGCCGGGCCGGCATGCGGCAATGAGCTTGTCGTAGAGCAGGTTCGATCGCTGGAAAAGCTGGCGAACCTCGGCCGTGGCCGTTCCGGTCGGCCAGGTCCGGCCCACCTCGCCGACGTAGCCACCGGCCAACGCGCCGGCGGCCAACGCGACCAGGTCGCCCTCTCGTACGGTGCCGTTCGGTTGTGCGCGCCGCCAGGGATGTTCACGCGAGGTCACCCAGGCGGCGTCCTGAGTGGCGGGCGTGCTCACCCCGCCGGCGGCCATCGCTTCCAGCACCGCCCCGGCCAGCTTCTGCTCGGATAGCCCCGCCTGCAATTCCGTCACCCCGGCGGCGAGGCCACCTTCGGCGATGCGAATGGCCTCGCCCATCGTCGCGATCTCATCGGCCGTCTTGATGCGCCGTGCCGCTCGCATGGCCAGCTCGCCGTCCACCAGCTCGGCGTTGGGGAACGCTTCGGGCAACAGCGCGGCGAAAGTGGGTGTGATCGCATCGGTTCCGACGCGAAGCGCCGTTTCGGCGCCGTCGACCTTCTTCAAGACGTCGATCAGCGTCATCGGACTCCAGGTCAACCCGTAGAGGTGATCGTGGTCGATCTCTTCCGGGACACCTTCGTCATCGGTGGTGTTGAGGTAGATGTCGCCGCTGGCGCGCACCACGACGCAGACCGGCCCGAACGGTCGGGTCCCGGCTATCCACAGCTGCGGGGCGCCGGTGACGTAGCGGACGTTGGCTTGCCGCCCGAGCACCAGGATGTCGAGGTCGTGTGCCTGCATCTGGGCCAGTGCGCGTTCCCGACGCCCGACCCGCAGTTGCAGGGCGTCGGGCAATACCTCAGTCACCGTAGGGGGAGTAGGGGTAGTCGGTGATCGGCAGGTAGCCGTCTTCGGTAATCACCACGATCTCCTCACTGCGATAGCCACCGGTGCCGTCCTCCCATACCACCGGCTCCAAAACCAGGACCATGCCGGGTGGGAAGACGAAGTTGTCGTCGAAGTCTTCGCCCAGATCCGTTCCGATCATGGGGGTTTCGGCGGGGTAGGTGCCGATGCCGTGGCCGAGGTAGAAGTGCGGCAGCCACGGTTTGCGACCGCCGTTGGCGGCGATCGCCGCCCGCGCCAGGTCTCCCGAGGTGGCGCCGGCCTTGGTCACCGCGAGCACCGCGTCCAAGATGGCTCGCCACTGCCGGAACTGGTCTTGCTGTGCCGCCGTGGGTTTCTCGCCGACGATCCAGGTGCGGCCGAAATCCGAGCAGTAGCCGGCATAACTGAAGCTGATGTCGGTCCAGAGCACGTCACCGGCCGACAACTCACGATCGGTGGGCAGCAGCGGCAGCGCCAGATCGCCGTGGGTGGTCCACACGCCGGCTTCCCGCGAGGCCGGCATGACCTGCCAGATGGCTTCCAGCATGTTGGCGGTGGCGCCCAATTCGAACGCGCGGCGCACCAGCAGCGCCGAAAGGTCGATCTGTCGCACCCCGGGCGCCAGCGCTTGCTGCACGTCGGCCATGGCCCGCTCGGTGATCCGGGCTGCCTGGCGGAGGCAGGCAACCTCGTCACGGGTCTTGATCAGTTGCGCGGCGCCGACCACGATCGCCGCCTCCTGCGGCGGGCCCGAGGGAAACAGCATGCCCGACGCGCGGCGCATCGCGCCGGTCAGCTCGTCGACGGCGATCGTCGCGCCCGGCGGGATCAACTCGGCGAGCCTGCCGGCGAAGTCCGTTACCCCGCTGTCGAATTCGAGATAGACCGGGCCGTGCAGATGATCCGGCGGGACCGGCGGCGCGGCCGCCGCCCCGCTGCGGAACGGCAGGAACAGATGAGGATGCTCGTCGTCGGCCAGCACGACGGCCACGGGGCGTTCCACGTGCGACAGGCCGGCGTCCAGCAGCGGCCAGCTGACCCCGGTTGCGTACTGGACGTGGCCGTTCATCAACAAGATCAGCGCGTCGACGCCGTGCTCGCGCATCGCCGCGCGCAGGCGGGCACCGGTCTCCGAGCGCATGCGCCCCCAGTCCGGCTCGTTGGGGATCTCGACGACCGAGGTCAGTAAGTTCGTCATCTATATACCCAGGAAGTTTCTGATGTTGCCACCGACAACACGGACGGCGTCTTCGGGGCCCAGCGCGTCCACCACCGCGGCCAGCGACCGCTCCGAATACCCGAAAGTGCTTTCGTTGTGCGGATAGTCGGAGGACCACATCACCTTGTCGATTCCGATCTCGTCGATCTGTTTGAGACCCAGGCCGTCGACCATGAACGACGCGCACATGTGGGTGTCCCAGTAATAGCGGGGTTCGTGTTCGGGCTGGTGTTTGAGCATGTGCTGGTATGACGCCAGCACGTGTTCGGCATCTTGCAGGGCGGGGAGCACCCACGAGATCCCGCCTTCGAACCAGCCAACCCGCAGGCTGGGATGCCGGTCCAGGATGCCGCCGAAGACATACTTGGAGAACATCTCTCGGAACGAGTCGATGTTGACCATCATGGCGACCGCGACGCTGTTGACCTCGCTCGGGCACTTCGGCTGGCTTTCGCCGATGTGATGGGTGACCGGCAGTCCGGCGGCTTCGATCTCGTCCCACACCGCGCTCATCTCGGTGCTGGAGAAGTCGATGATCTGGCCGTGGTCGTCATTGCCCGGACTGATCGGCATGAGAAACGTCTTGAGTCCCAGCGACTTCAGCTCCTCAAGGGTGCGCCGAGCGCCGCGCGGGTCCCACCAGTTGATCAATCCGACTCCGTAGCAATGCCCGTTCGAGCGTTCCTGCACATCGGCGATGTGTTCGTTGTAGATGCGGAATATCCGTTCGCGCAGCTCCTTATCGGGGTAGTGGAACAGCGCCAACACCGCGTTGGGGAACGCCAGTTCCTTGTCGACGCCGTCGTCGGCGAGTTCACGGATGCGGGCTTCGATGTTGTTGGTGGCCGCGCCGGCGAGATCGTCGTATTGCATCAGCACTGCGCTGAAATCACCCACCACCATGGAGTTTCCGGGAGGGCCGAGCAGGTATGCGCCGTCCTCGTACCAGATTCGTGGCGCCTTGTCCTTGAGGTCGTCGGGGAAGTGCTGATAGAAGATGTCGTCGGCGACCGAGATGTGGTTGTCGGCCGAGAAGACCTCGGTCCCGGCGGGCAGGCCGGTGTCGAATGCGGTGGCCTGACCGTGCCGGTGCTTGGGGGCACCGATGGGACCGGCCGGGTAGAGACTTGTCATCGTCATTCCTTCGGACGCAGCACGCCAAGCGCTTTGAGGTCGGTGAGGTATTTGCCGATCATCTGCTCCGAAAGGTGCGGGATCGCCCGACCTGACTCTTCGACCGCCGCCTGGAAGCGTGCGCCGGGCACCGGCGAGCCGCCGACGGCGGCCATGGGTTGGCGGTACACATCCAACACTGTAAGCACCGACTGGGCGCGTTCGCGTTCCGGGAGGGCCCGCATCGCGGTCTCGAATCGACTCAGCCAGTTCGAGTAGTCGTCGATCCGTTCGATCGGATGGCCCGCGGCGACGATCCAGTCCACGAAGGTGTCCAGCGAAATGCCGTCGTCGTGCGGGTTGGTGGTGTTATAGGTGTCAAAGCTGCTGCCCTGTCGTGGGCCGATCGCCGCCATCGCCTCTGCGAGGAAGTCGACCGGGAGGCCCTCGTAGTGCGGCTGCTGGCCGTCCCGGCCGGGACGGTAGAACGATCGCGGGGCGGTGCCGGTGGCGACCAGGCTGAACAACAACCGGGTAAAGATATCGGGCACGTTGAGCTGCCCGGTGTATCGACTGTCGGCGAGGATCATGCCGGGCCGGAACACCGCGACGGGCAGTCCGCACAGGTCGTGCGCCTCGCGCATCAG
This sequence comes from Mycobacterium conspicuum, assembly GCF_010730195.1. NCBI lineage: Bacteria > Bacillati > Actinomycetota > Actinomycetes > Mycobacteriales > Mycobacteriaceae > Mycobacterium > Mycobacterium conspicuum. Next base: position 2,761,152 of record NZ_AP022613.1, read on the forward strand.
CACCTCGCCGGCCCACTTGCTGATCCCGTAACCGTTGGCGTAGCTGTCGTCGACGACGCAGGACGGCACCGCTCGGCGGATATCGGAGTCTTCGTCGACAAGATGGTGTGCCACCGCGGTGACGCCCAGCGTGGAGATGTAGTGAATCGGCTTGAGCCTGGCGGAGATCGCCAGCCGGATCACCTCGGCCGTGCCCACCACGTTCGGGCCGAACAACTGCTGGTAGGGCAGGACGTGATTGACATGAGCCGCGGGATGCACGATCAAGTCGACGTTCTGTGACAGGCGGCGCCACGTCTCGTCGTCCAGGCCGAGGTTGGGTTCGCCGATGTCTCCGGCCAGCACCTCGAGATGCCCCTCGGCCAGCGTGCGGAAACGATCGAGCAATTCGGCGTCGGAGCCCAAGACCGCCTCGATGCGCTGGCGGGCCTGCGCGGCGTCGGCGCCGCGGGTCAGGCAGATCAGCGTGCCGCCCGAATCCGCCAGTGTTTGCAGCCATTCCATGCCCAGGAAGCGTCCCAGGAAGCCGGTGACGCCGGTGAGCAGCACGGTGCGGATCTCGGCGGTGGGGTGTGGCAGCGTCATCGCGGTCTTGAGGACGTCGTCCTCGATGAACTTATCCAGCGTGAGGTCGCTGGCGTTGACCTCGGCGCTGCCCGAGTTGTGCACCGAAGCGTAGCCGGGCCGCAAACCATCGGAGGCGCGGTGACGTTCGATGGTGTTGGCGATGGCGAGCAGATCCCCGGTCGGGTCGACGATCACCCCGACCGGGACGTCGACGCCGTAGATGTCGGTCAGCAGCGTGGAAAAGGTCAACGCGGACAGCGAATCGCCACCCAGATCGATAAACCTCGCCTCCGGGGAGATGTCGGCTGCCGCCACACCGAGGGTGGCCTGCACCGCCTTGGTGACGGTCGCCAGCACTGGTTGGTCGGCGCCGCCCAAGCGCAGCGCCCGTAGCTGGCTGAGCTGATCGGAGGCCATCGACGCGTACAGCTGCTCCAGGCTGTCGCCGTAGCGCTCTTTGAGCTTGGGGCGCAAGTACTTTCCGACTCCCGATAGCAGCCCGTTCGCGAGGCTGAACGGCTCCTTTTCGATCAGGAAGTCCCGCGGGATCTCGTAGCCGTTGAGGTGGTTTTCGCGCGCTATCTCGCGCAGCGACTCATGGATCACCGAGGCGTCCACCACGTCTTCGGTGGGCACCACGACGGCGAGCAGGTAGGAGCGTTCGCTGTTGCCGTAGATATAGATTTGCCGGATCACCGGGCTCGTCGCGTACAGCGCCTCCAGTCTTGAGACGGCGACGAATTCGCCCTGCGCGAGCTTGATGACGTTGTTGCGCCGGTCCACGTAGCGCAGCCGGTCGGGACCGACCTCGGCCATCACGTCACCGGTCTTGTAGTAGCCGTCCTCGTCGAACATCGTGGCCGTCAGGTCGGGGCGGTTGTAGTAGCCGGCCATAAACCGCGCCGATTTGACGGCCAATTCTCCTCGTGGGTACGGCTTGTCGGTGTTGAAGTAGCCGAGTTCGGGAACGTCGAGGAGTTTGTAGTCGATCACCGGCGGCCGCAGCACCTGCTCGTCGGCCACGATCATCCCGCCGGCGATTTCGGTGGAGGAGTATCCGATCAGCAGGTGCTGGTCGAGCACTTCTTCCATGAACACCTTGATCTCGGGGGAGAGCGCCGCCGAACCGCAGCCCACCGCCAGCACCCGGCCGCCCAGAATCTCCTCGCGGATAGCCGTTTTGATCTCGTCGCTGACTTCGTCGGGATCGGCGCCGGACGCCGTTCGCCGGTCGAGCTCACGCTGGTAGTAGTGATAGAACATCTCGCACACCCGCGGCACCAGGCTCATCGAGGTGGGCCGGACCAGCGCCAAATCCTCGAACAATGTCGAAAGATCGCTCTTGGCCGCGAAATAACTGGTGCCACCGTTGGCCAACGTCAGGATCACATAGCCGTACCCGATCAGATGGCTCATCGGCATGTAACTCAGGGTGATGACCGGCTGATCGGACTGCGCGAGCCACGTTCCGATGCAAAGGCTTTCGGTGAACATCGCGCCCTTGGGGGTGCCCGTGCTGCCCGACGTGTAGAACACCCAGGCCAGCGGATCCTCATCGGCCGCGGCGACGTGCAGCGGCGGAGTGGGCAGCGATTCGCCATGTGCGACAACGTCATCGATGGTTTCGAGGGTGAGCGCGTCGCCCGCCTCGGCCAACCGCGCGCGGGCCGCCTCGAATACGGAGCGTTGGTCGTCGTCGCGGGGTTCGTAGTCGAAGACGATCAGGCGCTGCGGTGCGGTGCCCGCCAGCACGGCCTCGACCGCCGTCTCGAGGTTGTCCAGGCCCACCCCAAGGATCCGCGGCTGCGTCTCGTCCAGGATCGGCGCGTGTTGCGCCGCCGGCGCACTGGTCTGCAGGGGCACCACCACGGCGCCGAGATGAATGCAGGCACACTCGAGCACCGTGTAATCGATGCTGGCGAAACCCAATACGCAGACGAAGTCCCCGGGCCGCACCGGGTGCCGCTCGTGGTGGTGCCAATCTCCGGCCGTCGCCTGGATGCGGGCCCACAACTGGGCGTAGCTGATGGTCTCGAACCGCGGCAGGAAACGCAGTGTGGACCGGCCGGCGTCGTCGGTGACGATTTCCCGGACGCGCTGTCCGAGGGCCGGCCGGTCGGCGTAGCCCCGCAGCACCTTCGCCATGACTTCGGCGATGCGTTGTCCGCGCACCCGGGTCGCGGCGGCGATTTCGTCGTCGGGCTTGGTGATCCGGAACTGTTCGTCCTCGACGTACAACCGCTCGCGCCGGCGCGCTACCCGCTCCCACTGGTCCTGTTGCGTACCGGGGTCTTTCGCGTCACTGCGGCCGATAAACGGCATTGCCTACCACCTTCTGATCAATCGTCGGTGACACCGGTGAGTTGTTCGGACCGCTGCCACAGCCGCTCCCTGTCGGGTTCACTTCGGGCCAAGCGGGGGACACCCGCGAATGTGACTCCGCCGCCTGCGGTTTCGTAGAAGCCGCGCGGACCGTAGTAGCGGCCGCCCTCGGCGTCCGGCGACACCGCGGCATACAGCGTGGGCTTGATGCCTTCGTCGACGTCAAGCCACATAAACGGCAGCAGCCGCCAGGTCAGTTGGGTGAGCCGGGCCTGCAGCGTGGGCTTGGCGCGGCCGTAGGACGCGCCGCTGAGCAGGTTCGTCTTGCTCAGCCCGGGGTGCGCGGCGTTCGATATCAGCCCCCAGCCGCGGTCGCGGCTGCGGCGGTCCAACTCCATCGCGAACATCAGCTGCGCCAGTTTCGCCACGCCGTAGCAGCGCATCGGTTTATAGCCGTCTTGCGCGTTGGGATCATTGAAGTCGAGATTCCGCTGCCCCGCGGCGATGCTGCTGACGGTGACCACCCGCGCGCGCTCGGCGGCGCGCAGCAGCGGCAGCAGGTGACCGGTCAACGCGAAGTGCCCGAGGTGGTTTGCGCCGAACTGCAATTCGAAGCCGTCATCGGTTTCCTGGCGCTGCGGGGGCGTCATGACCCCGGCGTTGTTGATGAGGATGTCGATCGGGCGGCCGTCGGCGACCAGCTCGTCACCGAGCGCGGCCACGCTCTTCAGCGACGACAAGTCGAGCTGTCGGATGGTCAGCCTGGCCGACGGCTGCTCGCGGCGGATCTCGGCGATCGCGGCCTCGCCCTTGGCCCGGTTGCGAATCGCCATCACCACGTCGGCACCCGCGCCCGCAAGGCTTTTCGCCAAACCGAAGCCAAGGCCGCTGTTGGCCCCCGTCACGACGGCGAATCTGCCGGACAGGTCGGGCACGTCCAGCGTCAGGTCGGGTTTCACGTTAGACAAAACTCACCAAGTGACGGGCAGCTCGTAGACGCCATAGGCCAACGTGTCGTGCTTGAACGGAAGCTCCTCGACCGGCACCGCCAGGCGCAGCGTGGGGATGCGGCGGAACAACGTGGGCAGCGCGATCTGTAATTCCATGCGGGCCAACTGTTGTCCCACGCATTGGTGGCGGCCGTAGCCGAATCCGACGTGGGCGCCGTCCTCGCGGCGCAGGTCCAGCCGGTCGGGGTTGGGGAATTGGCGGGGATCCCAGTTCGCCGGCGCGACGTCGAGGATGATGCCCTCGCCGGCCTTGATGGTTTCGCCGCCGACTTCGATGTCTTCGATGGCGATGCGACGCTGACCGGTTTGGATGATGCTCAGATACCGCATCAATTCCTCCACCGCGGCCGCGATCACCTTGGGATCGTCAGCGTCGCGGATGAGCGCGAGCTGGTCGGGATGTTCGAGCAGGGCCGCGATGCTCAGGCTGATCATGTTGGCGGTGGTCTCGTGCCCGGCGATCAGCACGCCCAGCGCCAGCTGGGTGGCCTCCCGCACGCTGAGCTCTTCGGCGTTCACCCGCTCGGCAAGGTCGGACACCAGGTCCTCGGACGGGCTTTGCATCTTGGTGCGAATCAGGTTGGCGATGTATTTCGCCAGCGACGCGGCACCCTGCGCCGTGTCCTCCTCGGTTGCGTTGCGGGCCGTGCCGCGTTGCGCCTGCTCCTGGAAGAAGTCCGCGTCTTCGTAGGGCACGCCCAACATCTCGCTGATCACCAGCGAGGGGATGGGCAGCGCGAAGGTGCTGACGACGTCGCCGGGTTTGGGGCCGGCCAAAAGGGCGTCGACCCGATCGTCGGCGATCTTCTGTACCGCTGGGCGCAGGCCTTCGACGCGCTTGAACGTGAACGGTTTTGACAGCATCCGGCGGAACCGGGTGTGCTCCTCGGCATCGGACGTGAAGACCGACCGGGGCCGCTTGTGCACCGTCGCCAGCATGCCCTCGTTCCAGTGCGGATAGCCGGGCAGCCGGTCGTCGACGCTGGTGCGCGAGTCGGTGAACAGCGCGCGAATGGCGTCGTAGCCGTGGATCAGCCACGGGGTGCTGCCGTCCCAGATGCGGACCCGGCTCAATTGTTTGGTGTCGTTGAGCTCCAACACCTTTGGCGGGGGAGCGAACGGGCAGTCCGGCGCGCGCGTCATCGGAAACTCCGGTACGTCGGTGGTGGTACCGGTCGAGATGTCGGTCATCGTGCTCCTTTTTCTAGTCGCCCGCGGCGCCCACATGGATGGGCGCGCGCCACAGTCCGACAATCGCGTCGATCAGTCCCTCGCCGGCCACCGGCCATGGGGAGCGCCGCGATCCGTGCTCGGCCAGCGCCCCCTCGTGTTCGGCGCATGTGTGCATCAGCAGGTTGCGTGCCATCACGCCGCGCTCGGAGCGGACGCGCCTGGGCAGGTTGGGCAGGCACCGGTTGATCCCGTCGATCGTCTGCACCAGCCGCGGCGACGCGAGCGCATCCTTGGTGACGACCTGGCGGTAGGTGGGGTCGGCCATCGCCTGCGCGGCGAAGCGCGCATACCAGCTCGGCGTGCCCAGTGCCGCAAGGTGATCGGTGAGGGGGCGCACCAGCGTCCCGACCCAGTCGCGCAGCTCGGTGGAATCGCCGATGTCGGCAAGCATCCGTCCGCGCAGTTCCTCGATCGGCTCGCGGTGCTTGGCTTCGATTGCCCGCAGCAGGTCGGTGCGGGTGCCGAAGTGATAGCAGGCCGCGGCGTTGTTGCCCTGTCCGGCCGCTTCGCTGATCTGCCGGTTGGACACCGCGTACATGCCGCGCTCGGCGAACAGCCACTCCGCGGCGGTCAAGATCGCCTCTCGAGTGGTTGTCGATCGCTCGGAGCGAGCCATCCGCGCGGGTTTCACCGCCCCAGTGAACACCGCGGGCCCGATTAAATCAAGCAATTTATTTAATATTGGCGAGCGTGCGCAGTTGTACGCGTTGGCGCGGCGTGTCGCGTACAGACACGCACGCTCGCGGCTAAAGGGTCAGCCCCGGCGCGGTATTACCTTGCCGGCCGAGGTGCCGCCATCCACGGTCAAGACGATGCCGGTGATGTAGCGGGCCCGCTCGCTGGCCAGGTAGGCGACGGCCTCCGCGGCATCGTTCGGCGTGCCCTCGCGTGGCAGCGGCCGGTCGCCGCGCATCCGGTCTCGGATCGCTCGTTCGTATTGTTCGAGTTCCTCGGGACTCTTGTCACGCGCCGACGACGCCAGCAGCGGGGTGGGGATGCTGCCGGGCGCGATCGCGTTGACACGAATGTCGTAGCGCGCCAACTCGATTGCCGCCGACTTGGTGAACTGAATCACCGCGGCTTTCGACGCGCGATACGTCATCACGCCGCCGCCCGCCAACGTGCCGCCGATCGAGCTCATGTTGATGATGGATCCGCCGCCGTGGTCGGCCATGTGTCGTGCGGCGAATTTGGTTCCGGCCATCACGCCCAGCACGTTGACGCCCATGACGCGGTGAAAGTCGGACAGGTCGTCGTCCAGCAGGCTGCGCAGGGGACTGGACACGGCGGCGTTGTTGACCATGATGTCCAGCCCGCCGAAGCCGTCGATGGTGCGCTCGACCAACGCCGCGACCTGCTCCGGGTCGGACACATCGGCCAGGTCAAACCGGGCCCGGGCGCCCAGCGCGCGGGCCAACTCGGTGCCGTCGGCCTCCCGCACGTCGGCGATGACGACCGACGCGCCCCGTTGATGCAGTGTTTCGACGGTCGCCTGCCCGAGCCCGGACGCTCCGCCGGTGACGATCGCTACCTTGCCCTCGAAGTCGTGTTCCACCAGGCGCACTCTACATCTCTAGAGTTGCGGCGAGAACCCGGTGCCGTGTGATCGGCGAATCTTCAAGCGGCAGAACGGGTCAGTTGGGCTTGCGGACATGCGTCCCGAGCAGTTGCTGCCACCCTCGGGTCATGTTCGCGTACTCGTCTTCGCAGTTGCCCGCCCGGTCCTCCGGCAGGTCTCCGGATTGCACGATGCCGGCGTTTGCCGCCGGGTCTGCCCCATAGATCCAGCACTCCCAGTTGTACATCCGCTGGATGTCCATCGGGTGTCCGTCCCAAAACGGGAGCTCGTTGGCGTCGCCGGCCTCTTTCGAACTCAGCTTCCACTCCAGGGCGGTGTTCGTCGCGATACGGACACCGTCGGGATATTTCTTTCCGTCGGCGCCGGGGGTGAGCAGCATGAAGGCGGAGAGTTGATCGGCCACATCCTCCTCGCGTCCGGTGAACGCCAGGTCGTAGATGTTGAGCGTGGCGTGACCGAGCTCGTGGTAGGCCGCGGAGGTTGCTTCATCGACGGCGGGCGTTGCAGGCTCGGGACCACCGCGTTCCGCAGCGAGCTTTTCGGCGTGTTCCCTTGCCTCATAACAGAGTTCGATCGAAGTGGTGCTGGGGTCGTAGAAATCGTTGACCGTATTGCACTGCTTGGCAACGAGGCCCAAGTCGTTCGGCAGCAGCAAGGTGTCCTCGATGTGCTGAGCGAGTTGCTCCAGCACCTTGGCGTCCTGCATGATCTGGCGGCCCCGCTGCGCCTCGGGTGTTTCGGCATCCTCGTAGCGGATGACGACGCGTCCCGACGGGGCCGTGGATGTCGTCGACGCGGCCTGCTTCGATGGCTGCGCTCCAGACGTCGTGGTGTCGGCATGCTGGGTGACGGACCCGCCGCATCCGGCTGTCAGCAGCACGGCACACGCCGCAACAACGGTGGTCGGTCCCTTCACGACGAAATTCCCCCTCCGGCATCGCCCCATGTCCCACGGCGAGATGTGCGCGATCCCAGAACGGTACGACACTTCGGCCGCCCTGGTCGGCGAAATCGCGCGGGCTTATCCGACGTGCGGTCGGTTTGATGCGCGTGCCCAGCCGATATAGGTCAGGTACGCGCCGACCATTGCGATCACGACGAAGCCGCACTGCCACCAGATGCTGGGTTCGACGGCGGAGTTGACGGCCGAGATGTAGGTCTGCGGAAGGGCGAGTAGCGATACCCCTTTTGCGACGGTCATCCATCCCAAAAGCGACACGGTAGTCGCCGCGATGCCGCGCCAGTACCGATGGAGCGCCACCACGACCAAGCCGCTCAGCAGGATGAACGCGCCAGTAACGTAGGCCCACGCCGGACTTGCGCCGAATTGTGAAGCCAGCGCACGCATCTCCGACGCGCGCGCGATGGTCGTGAGGGTGACGATGACGAGGTAGGGGCCGAGCACGCGGGCGAACATGCGCGTCCGGTATTCGGACCGTGGTGAAGTGCTCATGGCGCTATTCGACGCTGTGACGTCAGCCTGGCACTAGGGACGGAAGTCCTTCACGCGATCGGGGCGTCAGCCGCCGAGCCCCTTCTTGACGGCCGCGTCCTGCTTTTGACCGACGTCGGTGAGGAAGTCCGGCGGCGGCAGCATGCCGGGCGGGCCGTCGAATTGCAACGTGACCAGTGCCCTGCCCTCGGTGAAGAGCAACACGGTGATCCCCTTGTTGCCGTCGGGCGAGTTGCCCGAGACGAGGGTTCCGTCGGTGCCGATGTCTTTGGCCGGTTCGGTTTGGGGTTGTTTGATGATGTTGCCCTGCCCCGTCTTTGCCGCGTTCAGCGCGGCGGTGGCCGCGGCGGGGTCGGCCAGCACCTGGATCGTGTCGTGAATGACGTGGTTGCTGTCGGAGGTGCTGAAGGTCGTCGCGACGCCCGGTTGTCCGTTCGGGTTGTTGACCGGCGGAGTGCCGGTGAATGCTTCGGGCGCCTTGATGTCGGCCGCCTGGATTAGCAGCCCGGTGTAGTCGTTGGGCTGTGCCGGGGCGGACGAAGCCGACGGGGCCGCACTAGAGCTGGGCGCGCTCGTGGCCGAGGTTGCCGAGCCCGACCGTGACGGCGCGGACGTTTTGCTGCCGCAGCCGGCCACCGCGGCCGTCAGCGTCGTCGCGGCGACCACGCCGGCGAGCACCGTTTGGGAAATCCTCATCGCACCCATGCTCCTCGCAGTGAACGCTTGGGCGAGTGACCCAAGCAGCGCTTCATAACCCGAAACGCACAGTACATCGCGTCCCGCGCGCCCGGTGGTTCGCCTTGTAGCGCGGGACCCCGCGCCGGTAGCCTCCGCTCTGATCGCCACCCCACTCGCCCGCGCAGGAGGTCATCAATGAGCCAGCACCTCCTGGCCGGGCGTGGTGCGGTGGTGACGGGAGGCAGCCGCGGCGTCGGTCGCGCGGTCGCCGAGCTGCTCGGTCGCTTGGGCGCCGGAGTGGTGGTCAATGGGCGCGATCCGGACCCCGTGCAGGAAACCGTCGCCGCGATCAGCGCGTCGGGCGGGCGAGCCATCGCGGTCGCCGGAGCGGCCAACGACGCGCATATCGCCGCGACGCTGATCGAAGAATGCGTGAATGCCTTTGGGCGGTTGGACGTGCTGATCAACTGCGCGGGCATAGCCGAGCCGCCCCAAGCCTCGATCTTGAACATCTCACCGGAGGATTTCGATCACCTGATCGGCGCCCACCTCGGCACCGCGTTTCACACCTGCCGCGTCGCGGCGCCGGTGATGGCCGCGCAGGGGTCCGGGTCGATCATCAACACCAGCTCCATCGCGTTCCTCGGCGACTACGGCGGCACCGGCTACCCCGCGGGCAAGGGCGCCGTCAACGGGCTGACCATGGCGATCGCCGCGGAGCTGAGGCCGTCCGGGGTGCGGGCCAACGTGGTATGTCCCGGCGCCAAGACGCGGCTGTCCACCGGGCCCGACTACGAGGAGCAAATCGAAAGCCTGTACCGGCGCGGAATCCTGGACGAGGCGACCAAGCAGGTCTCGCTGGACGCACCTCCCGCCCGCTTTGCCGCCCCGATCTACGCGTATCTGGCCAGCGACCTGGCAACGGACATCACGGGTCAAATATTCGTCGCAGCAGGCGGATTCGTCGGGCGCTTCGATCGGCCGACGCCGCAGGTGCTGGCGTACCGCGACCATCATGACGCCGAACCGTGGTCGGTCGAGGACCTGCACACGATGATCGCCCCATGAACTGATTCGCGGCCGATTACGTATCCACAGGCGTGGACGGCCGGTGTGAGTGTGCGCAGTTGTACCCGGTTGGCGGTGTGTCGCCGCACAGACACGCACGCTCGCGGGAAAGGGGCCCGCGGGAACGGGGGCTGCGGGTGTTGGTCGTCGGGGCCGGGGTGAGCGGCATTTCGGTGGCCCGCGGGCTGCTGCGCGACGGGCACGACGTCAGCGTTTTCGATCAGCGGTCGGACATCCAGGCGGGCGGTGGCGCCGTCACCATCTGGTCCAACGGCGCGACGGTTCTTGGCCAGCTCGGAGTCGACATGGACGGCGCGGGCCAACTCCTGTCCAGCGTGCGCGTGCTGACCTCGACGGGCCGCCGCCTGGCCACCCTGGACGTGACCGCGATGGTAAACCGGCTGGGCGCACCCGTCCGGATGGTCCCGCGGCGTGATCTGCTGGAAAGGCTGCTGGACGGATTCCCGACGGAGCGCATCCACTGCAACGCCCGCGTGGTGGCCGTGCGCAGCGCCCCCGATGCCGTGCGGGTCGAGTTCCAAAACGGCAGCACCGCCGAAGGAGACGTCGTAATCGGCGCGGACGGTCTGCATTCGGTGGTTCGGGATATCGTCGGCGCGCGCGAGGCGCAACCGACCGGCTGGTGTAGTTGGCAGGGCCTGGTGACGCTTCCCGGCCTTGCGGACCAGGCCGACTCGGACGTCGCGACGATCATCATCGGCGAACGCGGGAACACCGGGCTGTGGCCGGCGGGCGGTTCCCGGATGCAGTGGTGGTTCGACCTGCCATGGTCCTATGGCTACGTCAGGCCCGACAATCCGATCGAGTTGATTCGGGCCAACTTCACCGGCTGGTCCGATGCGGTGGACCGCGTGCTCGTCACGCTGACCGATGAGGATCTCGCCCCGTCGCCGTTCCCGCACTTTCGGCACCCGATACCCCAGCGGGGCAGGGGTCCGGTGACGCTGCTCGGCGATGCCGCACACACGATGCCGCCCACCATGGCCCAGGGCACCAATCAGGCGTTGCTCGACACGATGGTGCTGTGCGAGGCGCTGTCCGATCCGTCACGACATCCCTCGAGCGCGTTGCGTTGGTACGAGAAGACCAGGCGCCGCAACGTCTCCGCCGTGTCACGGTTGGCGTCGCTGCAGGTCGCTCACGGCGAGGCCGCGCTCAGGCCGGCGTCGTTCCTCTCGGACCGGCTGCACACCCGGGCGCTGACCGCGTTCCTGCGTTGGACGAGTCATCACCGGCTGGCCGCCGAGATCAACGCCGAGCTCCGCACCGCAGCGTCCGTCGCGTGTGGCAGGCAGTGAACGCGGCGGCGCGATCAGGTCTGCATCCGGTGACCACCCGGGACGAGCCGATGCGGGTGCAATGCGATCTCGACGCGCCCTCGCGCTGGCTCTGGCTCGTCAAATGGTGCGCATTGGCCGCGCCGCACTACCCGATCTTGACCTTCCTGTACCTGGTGTATCCGCTGACGACAGTGGTTGCCGGCATCGCAATCTTGTTCACCGGTCGATACCCGCATCGCCTCTTTTCCTTCAATGTCGGGGTGCTGCGCTGGTCGTGGCGGGTGATGAACTACCGATTTCCGATGAACAGCACCGACAGGTACCCGCCCTTCACGCTGGCCGATCGACCGTTCTATCCGGGCCGACTCGAAGTCGACTATCCAGAGCGGCTGAACAACTGGGCCGTGTTGGTGAAGTGGTGGTTGCTTGCGCTTCCGCAGATTCTGCTCTGCTGGGCGATGGAGCCGCTGCTGCAAGTTCTTTGCGTTTTCTCGGCGGTGTGGCTGCTATGCACAGGGACGACCCATCCCGGCATGTTCGATCTCTTGCTGGGCATCGTGCGATGGCGATACCGGGTAGCGGTGTACGTGTCGTTGATGCGTGACGAATATCCGCCATTCCAACTGGATCTAGGTGACCGATAACGCGCGCAAATCCGTTGTTTCCCTACGTGTATCGGTACGGCCAGGCCGTATTCGACCGGCTCTTCTATAGCCGGTACCGCCGAACCGCACTGGCCCATGCGACGGGCCGATTGCTCATGGTCGGCCTCGGACCGGGCACCGACCTGAAGTTCGTCCCTGAAGCGGTGACGTCCGTCGCGGCGATCGAGCCGGTCGCCGCGTTTCGGCGCATGGCGTTTCGTCTTGCCCTGCGCCACGGCGTCGCAGCCGACATCGTCGACGGAACGGGCGAATCAATTCCCTTCCCGGACAACAGTTTCAACTCCGTCCACATCGGGCTGGTGCTGTGTTCGGTCGACGATGTCGCCGCGACGCTGCGGGAAATCCGACGCGTACTGAGACCGGGCGGCAGGTTGGTCGTCCTCGAACACGTTCGCGGCGAGGGCGCGACGGGTCGGTTGCAGGATCTGGTGGCCAAGCCGTGGTCCTGGTTCACCGCCGGTTGTGAGCCGAACCGTCGCACCGTCGATTCCATTGCGGCGGCCGGCTTCGACACGACGGAGTTGCGCAGCATCCCACGGACTCCCGTGCCGTTCCCGTGCAAACCCCATCTGCAGGGCATCGCCATCGCCCGCGATTGAACCAATGAGCCGTCCCCGACGTCATTGGAGTGACCCATAGGTGTCACGGGGTTTTCCTGGGTGAGAAGGGGAGGGGTCATGAATTTTTCCGTGTTACCGCCGGAGGTGAATTCGGCGCGGATGTACGTCGGTGCAGGGTCGGGTCCGATGCTGGCGGCGGCGGCCGCCTGGGACGGGCTGGCGGCCGAATTGGGTTCGGCTGCAGCGTCGTTCGGCTCACTAATCTCGGGGCTGGCCGGCGGGTCGTGGCGGGGCGCCGCGTCTGCGGCGATGGCCGCAACGGCGGCACACTATGTGGGGTTTTTGGACGCGGCGGCGGCCCACGCCGGTGGGGCGGCCACCCAGGCCAAGGCGATCGCGAGCGCGTTCGAGGCAGCGCGGGCGGCCACGGTGCATCCGGCGATGGTCTCCGCCAACCGCATGCACCTCGTGTCGCTGGTGACCTCGAACCTGTTCGGGCAGAACGCGCCCGCCATCGCGGCGACCGAATCGCACTATGAGCAGATGTGGGCCCAGGATGTGGCCGCGATGGCGGGCTATCACGCCGGCGCGTCGGCTGCCGCGGCGCAGCTGGCGCCGTGGCAGCAGTCGCTGTACAACGTCGCGACCAAGCTCGCCGGCGTCCTGGGCCTGGCCCCGGTCACCAACCCGGTGCCCGGCGACCCGGACCTGATGAGTCAGGTCACCAAGATCGGTCCGGTAACGCTCACTGCGCTTGCGGATCCCGACGACCACAACTTCGTCGCGGAAAGCCTTTCCAGCCCGGTGTTCTCGTTAAGCGTGACTTCCGGGGCGGAATCCGCATTGGGTCTGGGTGCGCCCGGGAAGACGATCCTGGCATTCCAGAGTCCGGTCGCGCCGTTCTTGGACCATTCGATCGCCCTTCCCGTCACGGATCCGTTGGCTCCGGTATTCACCGCGCTGCTGCCCCTCGGCTTCTGAGCTATTCGACCGCTAGGGCCTCAATGATGTTGAGCCGCGCCGCGCGTCGCGCGGGTGGTACCGAACCCAGCAGGCTGATCGCCACCGCGCCGATGGTGAAGGCCACCGCCATCGGGCTTGGCTGGAAGCCGACGCGGAAGTTCATGGTGTCCCCGCTGATGAGGCTGAACAGCCACTGATCGGTCAGGCCGAACAGCAGACCCACCACACCACCGACGACGCCGATGCCGGCCGCCTCAGCGAGCACCATGCGCAGCGCGAACCGACGGGTGGATCCCATGGCCCGCAGCACACCAAGCTCGCGGCGCCGTTCAAGCACCGACAGCGTCAGCGTGTTGAGCAGCGCGACGGCCGCCACGACGACGACGATGATCCACACGGCATTGGCGATGAACATGCTCTGATGCATCGGTGCTTCGAGGCCTGCCAGCTCGGCGCGGCCGTCGTACACGTAGTTCGATGCGGGCACTACGCGCCGCACATCGGCCAGCAACTGGTGCGCGTCGGCCCCCGGCGCCGCGACGATCTGCAGCGTCGTCGTCACCGGGCGGTCAAACCAGGCGCGCATCTGATCGAGGCTCATTCCGACGGTGCCGATGACCGTGGAGAAATACGGCACGAGCGCCAGCACCGTCGCCTGCCGCGCGCCGTGCGGAGTTTGCATGCGCAGTAAGTCGCCGACCCGGACACCGAAAACCTTGCCCAAATTCTGCGTGAGCACCACACCGCGCCCGGCGAGCACGTCGGTGCGCGTCCGTTGGTCGAGCCCGTGATACAGGGGGTCAGCGGTCGCTGGGGAGAAGCCGTCGAGCATCACGCGTGTGCCGCCGACGACGGCGAAGCCGAAGGCGCCCTCGGTGACATGTGCCACGCCGCGCACGCCGGCTACCTTGGCGGAAAGGCCTTGCGGCAGAGCGTCGGTGGGATAGGTGTCGGGGGGAGTCGCGCTGACCCAGACGTCGGCATCGGCGGCCGAGGACATCACCGCCCGGGCCGAGCGAATCATGTCGTTGTTCGTCCCGGTGATCACCGCCGTGGTGAATACCGCGATCAACACCGTCATGGCCGTCGCCCACACGCGTCGGGGCGCCCGTTCGATGGTTGCGGCCGCGAGCGCGCCGACCACGCCGAACACTCGGGCCGTGGCGGCGGTGGCGGTGACAATCGGTGTGGCGAGCGCGAAGCCGAGCGCGACCTCGGCGCAGAAGACGGAATTCATCGCCACGAACGCCAACACGCCATGGTGGTAGAAAACCATTCTGACCGCCCCCGCGAACACCACGACGGCTCCGACGCCGCATGAGATCCGCAGCCATCGGGGCACGCGATCCGCGGCCGACACCCCCACGGGCGCCAACGCCTCGATCGGCGACACCTTGTACACCTGGCGCGCCGCCATCGCGGATGCCAGCACGCTGGTCAGCGTGGTGACCGCGATGGCCGCCGGTACCGCGTAGGCGGGCAGCCAATACTGCACGCGCGCTTCCAGTCCCTGGGTCAGCGCCGGTGGCAGTCGCCCGATGGCCGCGCGGCCCATCAGTAGTCCCAGGCCCGAACCGACGGCTCCGCCGATCACGCCGAGGATCGCGGCTTCGGCCAGCATGTCGCGGATGATCGTGACGCGCCGCGCGCCGATCGCGCGCAGCATCGAAATAACCGGTCTGCGTTGGGTGACCGCCATGGTCATCGCGGTGTAGATCAGGAAGGCGCCGACCACCAAGGCGACCCCGGCGCCCATCAGCGCCATGTAGTTCATCATCTTGACGCCGTCGCCGGCCCGCGCGGCCCGCATGCTCGGGTCGGCGACGACGGCCCGGCCGTTGACCGCGGCGGTGACGTCGGCGCGGACTTTGGCGAGGCCGGCTCCGGGTTTGGTGGTGATCAGAATCGAGTCGAGCTGACCCTGGCGTCCGGCGGCGTTCTGCGCCAGGGCAAGTGGCGCCAGGACGTAGTGCCCGCCGTTGAGGTCCGCAAGCCGCTTGCCGCCGAGCACCTCGGCGACCGTGACCTTTTGCGAGCCGAGTTGGAAGGTGTCGCCCTTCTTGCGGCCGATACCGGGCCCGACACGGACAAGACTCGCACCGCCCGGTTCGGGAGGCGCGGTCAACTGCTGTGCTGTGACAGCATCCTTCAGCGCGCCGCCTAGCGCGGCGATGTTCGCATCCGCCCCGAACAGCAGGACGGATCCCGTGGGCCCCGAAGTTATCGGCACCGACGTCCGGATCATCGGCACCGCGGCCGCGACACCCGGAACCGCTGCCACATTGGCCGTCACCGTGTCGGGAAATCCGGCGTCGGTGATACCCGACACCTCCAGCGCGGCCACGCCGGCGATCCCATCGGAGAGCCGATTGACCGATCCGCTGATCGATCCGAAGATGCCGAAGATCGCGACCAGATACATCGCCGACACCGCCATCACGGCGATCGAGGCCAGCGTGCGCCGACGATGCACGGCGAGTTCACGCAGGCTGAAGACGCGCAATCGGCTCGCGGCGGCGGTCACCGCCGAAGCCGCTCTCATCGCGCGAGCACCGACAGCTCGTCGGCGCCAACCCGCCCGTCCTGCAGCGTGATGATCCGATCGGTCGCGGCGGCCGCGTCGGCGTTGTGGGTCACCATGACCACCAGCCGGCCGCGGCCGGCTTCGTGGGCCACCTCGGCAAGCAGCGTCAAGATCGACGCCCCGGTTGCCGAATCCAGGTTGCCGGTCGGTTCGTCGGCCAGGATCAGCGGCGGGTCCATCATCAGTGCGCGGGCCACCGCGACACGCTGCATTTGTCCGCCGGACAGCTCCGCCGGTCGGTGTTCGGTCCGGTGGCCGAGCCCGACGCGGTCGAGGAGCCGAACCGCGTCGGCCTTGGCCTTACCCAGCCGGACACCATCGAGCAGCTTGGGGACCGCCACGTTCTCCCACGCCGACAGAGTCGGCAACAGGTTGAAGAACTGGAAGATGAAGCCGACCCGGTGATGGCGAAACGCCGACTGCTGCTCATCGCTGAGCCGGCCGATCTCTTGGCCGTCGAAGATGATCGATCCCGAATCGGGGGAGTCCAGTGCGCCGAGCAGGTGCAGCAGCGTGCTCTTGCCCGCGCCAGATGGTCCGACGATCGACGTGAATTGCCCACCTTCCAGCACCAAGTTGATTTCGTCGAGCGCACGTACCGGTTGACCGCCGACACGGTATTCGCGAACCACATCGCAAAGGTCGACGGTCAGCAGCTTGTGCTTGGGCCTATCGAGGGTGTCGATTCGTCCGAACATGATCCTCCCCGCCACCGATACGAGTTACACGGGGTAGGCTCCGGATCGGTTCGACATCCCCCGGACTCTCGCCGTCCGGACGAGCGCGGTTTGAGCGATTTGACGAGTGGGCATCATCGGAACGTGAACGCAACAGTTCTTAGATTGTGCGGCGCGGCGGCGCTCACCGCCGGCGCTCTGGTGACCGGGTCAGTTCCATTCGCAGCCGCGGCCCCGTCGGTGGCCGCCGGGGCGTGCCCCAACGTCGAAGTCGTGTTTGCCCGTGGCACCGGCGAGGCGCCCGGTGTGGGCTTCTTCGGGCAGGCGTTCGTCGACTCGCTGCGTTCGAAGATCGGCGGGAAGTCGTTGGGGGTTTATGGGGTCAACTACCCGGCGACCATGGATTTCCCCACCGCCATGGACGGTATCGACGACGCCGGCAACCATGTCGAGCAGATGGCGCAGAGCTGCCCCAACACCAAAATGGTGCTCGGCGGCTTTTCCCAGGGGGCGGCGGTCATGGGTTTCGTCACCTCGGCGGCGATCCCCGACGGGGCGCCCGCCGACGCGCCCAAGCCGATGCCGCCGGATGTCGCCAATCATGTGGCCGCAGTGGCCCTTTTCGGTACGCCGTCGAACGCGTTCATGAATCAGGTTGGTGCGCCGCCGATCGTGATCGGCCCGCTGTACGTGCCCAAGACCACGGAATTGTGCGCCGCGGGTGACCCGGTGTGCTCCGGCGGCGGGGACTGGGCAGCGCACAATTCCTATGCCGACAACGGCATGGTTGACCAGGCGGCCGCCTTCGCCGCCAGTCATTTGTAGCGTCGAATCTCTCACGAAGACAGCGTGATTGCCTGCTCCGGGCAGTTCTGTTCACCCATGACGGCCTGCTGTTCGAGTTCACCGGAGACCTCGGTCACCCGCACGATCGAGTGTCCGATTTCGTCGGCGTCGAAGACGTCGGGTGCCAGCGTGTAGCAGCGCCCGTGCCCGGTGCACCGGTCGGCGTCGACGGAGACCCGGGTCACTTCTTCCCAACGGGGAACTGTAGCGGCAGCGATTCCACCGACCGCAGCGCGGCGGTGAATGTCAGCTGGGTGCCGGGCGGGATCTCGTAATCCGGTATGCGCCGGTGGAATTCGCGCAAGGCCACCCGCAGCTCCATCCGGGCCAGGTGGGATCCGAGGCAGCGGTGCGGTCCACCGCCGAATGCGCGGTGGCGGTTCGGGTTTCGGCGGAAGTCGACGACCTCGGGATCGGGAAATTCGGCCGGGTCCGTGTTCGCGGCGCCGAGCAACGGGCTGACCCGTTCGCCCTTGCTGATGGGGCATCCGCCCACCTCGACGTCCTGCATAGCCACCCTGGCGACGCCGGGAACCGGCGTCTCCCAACGCAACAGCTCCTCAATGGCGTGCGGCAGAATGTCGGGCTGCTCGACGAGCTGGCGTCGATGCTCGGGGTGCCGTGCCAGGTACACGAAGAAGCAGTCGAGCGAGTCGGTGACCGTGTCCAGACCCGCGATGAGGAACAGGATGCAGATGTCGAGCAGCTCCTCGCGAGTGAGTGGCCGGTCCTCGCTTGCCACGTTCGCCGCGATCATCGCCGAAAGCACGTCGTCGCGCGGGCTGGCGATGTGCTCGTCAATGGCGCGGTCGAAGTATTCGTAGATCTGTTGCGCGACGGGCGCGGAGGTCTCGTGGCGGCGCGCGAAGCTGGAGTCACCCTCCGGGCGGATCACGGCGTCCTTCCACTGCAGAAACTTGTCCATGTCCTCCAGCGGCAGGCCGAGCACCTGCAGGAAGACGGTGCACGGCAGCGGGACGGCGAACTCTTCGTGGAAGTCGCACTCGCCCCGATCGGCGAAGCGGTCGATCATCTGGTTGACCAGCTCGGTGACCCCCGGTTCGCGGCGGGCCATCTCGCGCGGGGTGAACAACGGGTCGAGGATGCGACGGTACTTGGCGTGCTCGGGCGGGTCGATTTGCAGCGGAATCATCGGTCGGACATTGCCCAGGTCGACCGCGTCCATGTTCGACGAGAACAGTTCGGTGTGCTTCAGCGCCATCTCGATGTCGGCCAGACGGCTGAGGACCACGACGTCCTGCGGCGAGCGAAACACCGGCGCGGACTCGCGAAGGGCCTTGTACATCGGCTGCGGCTCGGCGAGGCCCGTCACCGCCTGGTCGACGTAGCCCTCGGTTTCTGTCATCCAGCTACTTTGACATCGGCGTCTGTGGTGGGCAAGACCCTAGCCTTACAAAGATAGATAATTTTGTAATCTCGTCGGCCGACCATTTGATCCCCGAACAGGGCAGACCCGAACAGCCGATGGAGTTGCTCGACACGCTTTACGCTGTCGGGGACCGCGATAGGAGGCTTTGACCATGCAACCGAACCCCCTCGATCCCGTCGCCAGCGAACGGCTGTCACACGCCGGCAAGGTGTTCACGTCTGATCTGTCGATCAACGAGTTCGCGCTGCTGCACGGCGCCGGGTTTGAACCGATCGAACTCGTCATGGGCGTCTCGGTGTATCACGTCGGCTACCAGTTCACCGGCATCCGGCAGCAGTCCGAGTTGCCGGTGCTCACCGAGGCGACCTACCGCGCGCGCTGGAACGCGATGTCGCGGATGCAGGCCGAGGCGGATTCGCTGGGCGCGGACGGAGTGGTCGGTGTCCGGCTCGAGTGGCGTCACCAGGGCGAGGGCGAACACCTCGAGTTCATCGCGGTCGGCACCGCCGTCCGATACACCGCCAAGCCGGGCGCGTTTCGGCGTCCCAACGGGCAAGCCTTCAGCAGCCACCTCTCCGGTCAAGATCTGTCCACGCTGCTCCGTTCCGGGTACACCCCGGTCGCCTTTGTGATGGGCAACTGCGTGTTTCACGTTGCCGTGCAAGGGTTTATGCAGACGTTGAAGCAGGCCGGCCGGAATATGGAAATGCCGCAATGGACACAGGGCAGCTACCAATCCCGCGAGCTGGCGATGTCACGCATGCAGAGCGAGGCCGAGCGCGACGGCGCGAATGGGATTGTGGGCGTGCATTTCGCCATCTCCAACTACGCCTGGGGACATCACACGGTCGAGTTCTACGTGGCGGGAACGGCGGTGCGCCGCAACGGCGAACCGCAAACCATCGCGCCGTCGTTCGTGCTTCCCATGAGCGATTGAGTGTGATCGATGACCGACTACGACCACGAACGTGTCAGTCGCGCCGTGGGGGCGGCGCTGGCCGGGCCCGGCGGGGTCGGGCTGGTGGTCAAGGTGTTCTGCGGGCTGCCGGGCGTCGTGCTCACCCCCGCCCGGCGAGGGGTGTTCCGATCACAGCCGGAGCGGATCCAGATCGGCGACTGGCGATACGAAGTGACCCCGGACGGCCGGTTGAGCGCCGCGCACGTGGTGAGTGGGGTCGTCCTCGCCGAGGAGGTTCTGCCGGCCGGCGCCGTCGGTCCCCACGTCGCGCGTGCGCTCGGTCAGGTGGTGAGCCACTACGGTGCGGCCGTCATGCCGAACCTTGACGCGGCGCTTGAAGTCCTCGAGGACGCCGCGCCCGGCGTGTGACGTCAGAGCTTGGACTGGTCGATCGCCAAGAACCAGCGGCTGAATCGCCACACCCCGTCTTGTTTGACCGCGGTGAACTCGTAACAGCCGGTCAGGTCGGGGGTGGGTAGGCCGCCGTCCCGGATTGCGAATACCTGGAAGTAACAGTGTCCGGATGCCCGCTCGGCGGTTTGGTTCTCAAACCAGAAGGAGTTCAGCGCGTGGCGGCGCTGATTGTTTTGCGCGGCGAACTCGCCTTTGCGCAGCGCAAGCAACGCCATCACGGTGTCGACGCCCTCCGACAGCGTGGCGCCGTCGTGGAGCCGCAAGCCCAGCTCCGGGGACTCGGTGAACAAGGCCCGGAAGTTGTCCAGCTCATTGCGGTCGTAGAGGTACGCGTAGGCGCCGAAGAGATTGATGATCGCCAAGCGGTCGGCGACGTCGAAGTTCACGTCGCCGGGTTGCGCATCCATCACCGCTTGCCCTCCTCAATCTGGACTTCCGGGGATCCTCTCATGCGTCGTCGTCTAGCTGCGCTCTCTGCGCACCAACGACGTCGCGGCGCGCAACACCCCGCGCAGCGCGTAGACGGCGGCCACCACCGACAGCAGGATGAGCAGGATGAACATCGGCAGCCAGTTGGACCGCTGGTGGTCGACGTCCCACCAGACGATGGTGAACAGCAGCGCGCACAAGAAGAGCACGATGTCGCGCCAATTGCCCTGGTACGACAGCGCGGAGCGGCGCAGCGCGCGGCTCCGGTCGGTCGCATCGACTAAATCGTCGATGCGCGCGTCGATGGTGCGCTGCAGCTCGGCGCGTCTAGTGGTGGCGTCCGGCGGCAGCCGATCCAGCAGGTCCATGTCCTCTTTGATCAGGCCGCGATAGTTCGGGCCGCTGAATTGCCCGGCCGCGACGGCCAGCATCACACCACCAAAAACGGGAGCGCTGTTCAATGCGATCTGTCCCAGACCAGCCACGCTTGTTCCTCCTTCGGCTCGAGCTTCCGTTGAGGATCGCCGAAGCTGGAAAGCGAATCAACCACCCATCCTGGGAGAGTTGCTGTGGCCGGTGGGCGGCGTGGTCGAGTTCGGTTGGCCGGCTTATGGATTGGGTTTGCGCGACGCATCCGTTCCCGGTACAACGGTGCGGGCGCGGCGGCGCGGGGTGGGACAGGTGACGCGGGGAATGCATCCGCAGTTGAGACCGACAATGCAAACTCCGCCGCCGCCGGCGGGAATCGCGGGGAAGGCGCCGTCGCGGCCTCCGGGATCGGGCGCGGAGCTGACCGTCACGCTCGGCGACGGGGCCGCCGGTGGATCCTCGCCCGGGCCGTAGCAGGTGCCGATAGCGAGCGCGGCGGCCGCGCCACACAGCGCGATCGCCGTTGCGACTCCGCGGTGCATCACGATGGCCGACTGTACGCGCCGACCTGCTTCTTTGCCGCGCACGGACGGCAACGTGTACCGAATCGGCAGGTGTTTCCCAGGAATCAGGACGCCGCGGATGAGCGCCGCCGCGCCCGCGGCTGGGGGCCGGGAAGCGCACCCATCGCGCGGGCCAGCTGCGGATAGGCGATAGCGGGTCCCATCCAACGGGTCAGATAGCGCCGCAGATCGGCGCCGCCGCGAGGGGGTCGACCCGCGTCGGCGACGAAGGAATGCACAACCCGCAGACAGAACTCCGCCAGCTCGTCGAGGCCCGCCTCGTCGAAACCGTAGTGCGCCCAGTCCACGTCGTAGCGGTGCAGCATCGAGCGTCCGAACGTGATCGCGGTGTCCGATGCGATGGAGACGGTCCGGCCGGCCCGGTCACGTCGACTGAGTACGGGTTCGAGCTGGTTGTCGGACGCCAGTCGTTCGATGGCGAACGCCACACCTTCCGTGACCGCAATGACCGGGTCGGTCAGTCCCTTGACGTGCGTTGCCAATTGGTCCAAAAGACCGTCGGCCGATCGCATCGCGGTCGCCACCCGCAACGCTTCGGTGCCGGGGAAGTACCGGTAGACGGTTTGGCGCGTCACCCCGAGCGTGCGCGCCACATCGGCGATCCGCATCGCGGACCCACGCTCGCTGATTATCTTGTCCGCGGCGTCGAGAATGCGCTCGATCGCCTCCTCGTCGGAGCCCGGCGTGTTGCCTGACCAGCCGTGACTGCGCATGGCTGGATCATAACGGCCGCGCCGGGCGGCGTCAGCTACCGGATCCGGCCGTGCTGGAAAGGCTTTCGACGGCAATCTCTTTGGCCCAGCGGTAGTCGGCTTTGCCGGCCGGCGACCGTCGAACTTTGCCGGTACGGATGATGGCCTTCGGCAGCTTGTAACGCGCGACGTGTTGCTGGCAAGTGGCCAGCAGCTCCTCGTCCGAGGGGTCGCTGCCTTCCCGAAGTTGCACGATCGCCACCACCTCGTTGCCCCAGCGTTCGGAAGGGCGCCCCGCCACCACCACGTCGTAGACGTCGGGGTGTTCGGCCATCGCGGCCTCCACTTCCTCGGCGAAGATCTTCTCGCCGCCGGAGTTGATGGTGACCGAGTCACGGCCGAGCAGCTCGATGCGGCCATCGGCGAGGAATCGGGCCCGGTCTCCGGGCACCGACCAGCGCTCGCCGTCGATCACCGGGAACGTGCGGGCCGTCTTCTCGGCGTCGCCAAGGTAGCCGAGCGGGATCAGGCTGCGGCGCGCCAGCCATCCTTCTTCCTCGGCGCCCGGGCCCAATACCCGACTGAAATCGGCTGCGACAACGGCGGTTTCGGTGCCTGGACTGAAGGCGGCCATGCCGTTCGGCCCCGGGTCCATCGACGTCATGTTCATCTGCATGCCGGACTCCGAGGCGCCCACGGCGTCGATGATCAACAGGTTCGGCAGCGCGGCGGCTATGCGGCTCCGAACGGCGTGGGTAAGGGGGGCGCCCCCGTTGCTGATCGACACTAGACCCGACAGGTCGTAGCGCCCGCGCTCGATCTCGTCGATGAGCGGGCGGGCTATCGCGTCGCCGACGACCGGGATGCTCATCACGCGTTCGCGTTCCGCCAGCGCCAAGACCTGGTCGGCCCGGATGGTTTCGACGTCGTCGGGGATGGCCAGCCAACCGCCCATGGACATGATTTGGAACGCGGCCCACTGAGCCGCGCCGTGCATGAACGGCGGGATCAGCAGCAGCGAGGCGAACCCGGCGGTGTTTTTGGCACGTTCGGCAAGCTCGTCGTAGGACGCCAAGGCGTCGTCGCTGCCGAAAGTTCTTCCGCCCATTGAGGAAACGAAGATGTCATGCTGACGCCACAGCACACCCTTGGGCATGCCCGTGGTGCCGCCGGTGTACAGGATGTACAGATCATCTCCGCTGGGCGTGGGCATCCCGCTCGCGGGTGGCGGTGTGGCGACGATGGATTCGTAGTCGACGGCGCCCGGCAGCAGCGGCTGGCCGCTGTGGTCGGACACCTGAATGAGGAATTCGAGGTGGGGGAGTCGGTCGCGGATCGCCGCAACCCGTGGTGCGAACTCGCCGCTGTAGACCAGCGCGCGAGCCTTCGCGTTGTCGAGCAGATAGACAAGTTCGGCCTCGACGTAGCGGTAATTGACGTTGAACGGCGCGACTCGGGACCGATAGGCACCGATCATCGATTCCAGGTATTCGTTGCCGTTACGCAAGTACAGTCCGACGTGATCCTGCCCAGACTCGTGGCCCTGCAGGCGATCACGTTCGGTGTGACATCCCAAGCCCGCGGACGCGAGGTAATGCGCGACGCCGTCGACGCGGGCGTTCAGCTGCGCATACGTCCACTCACGGCCCCGCCAGATCAATACGCGATGATCGGGAAGTGTTGTCGCCAGTGTCGCGAACACCGTCGACAAATTGAAGCCGTTGTCATCCATGAAGCTCCTCGAGGTTTCGTTGATTGCCTGTCACGCGACCGATGCGCCCAAAATTAGGTTGACTGCCTCCTCCAGTTGCCCGGCGATTTCGTCGTAGCTGACAAAACGGGCCATCATCAGGGCGCCGGAAAAAGTCATTTGCAGGGTGGATTTCACCGCGCGCGGCCATCCCGGACCCAGGGCGGCACCGATCCGCCGGGCCACCTCGTCGCCGATCTGTTCACGCAGCGGCTTGACCGCGGGATCGTCGGCCATCAGCGCCGCGCCGCACGCGGCGGTCAGCTCGGGTTCGTCGGCGACCACGATCGCCATATCCCGCAGGGTCGCGCTCACGCGTGTTTTGGTGGTGTCGTTGACGTCGGTGTGCAGCGGAAGTGCCTGCAGCAGGCGCAGGTACACCGCCGCCACCAGCGCGCTCTTCGACGGAAAGTAGGTATACGCGCTAGCCGGCGACACCCCGGCGCGGCTGGCGACGGCGCGCATCGTCAGGTTGGCGTAGGAAGTCTCGCGCAGTTCCGCCAGCCCGGCGTCGAGCACCTTGCGGATCGTCTGCCCGGGCCGACGATCCGACCGGCGACCGGCGACGGAGGCGTCAGCAGCAGAAGCCGCTTCTCTAGACACCCGTCCAGTGTAGGAAATTCGTCATCCGCCCGACAACGCCCTCACCCGGGCACCGCGGGCAGGGTTTGGTGCGCTGAACGCGCCCTTCGCGGCGCGGTCAGGTCCGCCACCGGCTCCGTGCTCTTAGATCTCAAAGCAGACATGTGTCCAGAAATGACGAGTGCTCCCGGGAGGAATCCGTTCATGGCGGCACCGAGCAACGTGTAGCCCACGAGCACGGCGGCCCTGTCGTGGTCCCGCGTCGTCGCCTCGTTGGGCCCATATTGAGACACCAGCACAGCGGTCTCTTCTCCTCGTCTGCCGTCTGAGCGCATCGATGATCGGTCGCCGCCACCGCCGGAAAGGCGTCGGTGGCGGCGACCGCCGCGCAGCCTGCCAGGTGGGCCGTCAGGCTGAACCCCTCGTGTCGGCGGTGATGGTGTTAGCGTCGGTCTTGCATGTGACGATCCGAAGATATGGCGGTGCTTGGGTGCCGCACATCCGTAAGCGGCTACGCGTTTTTGCTCCGCCCGACGGCCGCGCTACGCGGTGCCACGCGGGCGCGGCCAGCGCCGAAAGTGGCGAAGTGAAGCCAAAATGCCTAGGAGTCGAGGGATTTCGGCTCATGCTGGCAAACCTGACGTGCCGCGCGGCACGTACGTAGATTGTTACGTGGTGCGGGTCGGCCGCGAGGAGCGAGCCGTGCCGCGCATGAACGCCGCCAACGACTTGCGATCGGGAACATCGAGTTTGGTGCAGGCGTGGTAAATGTGCCCCTCCACCGTTCGTGGCGACAACGAAAGCCGCTCGGCGATCTCTGGGGTGCTCAGGCCTGCCGCCACCAGGGTGGCGATTTCGCGTTCCCTCGCACTCAGCGGCAGCGGTTGCGCGGCCGCGACCAGAGCCGGGGTCCGGATCCCGCCGCAGCCGTCGGCGATGCGGTCGGCGGCGGCCGCGGCTTCGGTGGCGTTGCGCCGGTCGTCGCGGCCGCGGAACATCTCGGCGGCCTGCGCGGCCGCGTCGGCAGCCGACAGCAGCGCCCCGATTTGCTCGAACTGTGCGCTCACCGCGTAGACAGCCGCCGCGTCGCAGTCGAGCAGCGCCGTCGCGTAGCCGGCGTGCACGCGCGCCAGGCGACCGTCGACGCCGCCGGCGACGTCGATCAGGCGCGGTAGGCACGCGCGGTCACCGAATCGGGCCGCGTCGTGCAAAGCCAGCATCTCGACCGCCAGCTGACCGCCCTGCTCGGCCAGGGCGGCGGCGTCCGTCGCCGCGGCGACGGCACCACTGACGTTGCCCTGCGCCGCGGCGAGCCATGCCTCGGCGATGCGCACTTGCGGGCGCCACACCGCGTGGTGAGCGTCGGGGCTCATCCTCAGTTCGGCGATGAGCGTGGCGGCGTCGTCGGCGCGGCCCAGCGCGCAATATGCCTGGGCCAACACCAGTCTGGGCACGGTCCACCAGATGCCCGATTCGGTGCTCAGCGCCGCGACGGTCTGTTCCATCCGCGCCGCCGCCGAGACGAAGCGGCCGCTGGCCAGGTCGACGACGCCGGCCAGCATGGTGGCGAGCCCCCAGCTCAGGTATTGGCTCGGTGCGGAGATGTGCCCAGCGCCGACGCAGCGTTTCTCGGCGGCATCGAATTCACCCATCAACAGCAGGGCGCGCACCTCGGAGAAGGCCATCAGGTGCCGCAGCACCCCGTCGACCTGGCCTTCGACGTCCTTGCCCCGTTCGGCGAGCGCGGCGACCTGCTCGCCACGGCCCATCAACCCCAGCGCCAGGCCGCCCGCGAACACCGCCCATCCCAACGCGGCCGGCGGCCCGGCGGGCGCGCCGAGTTCGCGTCGGGAGACTTCGACCGCATCCGCCAACCTGCCGGCAAACGCCGCTGACGCCGCCGCCAGCGCGTCCACACCGCGGCGCAGTTCGGCGCCGCGGACCCGCCCGCGCAGCAACTCGACGACCCGTTCGGCGGCCTGGGCATCGCCCTTGAGCGCCTGCAGGTTGAGGACACGGACGGTTGCCCAGCCGAGCAGCTCGGCCTCGTCCATCGTGTCCGGGTCGATTCCGTCGAACACCGCGTCGGCCTCGGCGGCCTTGCCCTGCCACAACAGACAGCGTGCCAACAGCTCACGGGCGCCCAGACCGGCGCCGCGATCGACCGCCGCGCGCGCCAGCCGCTCACCCAAAATGACGTCGGTCAACGTGACGGCGTCCTGGGCCGCGGCCACCAGTAGGGCAACGTCGGCGGGCACGTCGCTGTCGAGGGTGAGTTCGGCCAGCCTGATCCGCTCGCCGGCCCCGCGGATCGGCTTGTCGCGCAACGCACGCACCAGCTCGCCGCGTAAGCGGCGCGCGGCGGCCACGCCGAGGCGTCGGCGCATGACATCGGCGAGAAGCAGGTGATTGAACCGCACCTCGACGACGTCGAGGCCGATGTCGAGGCCGACTACGCGGTCCGCGGCGATGCGGATCAATCCCCGCGTTTCGGCCTGCTCGACCGCACCGGCACCGACCAAACCCGTCAGCGTGTCCAGGTCGAGGGGTTCGCACAACGCCAAGAGCCCCAACGCATGCGCCACGTCGTCGGGCAGCTGCTCGATCCGTTCGTCGAGCAGCGACGCGAGCTCCGGACTGACCGCGCCGCGTCCGCGCAGCTGCCAGACGCCACGGACCCGTCGCAACGTGCCCGCCTCGGCCGCGGCGCCCACCAGGTGGCGCACGAACAGCGCATTGCCGCCGGAGTCGCGGTACATCAAATCCGCGCTCAGCCCCTCCACGGGCCCGTCGAGCGCTTTCTCGATCAGCCCGACGCACTGATCCCTGCTGAATGGGCCCAGATCGAGGCGCTGCAGGTAGTCGTCCTTCCACAGCGAGGTAATGGCGTCCGGCACCGCCTCGCCGGCCCGGACGTTGACCACCATCGGCACCGAAGCGTCGAGCGCCAGCTGGTGCAGCAGCATCGCCGATAATTCGTCGAGCAAATGCGCGTCGTCGACGGCCAACACGGTGCCGGCCTCGGCGGTCAACGCGTCACGGGCACTGGCCAAAAACGCCATCGGGTCGCGCGCGGCGGCCAACCCGACAAGGTGAGCGAAGGCGCCCAGCGGGATGCCGCGTGACGACGCCGTTCCGGCGACCCATCGCACCCGCAGCGATTCGGTGACCTGGCGGGCCAGGGTGGTCTTTCCGACACCCGCGTTGCCCACCACCACGATGCCGCGAGAGTGGGAGTGCCCAGCGAGCGCAGCCCGCACCGCCGCGAACTCGGGCTCGCGGTGTATTAGCGGCCAATCCTCGGCACCCAACAGAGCTGAGACTCTACCGATTCCATCCGCGCGATCGCGGTTGATCAGCGCAAAACCGCGAGCCGTAGGGTGACGGCTGTGACCGCCGAGGATCGGCACCGCTGGGACGAGCGGTACGCGAGCCAGCCGCCGGCGCTCGTCGACGCGGTGGGGCCGCCGGGCTTGTTCGCCGCCCACGCCGATGCGGTCCCGGTCAGCGGCAAGGCGCTCGATTTGGCGTGCGGCCGGGGACTCGGCAGCGTGTGGCTGGCGCGGCGCGGGCTGGATGTTTTGGGCCTGGACATCTCGGCGGTGGCTATCGACCAGGCGCGAGAGCTGGCCCGGCGCAGCGGCGTCGACGGGCGGTGCCGGTTCGAAGTTGTCGATCTTGACGGGGGCCTGCCCCCTGGCGCACCCGTCGACGTCATCGTCTGCCACAAGTTCCGGGACCGCCGCCTCGATCGCGCGATCATCGAACGCCTGGCGCCTGGCGGCCTACTGGCGATGGCCGTGCTCAGCGAAGTCGGCGCCAGCCCGGGCCCGTTTCGTGCGGCGACGGGCGAGCTACCCGCCGCCTTCGCCGAACTCGAGCTGGTTGCCGCCGGTGAGGGCGGCGGGCACGCGTGGCTGCTGGCACGGGCCTGACGGTCGGGTATGACCGTCGGTCATCACACAATTGTCGGGACCTCCCTCCTGTAACGCATTCGCCGTATTCGCCGAAATAGCGTCCGCGAGCCTGAAAACTATGCGAACCTGGCCATTCGAGCCGGTTTAGTCAAGGGGTGTCAATGTCCGAGCTTTTTCCGACATACCGTGCCAGCTGGGAAACAGACGAGCACCGCGAATTGCGTAAGCACGCCGCCGAATTCCTGGCAAAGGAAGCCACCCCGAACCAAGAACGTTGGGCCCGTGAACATCAGGTCGACCGCGAGTACTGGAACAAGCTTGGCGATGCGGGGCTGCTCGGGCTGGACCTGCCCGAGCGGTTCGGCGGCGCCGGAGGCGATTTCGGCTTTTCGGCGGTTGTCGCCGAGGAGCAGACGCTGGCGAACGACACCGCGTCGGGTTGGATTGTGCACTCGCCGATCGGCGCGCATTACATCAACACCTACGGCAGCGAGGAGCAGAAGCAGCGTTGGCTGCCCAAGATCATCAGCGGGGAAGCGGTGCTGGCGATCGCAATGACCGAACCGGGCGCCGGCTCTGACCTGCAGGGGATTCGTACCACCGCGGTTCGCGACGGCTCGGACTACGTGATCAACGGCTCAAAGACCTTCATTTCCAACGGGTCTCACTGTGACCTGCTGATCATCGTCACCAAGACCGATCCCACCGCCGGCGCCGCGGGAACTTCGCTGATCGTTGCCGAAACCAACGACAACCTGGCGGGTTTCGAGCGCGGACGAGTCCTGGAAAAGATCGGGCAGCACGGTCAAGACACCCGCGAGCTGTTCTTCTCGGATATGCGCGTGCCGGTGGCGAACCTGCTCGGCGAGAAGGAAGGACTGGGGTTCTATCAGCTGATGGAACAGCTGGCGCGCGAGCGGCTCGTCATCGCCGCGCAGGCCGCCGGGATGGCGGAATGCGCTGTGCTCGAGGCGATCCGCTACACCAAGCATCGCGAGGCGTTCGGTCGGCAGTTGATCAAGTTCCAGCACAACAGGTTTGAGCTCGCGCAGCTGAAGGCCGAGACGCTGTCGATCAAGACCACCGTCGACTTCTGCATCCAGCAGTACATCGATGGCAACAACGACCCGGCGATCGCGTCGATGGCCAAGCTGATCGCCGCGGACAAGGCGGTTGACGTCGTGGACCGTTGCCTGCAGTTCTTCGGTGGTTACGGCTACATGATGGAGTACCCCATCGCGCGTGCCTATGCGGCGGCGCGCGTCGCCAAGATCTACGGCGGCACAAGCGAAATCATGAAGGAAATCATCAGCCGCTCGCTGTAGCCACTGCCCGGTTTCGGGTAGTGTCACGGGGATGGAACGGCGCGTCCTCGAAGCGGTCATCTATGAGCGCGAACCACCGATAGCACGGATCATCCTCAATCGGGTGGACAAGGCCAACACCAAGGATGCGGTGCTGGTCACCGAGGTCGACGATTGCCTGCACGAGGCGGACCGCGACAAGGAGATCAAGGTCGTCATCCTCAAGGCCAACGGCAAGGGCTTCTGCGGCGGGCACGTCGCCCGCTGGGGGCCGGATGAAAACCCCTATCCCGATTTCGGTGACACGTTCGAGGACCTGTACAAGGGGACCGCCGACCTGTTCCTGTGGCCGACGCTATATCTGTGGGAGTTTCCCAAGCCGACGATCTCCCAGATCCACGGCTACTGCATGGGAGGCGGGATCTATCTCGGCCTGCTGACGGACTTCTGCGTGGCGTCCGAGGACGCGTATTTCCAGATGCCGCTTGCCCAAAGCCTCGGCGAGCCGGGCGGGCACACCATGATCGAGCCCTGGCTGCTGATGAATTGGCATCGCACTATGGACTGGCTGTTGTTGGCGCCGACGCTGTCCGCGCAGCAGGCACTCGAGTGGGGCCTGCTCAACAGGGTGGTGGCGCGCGAAGACCTGGAGGACACCGTCGAGGAGATGGCGCGCAAGATCGCGCAGATCCCGCTGACCACGCTGATGGCCGTGAAAAGCAACGTGAAGCGTGCCTGGGAACTGATGGGGATGCGGGTGCATCTGCAGGTCAGCCATATCTTGACCAACATGGTCGGCGCCGCGTCCGATGTTCAGGCGCGGCGGGAGGAGCTCAAGCAGTCGGGCCTGAAACCGCGCGAATTCGTCGAGGGCGAGCGGGATTAGCGGCCGCCGGCGTGCCGGGCGGCGACGTAGCCGAACACCATCGTGTAAGCGATGCTGCCGCCCGCGCCCAGATAGTTTCGGCCCATCACCGTCGCGGTGATGTTGCCCGTCGCGTAGAGCCCCTCGATCACCCGGTCCTTCTCGTCGAGGACCTGCGCGTACTCGTTGGCGATTAGCCCGCCGCAGGTTCCGACATCGGCGGGTACAACCTTGGTGGCGTAGTACGGAGCGCGGTCCAGTGGCCCGATCGCGGCATTCGTGCGGTATCCCGGATCGCCCAGACAGTCGTTGTACGCCGACTGGCCGCGCCCGAAATCGGGGTCGAGGCCCTTGGCGGCAAAACCGTTGAAGCGCTTGACAGTCTGCTCCAGGGTGTCGGATGGGACCTCCATCTGGCGTGCCAGATCGGCGACGGTGCTGCCGCGCAGCACCGCGCCCCGCTCGATCAGCTCCTCGGGAAGGCTGCGCTTCTTGAACGGGTTCGCGCCAGACACGTATCGATGGATGTAGCCCTCGTCGAAGACCATCCAGCACGGCACCGCCTTGTTGGCGTACATCGCCTTGCCAACCTCGACGTAGGAGTTCGATTCGTTGCAGAACCGCTTGCCGGTGCCGTCGACGTAGATGGCGCCGGGCCGCTGCCGACCGCTTCCCAGTGCCCGCGCGGCATCTCCTCCGTCGGCGATGAAAATCGAAGGCAGCCACCAGGCCTCGTCCATCAAGTCGGTTTTCGCGCCGAGCCTTATCGCCGCCTCCAGCACCTCGCCGGTGTCGCCGGCGTTCGCGATCGACCACCGCCCGTCGTTGGGCTGATCCCCGCTGTAGCGGCGGCGCATGTCGGCGTTGCGGCTGAAGCCGCCGGCGGCGAGCAGGACGCCCTTGCGCGCCTCGACATTCACCGACGCCCCGTTGCGAGTCACGCGCGCACCGACGACGCGACCGCCGTCGACGATCAGGTCCTGCATCGCGGCGCCGGTCCAGATCGGCGGGTCGGCGCGCAGGTCGATCAGCGCCTTTAGCAGCTGACCGATGAGCGAGGCACCGTTGGTGAGGAGTTCTCGACCACGCAGCTTGGCCGCCCGGGTGCGGGCGAACACCCTTGCCGCCGTGGCGAAGGCCCGCGGCGATCGATTGAAGTACTGCACCGCGCGCAGTTCGTTGGTCTTGAGGACGAAGCCGCCGTAGCTCTTGGCCATCGAGGGCTGCACCTTGTCGCTCCAGCTGCCCAGGGCCGCAGCGTTGTACGGGACACCCTCGACCGCGCGGCCGGCTTCGTTGCCGCCCTTGTTGTTCGGGTAATAGTCGCTCCAGCCCGGGCACCGCACCAACCGGACACCCTTGCGCAGCAGAAAGTTGATCATCTCGTAGCCCGCGGTGAGAAACATCTCCCGGCGGGCCGGCGACGAGGGCTGGCCGATGTCGCCGACCACGTCATCGAAGTACGCCAGACCGTCCTCGTGCGAGTCGGCGATGCCGTCCGCGCGCATCAGCGGGTTGTTCGGCAACCACACCATGCCGCCGGACAACCCCGTGGAACCCCCTACCAGAGACTGCTTTTCGACCACCAGCGGCTCGATCCCCGAATCGAGCGCCGCCAGCGCGGCCACCAGGCCACCGCCGCCGCTGCCCACGATGAGCAGGTCAACCGAGCGATCCCACCGAATGTCCATCACGCCTCCGTGCCGACGGGTGAAGTGAAGCCCAGATCCACCATGGGCACGTCGATGGTGGTGTTGGTCTTCTGGATTGCCGGTACCAGCGCGTCGTACGGCAGACCCGCGAGGAAGCCGTCGATGACGCGTTCGAAGTTCGAGATCAACCCCTCGATCCGGCTGGACAAGCGCATGTACTCAAACCCTTTGGAGTGCAAGCCCTTCTGCTGCCTGGGTAGATTGGAGAAGTCCTGGGCGGGGATCGGTGGCCAGCGTGGGTCGTCGGGTGCCATCGGCACCGGCGGCGTCGGTTTTTCGGTGAGCTGATCCGGTGGGATGCGGGTGAGCGACCAGATCTCGAACAGCGTCTCCTCGGGACCCAGCGGCCGGATCCGGTACGAGGAGGCACTGCTGTACTGAGGCAGCACAAAGTAGTGCGGGAAGGCGAAATTGATCGCCTCGGTGATGCCGCGTTCCGCCAACTCGTTGAGGTCGGGCATGTCGCAGCCGCGGGCGCGATGCCAGTGCACGATGGCGTCGTTGAGGGTGCGGCGCCAGACGGCCATCGCCTCGGCCGGATCGGACGGCAACTCGAGGTCCTGCAGACCCTCGGCGATCCGGACGTCGTTCTCGTGCGTCATGCCGGCCATGCCCTCGCCGAGCGTGCGCATGAAGTACAGGTTGGTCTGGATGAGTCCCGGTGCCGCCGAGGACTTCGGCATGCTCGACGGCAGCAGCTGGGGGTGGGTCTGCGGGACGTGATAGCCCTCCATGAAGGCCGCCGTCGCGAGCTTCCAGTTCACCGGCAGCCGGCACGACTGCCACCACTCGACGCGCAGCGACTCCACCTGCCAGGCGTCGTAGATGGACGCGAACGGCTCGAAGCAGTCGCGCAACGGCGGGGCGTCGTCGTCGAGGTTGATCCACGCGCACCCGCCCCAAAGCTCACAGCGGACCGCGACGAGGCGAAGGTCGTCGGGGTCCAGGTTGTGTTCGTCGAACTCTTCGGGGCGCAGCACAAAGGTGTTGCGGCCGTCGATGCCCCAACACCACCCGTGGAACGGGCAGACGAAGGTGCGCCGATTCCCGTTGCCCTGCACCAGCTTTACGCCGCGATGGCGGCAGGCGTTGTGGTAGGCGCGCACGTTGTCCGCGTCCAGTCGGACCACGATGATGGACTCGTCGAGGATCTCGTACTCGACGTAGTCGCCCGGCTTCGGGATCTCTTCCAGACGGCATGCCATCTGCCACACCCGCGGCCAGAGCAGTTCGTTTTCGAGCGCGTAGAACTCCGGGTCGTAGTACCGCTGCTTGGGGATCCGGTCGGCGGACTGCACCGCCCACGGCACCGGGAGCGGGGTCCAGTTCACGTTGGTCATGATGACAAATCCTTGTTCGTGTTCATAGGATTCTCGACGCCCGGTCCTGCCAGTAGCGTTCGCGAATGCGCCGCTTGTAGAGCTTGCCGTTTGGGTCCCGGGGCAATTCCGGGTCGAATTCGACTGTGCGCGGGCACTTGTAGCCCGCCAGGTGGGCCCGGCAGTATTCGATGAGTTCGGCCTCGAGCTCGGGTCCGGGCGTGACTCCGTCGATCGGCTGCACGACGGCCTTGACTTCCTCGCCGAACTCGTCGTTGGGGACGCCGAACACCGCCGCGTCGACCAGCTTGGGATGCATCACCAACACGTTTTCCGCCTCTTGCGGGTAGATGTTCACCCCGCCGGAGACGATCATGAACGTGGATCGGTCGGTCAGGTACAGGTAGCCGTCTTCGTCGACGTAGCCCACGTCGCCCAACGAGCGCCACCCGTGTTCGTTGGACACCGAGGCGGTCTTGGCGGGGTCCTTGAAGTACTCGAAGTCGGGTCCACCCTCGAAGTAAAGCTCCCCGGACTGCCCGACGGGAAGCTCTTGCCCGTCCTCGCCGAGCACGTGCACCGGGGCCATCGGGATGCCCACCGAACCGGGGTGCGCCAACCAGTCCTGCGGTCCGATCGTGGTCCCGGCGAATCCCTCCGTGCCCCCGTAATATTCGTAAAGGATGGGCCCAAACCAGTCCATCATCCGCCGCTTGACGTCCACCGGGCAGGGGGCCGCGGCGTGGATCACGCACCGCAAACTCGAGACGTCATACTTCCGCCGGACGGCCTCGGGCAGCTTGAGCATGCGCACGAACATCGTCGGCACGAATTGCGCATGGGTGACGCGGTGGGTTTCGATGAGCCGCAGCGCCGTCTCGGCGTCAAACTTACGCATGAGGATCGATGCGGCGCCCACCCGGTTGACGGCCATCGTGTAATTGATTCCGGCGGCGTGGTACATCGGCGCGGGGGACAGGTACACGCTGGATTGGTCCATCTTGTAGTGGTGGGTCAGCGCCAGCTCCAGCACCGACTGCGCCCACGAGCCGTTGCCGTCGGCCGGCAGCGCCCGGCGTACGGCTTTCGGCCGACCCGTGGTGCCCGACGAGTACAGCATCTCGGATCCGTCCGACACCGGCGGTGCGTCGCCGGCCGCGCTTAACGCGTCCTGGTAGGCGTGCCAGCCGGGAAGGCTGCCACCGACAGCGATGTGCGCCCTGACGCCCGCGTTGACGGCAAGAACATGTGCCGCCAACTCGGCCATCGAGGAGTCCACGAAGACGGCTTTCGCGTCGGAGTCGTCGACGACGTAGGCGACCTCGTCGGCGGTGAAGTGCGTGTTGACCGCGGTGTAGTAGAGCCCGGAAAGCTGGCAACCCCAGGTGATTTCGAAGAACTCGGGCCGGTTCGGCAGGATCAGGGCCACGCCGTCACCGCGGCGCAGCCCGGCGGCATGCAACACCGCGGCGACCCGTTGGCTTTTGGCGTACAGCTCGCCGTACGAGATCACCTCACCGTCGATGAGAAGCGCCGGCGACTGCGCAGCCGTTCTCGCGTGGTCGGCGATGTTCACCTGCGGGCTCCCGAAGGCCTACGTCGCGGTGGGGGCGCCGTCGGTCGATGCGGCCGCCGCGGCCGCCTGGCGTCGTGCCTGTTCGGACGGCAGCACCTTGTCCTTGAACACCGTCTGGATCAGCTGCTGCACGTCCTTGCTGATCGACGCGAGCGCGACCAGGTCGTTGGAGCTTTGCCAGTGCACCCGCATGCCCATCAGCTCCCAGGCCCGCTTGAGGTTGGCCTTGGTCGCCAGCAGCGTCGTCATCGGCGCCTGGGCGATATGCCGGGCGATGGCCTCGGCGCGCGCCTCCAGCTGGTCGCGCGGGACGACCTCGTTGACCAGGCCGACCTCCAGCGCCTTCTTGGCGTCGATGACCTCGGCGAGGTAGAGGTAGTAGGCCGCGCGTCGCCAGTTCATGAAAATCCATGGCTCGATTGAACATTCACCGGAGGGCATCCCGAATCCCTGCAGCGGCGGATACGAGAAGTAGGCGTCCTCGGCGGCGATGACGATGTCGGTCGTCAACCCGTAGTGGGTGCCCCCGCCGACGCAGTAGCCGTGCACCGCGGCGATCGTGGGCTTGGAAAACTCCCACAGGTTCAGGATCGGCTTGACGAACAGGTCGGTCTGCGGCTTCCACGGTGTGCCCATCACCTGGGCGCCCTCGACGAACGCCGGATAGTCGACCGCGTTGTTGCCGATCGCGTGCCCGGAGCAGAAGCCCTTGCCGTTGGCCTTGAGGATCAGCACCTTGATGTCGTAGTCGCGGTCCGCGTCCAGCAGCGCGGCGTCGACCTCTTCGGCCAGCTTCTGGTCCTGCGCGTTGGCCTTCTCGGGCCAGTTCAGCGTGACCCGCGCGATCGGGCCTTCCTTTTCGTAGACGATTCTCTCGCGGGTCTCGTTGAGGTCCATAGGGCTTTACCTTCCTTCGTTATGACGTGATGACGCCGATTTCGGCGCCGATGTCGTAGGTGGTCCCGATCTGGCCCGTCCATTGCACGGTGCCCGAAGCTCCGGCTTCGATTTCAGATTCCGCCTTCTCGGTGGCGATCACATACAGCGGCGCACCCTCGTCGACGTGCTCGCCGGCCTGGACAAGCAAGTCGGTGAGCTCGGCCTCCGAGACGGCCACCGATACCCGTGGGATGCGAATGATGAACTCAGCCATGAACTTTGGCGTTCTGTAGGCTGCGCAACGCGGCTTCGACGATCCGCGGCGGTGACGGGTAAACCTGCGCCTCGAGCGCGGCCGCGGCCGGATTCGGGACGAACCTGGCGGCCACCCGCTCGATCGGCGCGGCCAGCTCGCCGAACAATTCGTGCTGCAGGATCGCGGCGATCTCCGCTCCCGGTCCGGCGAATTGCACCGCGTCGTGCACGATTACGGCCCGTCGGGTCCGGCGGGCCGAGTCGACGATCGTCTCCACGTCGAGGGGGACCAGCGTGCGCAGATCGACGACCTCGGCGCTGACCCCCTGCTCGGCAAGGGTGGCCGCCGCTGCGAGCGCGTCGTGCACACTGCGTCCGTAGCTGATCAGGGTGACGTCGGTGCCCGGCCGCTTGATATCGGCCTGGCCCAACGGGATTGAAAACCCGGGTTCGACTGGAACGGGTCCCTTCTTGCCTTGCAGGCGAATCGTTTCGACGAACAGACATGGGTCCGGGTCGAAGATCGCCGATGTCAGCAGGCCCTTGCCATCGCGCGGGGTGGAGGGCACGATCACCTTCATTCCCGGGATGTGCATGAACCAGGCTTCCAGGCTCTGTGAATGCGTTGCGCCGGTGGCCAGCCCGGCATAGACCTGGGTGCGGATGGTGATCGGCGCCGTGGTGCGCCCCGCGGTCATGAACCGCAGCTTGGCGGCGTTGTTGATCAACTGGTCGGCGGCGATGCCGATGAAATCCATGATCATGATCTCGGCGACGGGCAGCATTCCGTCGATCGCGGCGCCGATCGCGGCGCCGACGATCGCAGCCTCCGAGATCGGTGTGTCCAGGACCCGGTCGTGCCCGTATTTCGTCGACAGTCCGGCGGTCGGCCCGGAGGCGCCGGG
This sequence comes from Mycobacterium conspicuum, assembly GCF_010730195.1. Classification (NCBI taxonomy): domain Bacteria; kingdom Bacillati; phylum Actinomycetota; class Actinomycetes; order Mycobacteriales; family Mycobacteriaceae; genus Mycobacterium; species Mycobacterium conspicuum. The sequence continues at coordinate 2,798,558 of NZ_AP022613.1, forward strand.
ATCGGCGATGTCCTCACCGAGCAAGAACACCCGATCGTCGGCCTCTAGTGCCTCGTCGAGCGCGAGGTTCAGTGCCTCGCGCATCGTCATCTCTCGTTCCTGCATGTCCTCGCCGTCCATGTGCTCACACCGGGTGCTTGAGCGGGGCCGCGTACACGTCCTGGTCGAGTTCGTCGATCGACGGCGCATCGGCGCTCATCACCGTCTGCAACGCGGACTCCACCGCCGCGAGCGCCTCGTTGTCGACACGGTCGAGTTCGTCGGGGCCAACGCCGGCTGCCGCGAGGTGCTCGCGGAAGCGTGGCACCGGGTCGGCGGCCATCGCCGCCGCCAGTTGCTCGGAGGGGATGTAGGGCATCCGGTCACCGAAATAATGACCGCGGAAGCGGAACGTCACGCACTCGATGAACGTCGGGCCGGCCCCCGAACGGGCCCGCTGCAGGGCCTCGTCCAGCGCGGCCTTCACGGCCAGCGGGTCGTTGCCGTCGACGCGGACGCCTGGCATGCCGTAGCCCGCGGCCCGATCGGCGACGTGCTCCAGCTTCATCGTGTCCGACGTCGGCGTCATCTCGGCGTAAAGATTGTTCTGGCAGACGAACACAATCGGCAGATCCCACAGCGCCGCCATGTTGGCCGCTTCGTGGAAGGAGCCGGTATTGGTGGCCCCGTCGCCGAAGCTGACCACCGTGACACGGTCCAGCCCTTTGCGTTTGGCCGACAGCGCGAGCCCCACCGCCACCGGCGGTCCGGCGCCGACGATCCCGGTCGACAGCATCACGCCCTGCTCGGGTTTGGCGATGTGCATGGTGCCGCCCTTGCCGCGGCTGGCGCCGGTGGTGCGGCCCATCATCTCGCCGTAAATCTCTTCGAGCGGAACGCCTTTGCCGATCAGATCGTGCAACCCGCGATAGGTCGTCACCAGCTGATCGTCGGGTCGCAACGCGACCCCCATCGCGGCGGCGATCGCCTCCTGGCCGCGCGACGGCCAGTACACGCACATGAACTCGCCGGTGCCGATGCCCTTGGACAGCCGGTCGTCGGCCGCCTTCATCAGCACCATCAGCTCATAGATGCGACGCTGGGTCTCTTGGGACTCGGTCACTGCGGTGTCTCATTCCCGTTGCGGGACAGCATGATCGGGCCCGGCCGCGTCATGCGCCGGACCACGGCTTGACCTTGAGAAAGCCTCCGCCATCGACGCGCAACTGCTGTCCGGTGATGTAGCGTGCGGCGTCGGAGGCCAGGAACAGCACGGCCTCGCTGATGTCCTCGGGTTCGACGTAGGGGATCGGCATCGCCTGGACCAACGGGAAAACCGGCTCGGCATCCTCGCGCGTCGGCTCCTTCAGGTCGGGCCGGAAGGCCCGGTACATCGGCGCGCTGTGCAGCATGTCGGTGTTGACGTTGGTCGGGTGCACCGCATTCATCCGGATGGAGAACTTCGACAGGGCCAGGGCGAAGTCGTTGACATAGTGCGCGGCAGCCAGTTTCGCGAAGGCATAGCCCGCTCCGCCGGGACCGCCATCGATGCCGGAGGTGTTCATCGACGACATGAACGCCGCATTGGAGCCGATGACGATGATCGAGGCACCGGCTTTCAGATGCTTGAGGCTGGCGTGCACCAGATTGAGCACTCCGAGCAGGTCCACGTCCACCGCGTCGGCGAAGGCCTGCGGGGGGAGGCCCGCGGTGAGCGGGCAGATGCCGGCGTTGGCCACCACGACGTCGAGGTGCCCGAACTCGGCGACACCCTGGTCGATCGCGGCGGAGAGGGCGACGCGGTCGCGCACGTCGGCGATCGCGGTGAAGGCGCGCTGGCCCTCCTTCTCGACCAGGCGCGCGGTCTCGTCGAGATCCTCGGGTCGGGCCAGCGGATACTCGTTGGTTTCGATGTCCTCGCACAGGTCCACCGCGATGATGTCGGCCCCCTCCGCGGCAAGCATGCGCGCGTGGGAACGCCCCTGACCGCGCGCGGCTCCGCTGATCACGGCCACCTTGCCCGTCACCCTGCCCATAGCCCGTCCTTCATGCCAGTGCCTACATTCCGCCGTCGGACCCAAAGCCGTTCGCTACCAGAGCTTCTGGGGCCGCTGGGAAGTGACTGCCTGTTGGCTGGCGCGGGGATTCGCCGCGTGGGCACCGCATCGCGGATCGGGATCGGCCCAATGGTCGGCTCCATCGCATCTCTTCCACGAAAGCTGCGGCCGGGTTAACAGTAACCCCTACAGTAACTAGAATATCTAAAATAGCAAGAAAGACCGCGACGCCCGAGGGGGTTGGCATAAACATGGCTACGGCAGGGGTTAAGCCAGGCGTTCTCAGCGGTGTTCGCATCGTCGAACTTGCGTCGTGGACCTACGTGCCGTCGGCCGGTGCCGCCCTGGCGGACTGGGGCGCCGACGTGATCAAGGTGGAAGGCGTCGCGGCGGGTGATCCGGGACGGGCGTTGGTGGTTGGCGGCTTCACCCGCGAAGCCGCCCGCGTCGACGCCGACTTCATCCTGGAATTGGGCAACCGCGGAAAGCGCAGCATCGCGATCGACGTCAAATCCGAAACCGGCCGCGAGTTGTTCGGCCGCCTGTTGGCCAGTGCCGATGTCTTCCTGACCAATTGGCTGCCCGGCGCGCTGGAGCGGGCCCGGCTCACCGTCGAGGACATCCGCGGGTTCAACCCGAAGATCATCATCGCCCGCGGCACCGGGTTGGGGGTGCGCGGCCCGGACCGCGATCACGGTGGCTTCGACGCCGCCACCTACCTGGCGCGTGGCGGGGTCGCGTATACCCTGACCCCGTTCGGGAGTGACACGCCTGCGGTTCAGGGGCCGGGCTTCGGGGACCTGCAGGGCGGGGCGACCCTGGCCGGCGGCGTGTGCGCGGCGTTATTCCACCGGGAACGGACCGGCGAGCCGAGCATCGTCGACTCGTCGCTGTTGGCGCAGGCAATGTGGGCCATCGCGCCGTCGATTTGCGCGGCCGAATTCTTCGACATCGACGGCATTCCGGGTGCCCCGCCCGGGTTGGCCATCAATCCCCTGGTGAACCGGTACAAGACCAAAGATGGCAGGTGGATTCAGCTGGTCTTTTTGCAGCCCGACAAATTCTGGGCGGGCTTCTGCAGGCGGATGGGCCTGGAAGAATTGGTCACCGACGAGCGATTTGTGCCGTCCAGCAACCTGATCGCCAACGCCGCCGCGGCGACGGCAATTTTCGCCGCAGCTTTTGCCAGCCAGGATCTCGCCCACTGGCAATCGGTGCTTGAAGACGAACCGGGAGTGTGGGCCGCCCTGGCCACGCCGCGAGAAACCCTCAACGACCCGCAGGTCGAGCCCAACAGCTACCTGGTGACCAACGTCGACGGTGACGGCAAGGAATACCGGATTGTCGCGGCGCCGGTGCAATTCGACGAAACCCCGCCGGCCCCCGCTCGTGCGCCCGAGCATGGCCAGCACACCGAGGAATTGCTGCTCGAGCTCGGCCTGGACTGGGACGAGATCGCGAAGGCGAAGGATCTCAAAGCCATCATGTGAGGCTCGACGCGGGCGGACCGCCGACCAACGGCCGATACCGAGACGATTACGCCTGGATACCGATGTGCGTCGCAGACTGGCGCGTCGGCATTGACGCGCAAATCATGGCAGGGGCGCCATATGGCTCAGGGTCGAGCACTGCGCGCACTCGCACCGATTCTTCTTCCGCGTGGGTAGCGGATGTCGGTGCTGCATACAGGGAGGTTTGCACAACATGACGGCGAACTGGGTTCCCGCCCACGCCTCAAATGGTCCGAACTGTGACCGAATCCTCAACACGGCGCGCGGCATTCTCATCGGCCTGCGCCGGTGCCGATCGGATGAGGCCTTCGACGAACTGCATGGCGCGGCGCAGCGCCACAAGGTGCCGGTGTTCGCGATGGCGTGGGCGCTGGTTCACCTGGCCGGTGGGGGCGAGAAGACGACCAGCTTCGGTGACGCGCAGTCTGCGGCTCGTCACGAGTGGGGTGAGCTGTTTGCGCGCTCGGCCCTGTCGGTCTGCTGATCGAGGGGGACTGTTGCGCGGGCGGCCCGCGCCTGCCCGGTGCCGATAGGGCACACTTGCTGCTCGAATGTCGTGCAGGCAGCCACCGCGAGTGAGGTTTGGGCCCCATCGAAGACAGACTGAAAATCGTGCTGGCGAGCTACGGAAGTCGCGGCGATGTCGAGCCCTGCGCGGCCGTCGGCCGGGAGCTGCGGCGCCGCGGCCACGACGTGTGCATGGCGGTCCCGCCCAACATGCTCGGCTTCGTCGAGTCGGCGGGACTCGCCGCGGTCAGCTACGGGCCCGACTCGCGCGAACAGCTGAATCCGGCCGCCGATTTCGTCCGCGACTTCGCGACAAAGATCCGGAATCCGATCGACATGTTCTCCGAGGTTGTCGAGCGGGTCGGCCGGGTCAAGGCAGCCAAGACCGCGACGCTGAAATCCTTGGCCGATGGCGCCGACCTGTTGGTGGCCGGCTTCAACGAGCGGGGACCGGCCGCCAATATCGCGGAGTACTACGGCATTCCGCTGGTCGTCGTGCACTTCTTCCCCGAACGAGTGTGGTCATCCGACGGTCTGTATGCCGCGGTGGCCAAGGACACCGACGACGCACAACGCCGAGCGCTGGGTCTGCCGCAGCTACCCGGACCATGGGCGCTGCCGGTGCTACAGATCCAGGCCTACGACGAACTCTGCTTGCCCGCCCCGACGGCGCAGTGGGTGGAACCGAACGAGCGACAACCCTTCGTCGGCGCGCTCACGCTGGAGCTGCCCACCGGCGCCGACGACGACGTCGTGTCGTGGGTCGCGGCGGGCACGGCGCCGATTTATTTCGGCTTCGGCAGCACGCCGGTCGAGCGTTTCGCCGACACGGTCGCGATGATCCGCGCGGCATGCCTGCAGTTGGGGGAGCGGGCCTTGATTTGCAGCGGCCCAAACGACTTCGCCGCCGTTCCAGATCTCGAACACGTGCGGATTGTGCGTTCGGTCGACCATGCGGCCATCTTTCCGATGTGCCGCGCGGCCGTCCACCACGGCGGCGCCGGCACCACGGCCGCGGCGCTCCGGGCCGGAATCCCCATGCTGATTCTCTGGCTCTGGCTCGATCAGCCGGTGTGGGCGGCCGGCGTTACCGAATTGAAAGCCGGTGCGGCACAACAATTCACGGCCGTCACACCGCAATCGTTGGTCGCCGACCTACGATTGATCCTCACCGCGCAATACGCCGACCAGGCAAAAGAGATCGCCGCGCGGATGACGACGCCGGCCGAAAGCGTTTCCAGCGCAGCCGATCTCCTGGAAGAGGCCGCACGGTCACCTCGCCCAGGCGGGTGAGTCTGCCGCCGCACGGAGCGCGGAGACGATGCGTTGCTCTTTTTCGAGGAAGCGCTCGGTGGGCGCCGGCACCGAAATCGCAATCACGTTGTCGTCCGAGGTGCGTCGTGCTATCGCGGCCGCCGAGATACCAGGGGTGTGTTCGTCGCGATCGAACGCGATTCCGGTGCGCCGGATTTCGGCGATGTCGCTGCGCAACCCGTCGGCGACCTCAGCGCCGAGCCGGGCCAGCGCCGCCTGGACTTGCGAGTCGTCCAGGACCGCAAGGGCCGCTTTCCCATTGGCCGTTCCGTTCAACGGGAACCGGACGCCGACCGCGGAGACCGCCCGCAGTCGGTGCGACGATTCGATCTGGTCGACGAACCACATCCGCTGCCCGCGCAGTATCGACAGGTCAACGGTCTCTCCGTCGGTCGCGCGCGCGACCCGCTCGATTGTCGGCCGGAAGATGGCGGAGATGCGCGCCGCGTCATCGCCGCCGAATCCCAGCAAGCGCTCGCCAAGCGAAAAATGGCCCTGCGAATCGACGCTGGCCAACCCCACCTCGACCAGGCCCACCAGCAGCCGGCGAACCGTGGACTTGGCTAGCCCGAGGCGCTCGCCGAGGTCAACCAGGCGCAACTGTCCGGGCTCGGCGGCAATCTCGTCGAGCGCAGCCGCGGCGCGGCGCAGCACCTGGATTCCTTCATCTCGATTTGTCTGCGCGTTTGGTTCCCTCGGGGCCACGATCCCACTATAGTGGTCCGCATTGCGGACTACAAAGAACCGTAATGTGGATTTCGAGGAGTTCGAGATGAGCGCTCTACCGGCAGGCCGGCACCTGTTCCGCAGCGACGACGGGTACGAGTCGGCCCGCCGCGCCACGGTCTGGCATCAGCGGGTGCCAGACCGCTATCCGGAGGTGATTGTGCAGGCCGTCGACGCCGACGACATCGTCGCCGGGCTGCGCTATGCCAAAGCCAACGGCCTCAAGGTCAGCGTCGTTTCGGGTGGGCACAGCTTCGCGGCCAACCATCTGCGGGACGGGTCGGTGCTGCTCGACGTCAGTCGGCTCGACCACGCCACGATCGACGCCGAAAACAGCACCGCCGTCGCCGGTCCGGGCAAGGGCGGCAGCCTGCTCATGGCCGACCTGCAGGAGCAGGGCCTGTTTTTCCCGGGCGGCCACTGCAAGGGCGTCTGCCTCGGCGGGTATCTGTTGCAAGGCGGATACGGCTGGAACAGCCGGATCTACGGTCCGGCCGTCGAGAGTGTCATCGGCGTCGATGTCATCACCGCCGACGGGGAGCAACTCCACTGCGACGCAGACAACCACCCCGACCTCTACTGGGCCGCGCGGGGGGCGGGGCCCGGCTTTTTCGGTGTCGTCACGTCGTATCACCTGAAGCTGTATCCGCGCCCGGCGGTCTGCGGCACCAGCGTGTATCTCTACCCGTTCGATCTGGCCGACGAGGTGTTTACCTGGGCGCGCGCCGTGGGCGCCGAGGTCGACCCCCGGGTCGAGTTGCAGGCGGTGGCGTCCCGCGGTGAACCGAACATGGGCATCGAAGAACCCGTCATCTCGTTTGCGTCGCCCGCGTTCGCCGACTCCGAGGAGGAGGCCGAAAAGGCCCTGGCGCTGTTCGGCACCTGCCCGGTCGCCGACAAGGCGCTAGTGAAAGTGCCTTATATGCCAACCGATTTGCCTACCTGGTATGACGTCGCGATGAGCCACTACCTATCCGACCATCATTACGCGGTGGACAATATGTGGACGTCGGCGCCGGCCGAAGACCTGCTGCCGGGGATCCGAACCATCCTCGACACCTTGCCGCCGCATCCGGCGCACTTCCTCTGGCTGAACTGGGGCCCCGTCCCACCCCGCCAGGACATGGCCTACAGCGTCGAGGCCGACATCTACCTGGCGCTGTATGGCTCTTGGAATGACGCGACGGATCCCGCCGACGCCGCGCGCTATGCCGATTGGGCGCGGTCCAACATGGAGGCGATGTCGCACTTGGCCGTTGGCATTCAGCTTGCCGACGAAAACCTCGGTCAGCGCCCGGCGCGATTCGCCACCGACGACGCCATGGCCAAGCTCGACCGGTTGCGCGCCCAATACGACCCCGACGGGTTGTTCAACAGTTGGATGGGACGAATCTGATGACCGGCGAGCTGTACCTCGGCTACCGCGGCGACGACGCGAACACGCCGTTCGGCAAGTTCTTCAAGCCCGAAATGGCCCCGCTGCCAAAGCATGTCGTCGAGGCGCTGCAGCACGGCCTGCAAGGGGGGATGGCGCTGTTGGCCTACGAAGACGCGGCGTCCGTCGCCGAGGAGGGTTATCAGCAGACCGAGAACGGGTTTGGCGTCCTCGACGACGGCAGCTATCAGGTATCGGTGCTCACCGACATGCCCGGGGTCACCCCGCGGATGTGGTCATGGTGGTTCGGCTGGCACGGCTGCGACACGCGCCGCTACAAGTTGTGGCATCCGCGGGCGCACCTGTCCGCCGCGTGGAAGGACGGGAAGGACGATTTGAGCTACATCGGTCGATGGTCGCTGATTAGCGAGTACATCGGCTCCAGCATGCTCAACGGCGCAATCCAATTCGTCGCGCCCGCGGAGATGGGCTGTCCGCCCGACAGCGACGACGCCGTCGCGATCTGCGCGCGGCTGGGTGCCAGTGACGCGCCGGTCGACGTCGGCTGGTTCATCCACCATGTCCGCTCCACGGAACGGGGGGCGGAGATGCGGTCCCGGTTCTGGATGGGTGGATCGCACATCGCCGTGCGCAAGGCGCCGGGCGTGGCCTCGCGGGCGGTACGC